>NZ_AP014545.1:0-312916 GCF_016592435.1 Amphritea japonica ATCC BAA-1530 | reverse complement strand
AGCAAACTGAAGCAGGTAAACGGTACTATCCGCTGTCGTCGTTTGTTCTGATTGCATCCCGACTAAAAAAGGCAGCTCAGGCTGCCTTTTTTATTGTCTGACACTTTACTAGCGGGCCGACCGGTTCAATGCCTGCTCTATCAGGTTAAACACCTGTAATCGAATAGTCGTTTCCTCGTTAACCAGATGATGGTGTGCTTTCTGCAACAGCTTAATCTCCAGACCGGGATACAAGCGACCGATAACACCTAAGTTATGACGCCATTCCACCGTTTCATCTTCCACGCCCTGAATACATAAAGGCGTCGTTGGCAGATGAGCCAACTGTCGCTCTACATTTTCAACCCAGCGTAGCATCGCCCCAATCCAGCGCACCGGAACCCGATGATGCTGAAGCGGATCCTGATAACGAACAAAATCCAGAAAATCCTTATCTGCAGAGCTCGGTCCATAAGAGCGGGGAACAGAACGGATTAAAAACCGCAGCCAGCGATATTTTTTAGCGATCCCCTGCCAGCCACAAGGGCGCACCAACGGAGCGAGAAAAACCTGTTCCTGTACTGGCCAGTTATGATGCCCAAACTTCAACTGCTGTTCTATCAGTATTGCAGCCCCGGTACTCTGGCCCAGCAAGGCCCAGGGGGCTTGTAAACGATCCTGACGACTGTTCAACAGTTCCGTCAACTGGCTGGCATAGGTTTCAAAACTATCTATAGAGAGCGGCGCCCCTTGCGACAAACCGTGTCCGGGCAGGTCATAGATCAGAACGTCCCAACTATTTTCCAACAGATAGGAGATCAGATGACGATAAAGACCACTGTGATCAAAATAACCATGTAATACAACCACCGTTCCCCGGCTGTCATAACGGCTACAGTAGTGTTGTACAAACAAAGTACTGCCCTGCACTGTTTGCTGTGTCGCATAAAGCTTATGCCCGGCATGCAGTATCTGATTCAGCTGATAACATTCAAGGTACTCTTCCAGCATCTCGCTACTGCAAACACCTTCTTCCCGGTTATAGACAGGGAGCTTATTACGTAATGATGTGACATTTAACATCTGCATATCCATTCCCCTACTCTGTCACACCCACCCGCAACGCGCATCATGAAGCGCTGTTTACTCTATAATTTAGATCAGATTCACAACATATGCCTTGTGCAATCGCGTTAGGCGTATATAGTAATCCTGACTATCTGAAGGCAGAATTTATGCGACTGTTACTCATTTTCCTTATGTTGTTTAGCCTCAAAGGGTTCGCGGTTTCCTCCGAATTCACGGCTGAAATAAATCAACTGGAAACCCAGCTTCAGCAATTAGAAAATGATCCGGATAGTCCTTTCATCGAGGTCTACCAACAAGCTCTGCACCATATTCAAGAAGTGATAAGCCTGCGCGAGCAGGCACAGGATCTGCGCCGCGAAATTGAAACGCTGCCACAGCAACTGGAACAGGCAAAAAAATCTACACCTCAGTCTGACTCAGAACTCCCCGCCACAAACATTGCTGAAGATGAACTCCAGCCCCTGCTGGTCAAGACAAAAGCCAGACTTATCGATCTGGAGCAAAGCCGGGACGAGCTCAAGCGTACCCTGCGTGACAGCGACAAATATCTGTTAAGCCAGCGCGAAAAACAATCCTCATTAGAACAACAGCTTAACAGCTCTGTTCCCGCTACGCCTGCCGCCACACAAACAACAGAGCTGCAAAAGCTCAGAGATGAAGCATTCAGGTATAAGCAACTGGCACTGGAATCGGCGCTGGAAGTCACCGAGTTGGAAATACTGGCGCTTCCCGGCCGGACAGAGCTGGCGCTACTAAACCAAAAACATCTTGAAAGCAGTATTCAAAATTACACCCAATGGATAAACCAGGCGGAACTTCGACTACAGCAGGCAAACAGGGCTGCCGCTGAAAAAACCCTGAGCCAGCTTGATTCCTCGGAAACCGACAGTAACCCTGTACTCCAGCAGGCACTCAGCCGAAACAATGAAACCGCCGAACTGATCCGCCAGGGGCTTGCTGAAACAGAGAAAACCGCCCTTCGTCGAAAACAACTGGAACAGCAGCTACAGGTTATCCGCCAAACATATGAAGCGATTCAGTTACAGCTGGACTTAGGACTGGGCTATACCGGTTCTGAGGTGCGTAAACATATACAGCAGCTACCTAAAACACTGAAATCAACAACAACCCAAAACCGACTAAAAGAATTGCGTTTAAGTCAGTTAACCCTCAGCCAGCCTATCCAGCCACCCGCGACAGAAGGCCTATCGGCACAGCAACGAACCAAGCTCTCCGAATTGGAAGCCAGCCTGAGCGAACTGACACAGGAGCAACGCACACTTCAGCAAAAGCAGATCAGTGAACTGTCTCAATTACTCCTGATTCAGAAGCAGTTTAATCTGCAGATCAGCGACAGTAAGGCATTGTTTAACAAACACCTTCTCTGGCTCCCCAGCGCCGAGCCCATAACAGCACAATGGCCTGCGCAAATTCTAAGTGGCAGCCTCACCGTCGGTGGTGAATTGCCCCATTTGTTGCAGCCGCATTTTGATCAGCTTGCCAGCAAACTGTCACTGCCGATATCGCTGTTTCTGGCCTCTCTTGCGGTTGCCATATTCTGTCGCCGCTATCTGAACAGACGCCAGCCTCTCTGGTGTAAGCAGCTCGGCAATGTCAGCGAAGATCACATCAGCCATACCGTTCGTCCCTTGCTATACGGGCCGTTAGTTGCGCTCCCCATCCCCCTCTTCCTTTATACCCTCGGGAGGCAGCTAAACGGCGACGATGCACCTCTCCAGAACCTCTTTTATATGCTCGCCCTGATTAGCTGGCTCTATCTCACCGTCATGCAGTGGTTACAGCAACCCTACGGCCTGTTGCAGGGACAGTTTAGCCTGCCACCAAGCACCACCAGCACTTTGAAAAAACGGCTTCGTGGATTGTTCTGGGTTAACACCCCCCTGATTGCCATTCTCTTTCTACTCGACCTCAGTGGCAGCGATATCGTTACCGCAGGCCCTGCACGACTTACCCTGTTGCTGATCACTATCGGTTTTACACTATTCTGGATCAGCCTGAGGCATACCGCATCACAGCGGCTGGACAGTGTTGATAAGTCAGGGTTCTGGAGCAACATCAGCCTCTGGATCGGTATCATTATCGCATTCAATATTGCGATGGCCGGGCTGATTCTCTGGGGCTACACCCTGTCCGCCAGCATTCTCATTGGGTTGATGTTTCTCCTGGTCTGTATCGGCATTCTTGCCTACCTGATTTTTCATTTGGGACGGCGCTGGCTGCTGATAGAGGAACGCAAGCTGCATTTTGCTCAGGCGCTGGCCCGCCGAGCGGAAATACTCTCCGCCCGGGAGGAGCAAAAAGATCCGCCACCGCCCCTGCAAGAGAACTTTATCGATCTTCAGACCATCTCAGAACAGGGCACCATGCTGTTAAAGACAGTGACGACACTGATCTTTCTGACACTGGCCTGGTTCACCCTCGGCTGGACTCTTCCGGCGCTGGACGTGCTGGACACTGTCACACTCTGGACCACCGAGAGCGCGGAAGAGGGCGTACTGAGCCTGATCACCCTGAAACAGATAGTCTTTGCTCTGGCGGCGCTAACCATCACCTTCATAGCCGCACGCAACCTGCCCAGCCTGGTAGAGCTACTGATCCTCAATTACCTGCCCCTGGCGCACGGAACCAGTTTTGCCATCTCAACCCTGCTGAAGTACTCCCTTATCATCATTGGCCTGATCAGTTTTCTTAACTTTCTCGGCCTCGAATGGGGCAAATTGCAGTGGCTGATCGCAGCGATGGGTGTTGGCTTGGGCTTTGGTCTGCAAGAGATCGTCGCAAACTTCGTTTCGGGTCTGATCATTCTGTTCGAGAAGCCGGTACGCATCGGCGATACCGTCACTATCGGTGGCGTAACCGGCAGCGTCAGCCGCATTCAGATCAGGGCAACCACGATCACTGACTGGGATCGTAAAGAGGTCATCATCCCTAATAAGACGTTTATCACCGACCAGCTGATCAACTGGTCATTGACGGACGCCATTACCCGGGTGGTTATCCCCGTCGGTGTCGCCTACGGCTCAGATACCGATCAGGTCACAAAACTGTTGCTGCAGGCCGCAGAAGCAAGCAACAACGTCCTCTCAGAACCCGAGCCGATGGCCTATTTCCTCGCCTTTGGCAACAGCACTCTGGATTTTGAACTGCGCACCTATATCAGCTCAATGGATATGCGCACCCGGACAATTCATGAACTGCATCTGGCGATCGATCAACTATTCCGTGAACACAATATAGAGGTCGCCTTCCCTCAGATGGATCTACATCTGAAAAGCAACGATGCCGATAAAAACAACGATACTGATGATAAACACTGAGTAATATCATCACTATAAAAACAGAGCAAAAGGAAAACTGCTATGAGCGAAAGCCAGAATCGCCGATCATTATACCAATGCCAGATACCGGTTCGCTGGGGCGATATGGATGCCTACGGGCACGTTAATAACGCACTTTATATGCGCTACTTAGAGGAAGCGCGGGTTCAGCTTCTGGCCAAGATTGGTGCGAGCATGGATGGCAACGGTACCGATCCAGTGGTGATCAATGTCGGCTGTACTTTTTTACGGCCAATCAACTACCCAGCGACGATAAACATAAATTGTTTAATCGGTGAGATCGGTCGCAGCAGCTTTATGGTCTGGTACGAACTCAGTACCGCCGAAAACCCTGATGAATTATGCAGTGAAGGCTACTCAAAAGTAGTGTGGATGGATCATAACACTGGTCGTTCCGTGCCTCTGCCAGATATAATCCGTGACAATATTTCTTAATATGTAAAGCAAGGAGAAAAGCGCGAATGAATGATGTTGCTGAGATGCAAAAGGACAAAGGCGGCAATGCCAAAATCATCTACATCCTCTATCTGGTAAGTCTGGTATTGGGTATCACCGGCCTGATCGGTCTGATTATGGCGTATATCAATAAAGGCGACGCTCCTGAGTGGTTAAAGACCCATTACCAGTGGCAGATCCGAACGTTCTGGATGGGTGTGCTATATACAGTGATCGGCCTGATCACAACGGGCATCATGATCGGCTTCCTGATCCTGCTGTTCAACCTTATCTGGTTTATCGTCCGCTGTGTCAAAGGCCTGAGCGCTCTTGATAAACAGCAGCCTCTGCCCCAGCCTACCAGCTGGTTGTTCTGAGTATCAGAGCAACAAGTCCGCGATAAAAAAGCTGCCTGTGGCGGCTTTTTTTTAGCACAAAAGACGACCACCCCCAGTCCTCTCCGGCACTTTTCCACAATGTGAAATGAATACCCCCCCTTCTAGGGAGTAAACCTCATACTTTAGGCTTGGTCAGGGGCGACAGGCCTGCTTAATTACGATATTGTTGCAACGCACAAGCCGTCAAAGACCAGCCGCGCTGATAGGAGCCACTGGATTTCGGCATACAAAAAACGATCTGATCCGGTTGCCTCCCTCCGGATTCGGGACTACTACAACGGGGCAGTAAATTATGAGTCAACGTATTCAAGCTGGCGGCCTTCAGGTTGCTGAGGTGCTTTACAACTTTGTAAACCAGCAGGTTATTCCGGGTACCGGCGTTACCGAAGAGCAGTTCTGGTCGGGACTGGACGCAATCGTTCACGATCTGGCGCCTAAAAACCGTGCACTGCTGGCCAAGCGTGATGCTATTCAAGAGCAAATTGATAGCTGGCACCGGGAAAACCGGGCGAGCGGTTTTGACTTTGCCGCCTACAAAGCTTTCCTGCAGGAGATCAATTACCTGCTGCCTGAAGGCGAAGACTTCTCCGCTACAACCAGCAATGTTGATCCGGAAATGGCCACCATGGCAGGTCCTCAACTGGTAGTGCCCGTCATGAATGCTCGCTTCGCACTGAACGCTGCGAATGCCCGCTGGGGCAGCCTGTATGACGCGCTCTACGGCACCGATGCGATCTCCGAGGCCGATGGCGCTGATATTACCGCGGCATATAACCCGGTACGTGGCGCGAAAGTCATCGAATTTGCCCGTAACACCCTGAATGAAGCAGCCCCTCTGGCTGCTGGCTGCCACAAAGACTCGGTGCGTTACAGCATCGTCGACAACAAGCTGGTAATCACCCTGACAAACGGCACAGAAACCGGTCTGCAGGATGAATCACAGCTGATCGGTTACAACGGTGATGCCGCTGCACCCAGCTCAATACTGCTGAAACACAACGGCCTGCATCTGGATATTAAAGTAGACCGTAGCAGCCAGATAGGCTCTACCGATGCTGCAGGTATCAGCGATATCGTCGTCGAAGCCGCGCTAACCGCGATTATGGACTGTGAAGACTCCGTTGCTGCGGTCGATGCTGAAGACAAGGTCGTTGCTTATAAAAACTGGCTGGGACTGATGAAGGGCGACCTGACTGAAGAGGTCTCAAAAGGTGGTAAAACCTTCACCCGCAGCATGAACCCCGACCGTAAGTACACCGGTGTTGATGGCACAGAAGTAAGCCTGAAGGGCCGCAGCCTGATGTTCGTGCGTAACGTTGGTCATCTGATGACCAACAACGCCATTATTGACAAAGAAGGCTATGAGATCCCTGAAGGAATCATGGACGGCATGCTTACCAGCCTGATCTCCATCCACGATGTCAAAGGTACCGGTCAGTTCAGCAACACCACCACCGGCTCTATGTATATCGTTAAGCCGAAGATGCACGGACCGGAAGAAGTAGCGTTCGCCAACGAACTGTTTGGTCGTATCGAAACTGCGCTGGGTCTGGACACTTTCACCCTGAAAATGGGCATCATGGATGAAGAACGTCGTACCACGGTTAACCTGAAAGAGTGTATCCGCGCTGCCAAAGACCGTGTTGTCTTTATCAACACCGGTTTCCTGGACCGTACCGGCGACGAGATTCATACCTCAATGGAAGCCGGCCCGATGATTCGCAAAGGCGAAATGAAAGCCGCTGCCTGGATTGGCGCTTACGAGGACTGGAACGTCGATAACGGATTAGCTTGTGGCCTGCAGGGTCGTGCGCAGATCGGTAAAGGTATGTGGGCGATTCCTGATCAGATGGCCAACATGCTGGAAGCCAAGATCGCGCATCCACTGTCCGGCGCTAACACCGCCTGGGTTCCATCACCGACGGCTGCGGCACTGCACGCATTGCATTATCACAAGGTTGATGTATTTGCCCGCCAGGAAGAACTGAAAATTCGTGATCGCGCCAGCCTGGACGATATCCTCACTGTGCCGGTTGCAACTGACCCTAACTGGTCTGCCGATGAGATTCAGAACGAGCTGGACAACAATGCTCAGGGACTCCTTGGCTATGTTGTGCGCTGGGTTGATGACGGCATTGGCTGTTCCAAAGTGCCTGATATCAACGATGTAGGCCTGATGGAAGACCGCGCAACACTGCGGATCTCCAGCCAGCACATCACTAACTGGCTGCATCACGGCATCTGCTCTGAAGCGCAGGTAATGGAAACACTGCAGCGAATGGCTGCGGTCGTTGATCGTCAGAACGCTGCCGATCCGGGTTACCGCCCAATGGCGCCGGACTTCGATAACAGCGTTGCTTTCCAGGCTGCATTGGAACTGGTGATTCAGGGTCGTATTCAGCCAAACGGTTACACCGAGCCGGTCTTGCACCGTCGTCGCCTTGAAGCTAAAGCAAAGCAGGGTAAATAAGGCCGAACATCAGCCTTAACACAGACTCTTATAAGAGATAAAAACCGCGCACTGCGCGGTTTTTTTTGGTCTCCCTGACCGTAGCGATTACACTACCCCTATGACGTATTCGATAGAACAGACTGCAGTGCAATCAGTAGCACAACCCCTGACCAACTTTATCCATCAACATCCCCGGCTGTTTATTCTTACCGGTGCCGGCTGTAGTACCCAGTCCGGGATTCCGGATTACCGGGACAAAAATGGTGAGTGGAAACGTCAGCCACCGGTCCAGCACCGGGACTTTATGACCCGTCATACGACCCGGCAGCGATTCTGGGCCAGAAGCCTGATCGGCTGGCCGTTAATGGCGAATGCCCGGCCCAACGCGGTGCATGAAAGTTTGCAACTATTAGAGCAGAAAGGTTATTGCCAGCAGCTGGTCACCCAGAATGTCGATCGGCTACATCAGCAAGCCGGGCAACAACAGGTAATCGACCTGCACGGGCGCTCCGATCAGGTCATTTGTATGGCCTGTAACCAACTCCATGATCGCAACCAGATACACCGGCAGATGGCTGATGAGAACCCGGCGTTTGCCCAGTACACCGCTACGGCAGCACCGGACGGCGATGCCGATCTGGACGGCATCGATTTCAGCGGTTTCAAGGTGACTAACTGCCCCGAGTGTGACGGCATGTTGAAGCCAAATGTCGTATTTTTCGGCGATAACGTACCCAAAGAGCGGGTTTTCAGCGCATTGAATAGCCTCAAACAATCGGACGCACTACTGGTTGTCGGTTCATCACTGATGGTTTACTCCGGCTTTCGCTTCTGCAAACAAGCGGCGCAACTGAATATCCCTATCGCAGCGATCACCCGGGGAAAAACCCGCGCCGACGAACTCCTCTCGCTAAAACTGGACGGTGATATCAGCGAGTTTCTCCAACCCAGCGCAAAGGCACTGAAGCCTCTTATCTCTGCCGGATAATCGGCCTGCCTATCGCACGCGACAAAGCAGCGATAATCACCCATATCAGGTATACTGGCGGCCAATTGAATCCTGATCCCGAGTACACCGTGTCTGATACCTCTTTTTCCTCCCTGAACCTGCCTCCTACTATGCTCAGCAACCTGGCTGACCTTGGCTACAAGGAGATGACCCCGATCCAGGCACGCAGCCTGCCTCACGCCCTGGCCGATAAAGATATTATTGCCAAAGCAAAAACCGGTAGCGGTAAAACCGCCGCCTTTGGTATCGGACTGCTGCTAAAAATCAATCAGCGGGACTTCGGTACTCAGGCATTAGTGCTCTGCCCCACCCGGGAACTCAGTACCCAGGTAGCGCAGGAGATTCGTCGCCTGGCACGGTTTAAGAACAATCTGAAACTAGTGACCCTCTGTGGCGGCCAGTCGGTCGGCCCGCAGATCGGTTCACTGGAACATGGCGCGCATATCATCGTTGGCACCCCCGGCCGTATTCAGGATTTGATCCGTAAAGGCAAACTGGATCTGTCCCGGTGCACGACCGTTGTCCTCGACGAAGCGGACCGGATGCTCGATATGGGCTTTTACGAGCAGATCGATGGAGTGATCAGAAATACCCCAAAAAAACGTCAAACCCTGCTGTTCTCAGCCACCTACCCTGATGGCATTAAAAAGCTCAGTTCAGATCTTCAGGTCGATCCGGTCGAAATCACCGTCGAATCAGTGCACAGCACCAGTCAGATCGAGCAGTCCTTCTACAGCCTGGAGAAAACCAAAAAACCAGACGCGCTGGCGCGGGTGCTGAGCCACTTCAGCCCTGAATCCACTGTCATTTTCTGCAACACCAAAGATCAGTGCCGGGAAGTGTCAGACCACCTGCGTAACCTGGGCTACTTCGCCGCAGCCCTGCACGGTGATCTGGATCAGCGTGACCGCGATCAGGTACTGGTACAGTTTGCCAACCGCAGCAATACCATCCTTATCGCCACTGATGTAGCCGCCCGTGGACTGGACATCAGCGACCTGTCGCTGGTCATCAATTACGACCTGCCCCGTGATCCGGAAATCTATGTACACCGTATCGGACGTACCGGCCGTGCCGGAAAAGAGGGCATGGCAATCAGCCTCTACCGTGATTCCGAACAGTATAAGCTGGATACCATCAGTGAATACCTGTCGCAAATGCTCCAGACCGAGTCACTCAGCCGTCTGAAAAAGACCAGCACCGATGAACCGATAAAACCGGTTATGCGAACTCTCTGCATCGCCGGTGGTCGAAAAGATAAGATACGTCCAGGCGATATCCTCGGCGCACTGACCGGTGAAGCCGGCATTGATGGCAGTGTGGTAGGTAAAATTAATATCTATGACTATGCTGCCTATGTAGCCGTAAAACGGGAAGAAGCCCGTAAAGCGCATAGCCGACTGGTGGACGGCAAGATCAAAGGCCGCCGTTTTAAAGTAAGAATGCTGTAAAAAAGTTTACTCGGTCAACGAAGGTATTTTAATATGGCTGTAGCATCAGCGCGGCATATTCTGGTGAAGACAAAAGCGGAAGCCGACAAGCTTAAGCAACAATTGGAGAAAGGGGAGGACTTTGCCCGTCTGGCAAAACGTTACTCTATCTGCAACTCTGCCAAACGGGGTGGTGATCTGGGCGAATTCCGGCCAGGCACCATGGTAAAAGCGTTCGACAATGTGGTTTTCCGCAAGAAAGTACTGGAAATCCACGGACCGGTGAAAACAAAGTTTGGTTTTCATCTTATTCAGACCCTCTATCGCAGCTAAGCCATTAACTGCGATACAGTCGCCAACTTAAGGAGATAATTCCTATGAAACCGGCCAAGAAACAGAAACAACACCCCAAGTTTATCGAAGCGATGCAGAAACTCTCTGCCATGAATGAAGATGAACGCCTTTCCGAGGAAAACAAAGAACTCTTCGACCAGGCTATCGCCTATGCACCGCTGGAAGCACAACCAGCGCTGGTCGCTATTCAGAGGAAATATGAGGAAGTTCATTAAGGTTTAAGGGCTGAGACGTGGCTAGAACGGGCTTCGCCCTTGCTAGTAGCTCGTTGCTAGAAAAAGCTTAAGATCAAAAGATTAAAGAGAGCCCTAGGCTCTCTTTTTTGTTTGCGAAAAACCAATCTTGAAAGGATACTTTATTATTGTGTTTGGTAGAGATGTAGGAGGTCGAATCTTGCATAAAATTAGACCTATCAATAAGTTATTCCGTATCGCGTCTTAATGGTGCCTGTTTGTCCATCAAAAAACTTATTGTATTCGTTGAGAGTCATACTGCGAATTGAAGCAATCGTTGTCTCCATATACTCTTTTTTTTCAAGAGTCATATTTTCAAGCATAAGCATCCGATTCGTTGCTGATAGAGCGTAATACCATACGTACGCAATTGCTAATCCAGTGTATAGGCTGCTTCTATTCAGCACTAATGAACTATTAATATGAGAATATAGATCAGGAACATCAATGCTCGTTAATGCTCCTTCTATAAAATCTATGTTGCCCCAACACTCATCATATACTTGATACATTCTATCAAGTTCTCTTATTAATACTTCAGACTCTATAGTGATTATATAAGGGGAAGGGTGAAGCCCATGTAACGTAATGGCCAAATGTACCTTACTAAATAGTTCTAATATGTCAGATGGTTTGATATAAGGTATGTTTTCGAGATCTAGATATACATCCATTTTATGGAAGATTGAGGAATATCTCTCAGTGCAAAAATTTAAGAGTTCCAAAGGCTCATTTTCAACATCATGATACAACTGTTTAATTATGATGTTGGGGTCTATATCTGGAAGATTAGGAGTAAATGAACCAAGTATTGTGTTTGGGTAAATATCTTTATAAAAGGATTCGATAGATACCCATCCTTTAGGTGCGTCTTCTGAATATGACTTTTTGAACTCTTCTAAGTGTTTGAAGTGATTTGAAAATATATTCTGATTAGACTGAACATCAATTTGGCGAGCTGTTTGAGATGACCTGTGAATAGATGCAACCATTGCAACAAATGGAATTGAGAGCCCTGCGATGGCAATAGGTAGTTTAAGTTCTATGAGAAGAGTGTTTATTTGTGATGCAGAAAAGCCAAAAATCAGCTCCGGACTAAAAAAGGAAATAACAAAGGCAAGATCCAAAGCTATAAGAATTGGACTAAATAGAGCTAGCCAAAAGTAAAAAGTTTTGTGTAATTTAGGATTGTTTCTATTCTTCATTAGAAATCCATCGTCCATGATTAAAGAGATCAAGGTGAAGCTCCCCAGTTTAACGGATACTTTAAATTAGCGACAATATCGTCAAAGGAGAGGCTGTTCAAAATTCTGTTAGCTAAAAACTAATGTTATAAGTCGATATGCTCATCTAATCGGCCACTAAAACGAATGGAATCAATCGGGTCAGAGTCATTGATTCACATATCCTGAATTAAAGGGGTCAAAGCCCTTTAACTTAATATTTTTTTGCTAGGTATCTTCACCTACCTCTCTTCGAAGCTTTTCAAGGCTCAAACGGGCTATTTCATCTTGAATTGGCTGAACCTCGGTGTGCCATTTTTTGAACCCATAGAACATCATGAAAATCCCTATCGCAATTACACCACCTAAACTATATAAGTAGAACTTCTTATTGTCTTGAGCTACTTCTAGCTTTTTCTGTAAGAAATTAAAACGTGTTTCCTGTAATACCGTTCGTGCTGGATCAGCTCTTAGTGTTTCGTATTCAACTCCAACATCAAACACAAAATCATTTGTAGACCTGTTTACATAAAGTGTTGACCCAATGCCAAATATCAATATAAGCAATCCGAACAAAGCGTAGAACTTGAATATATTATCCGTTGGTAACGGTATACGGCTCTCCATGTGTAGCATTCCTTAAAATAAATGGGGCCCGTTGATACAAAAGAAAAGCCTAAAGGCAGCTACTGCATTCTCGTCCACTGAAAATGAGCGGGCTCATTGGTCAGTTGCATAGCCGAGCTATACATATCCATTCACTGAGTGTGCCTTAAATATGAAAACCATACAAATTGGCTGATTAACGATTCGGCACGGACATACTCCCCCTCTGTGCAGCCGAGCATTGCAGCTTAGGAACGGGTTGAGCGAGGACTGTCTGAGCCCGTTTTTTGGGCGAGTTTATAGCCGCAAGCGGCTACCCTTCGGGCCAGCTGAAGCTGTTCAGGCTTCGCCTGTCGCAGCGCCGTTTCTAAGCGAAACGCGCAGGAGAGTCGGCGAAGCCGATCCAACAGCGGGCGCGGTTTTAGATTGTTAAGACTTTTGGGCGCCCAAAAGTCTTGACCCGATCGGCGAGAGCGGAACAAGAAGTAATGAATTACTGCGGCAATGAAATAAACCTCCCAAATATCAGAGCCTAAACCACCGTAAGGGCATGATTACTACAGAAGCCTGCCGTTCTTGCCCTCATAGCGAAAAATAACTAAACCTTTGAGATTTCGATACGCAGGACTGCTCCTCTTGATACTATTTACCAGTGTTTACTTGTGTATGAAAAAATTCTATCGACCTTTTTATTTCTTTGGCTTGGCAGCCGGTTTCTTCAAACGCTTGATTCACCGCTTGGCTAGCGTGTTCTATATCAGTATCGAACATTTCCTTTATTTGATCATAGGTGATGTCTCGCTGATTTATCGACAGATCCAAAGCAGCATTGTTAGAGGCTAGTAAATACCAAGCATTAAATCTATTAAGCTCTTTAGACGTCGGTTCGATGCATTTGTTAACCGCCGCAAAGGCTAAGTGAAACGGGTGAACCGTTTGAAGAGCGTCAGCTTTTGCAGATACCGGTATTGATAAGACTGATAGGGCTACAGCTACTAATAATTTTTTCATAACACGTCCTCTGTGTTGTCTGTAATCAATGGACAGAGTAATCGATTTTTGATTCAAAAAACAATGAGTAGTAGAGCTAAGGATCAGGCCTACCATTTAGTTAGTAAATCAATAAATTGAGCCTAGAACCTGGCACGGATGAGTCCCCCTCTGTGCAGCCGAGCATTGCAGGTTTTCAATGAATAGCATGGGGAACTGTCTGAGGGCGCGAAGCAACCGAGTTATTATAGCCGCAAGCGGCTACCCTTCGGGCCAGCTAAAGCTGTTGAAAGGTCTTGCCCCCCCAGCAAGGCGGAACAGGAAGATTAGATACACCTCGATAATCAATGGGTATCCGAAGCTGAGTCAGATTATCTCTGATTGTGCACCTTACCTACTGACGACTTTATCGCGACGAGGCGTCGCTCCCACAAGGGAGTCGGCGGAGCCGACCAAGCAGCGGGAGCGGTTTTAGGTTGTTGAGACTTTTGGGCGCCCAAAAGTCTCCTCTCTTTTCATAAGAAGCGATCAGCAAGGCGGAACAAGAAGTAATGGAGCACTACTGCAAGGAAATAAACTAATCCACCATCAGGATATAAATTGGAGAATCCACGTGGGGACACAGCTCCTACTGGAGAAGAGATCAGCATTTAAAGAATCCCAGGCAAGCTGACCGTACTGATAGCCAAGAAGAAAAAGACAGCAATAAAAAGGTAGCCTGCACCATGAATGGCAGCCAATGAACCACACACTGTTTTTAACCGACCAGACTCTGTTACCAGAGCAATCACCAGCATGAAGATCCCCACCCACCAGCCAACGTACAACATGTACATTATGCCGAGTAAAAAGATGAAATCACCGCCTATAAAATTACCCAAATAGTCCGGCATAATTAAAGAGGCAGTAATAACCAGGGCAATTAACGATACGCTAAAGACAGTAAAAGAAGAGCACTGTTTATTATTCAAAATAATTCCTTTTATTTTGAGGTGGGATCAGAGTCACTGATTTAGATATTCACCTGAGTGTGCCTTAAGCAGACAGGTCATTCAAACATCTGTATCAATAAACAGGCTCAATGATAGCGCCTCTACTGTGCAGGCTGTCTGACAGCGGGCAGTGTTGGATTATTAAAATACCGGGCACAAAAACAGCCTATTTATTGCGATCGAAGATCTTTCAACTGCTTTAAAACCTCGTGAGCATCGGCACTCAAAGGCAGCTTCGATATCGCTAATAACTCTTGCCGTGTATGCCCCATATCCTCAAGGATGTGATCATCATAGCGAAGCAGGCCGACTAGAACCTGGCGGCGGCAATAGCCTGCATACCAGTCTTTTAAGGCCTGAATGAACGGCAGCGAACGAAGTCTGGCGTTAACCCTCTCTTCAATCGCCTGAAGGCTAGTGGTCGGTGTTTTGGTAGTCCTCATTTCATGGCACAACATAGCGATGCTCCTCTATTCACCCCCAACGCCCCGCGCTGGAAGTCATTAAAAACTGTTGAATGAGTCGCGACCTCGGAATAGATAATGGCCTTCACTTATTGTTTAAACAAACTAAAAATACTAAAGTAAGGATTAAGAAAAACTTAACAATGGTTGTCGCTATGCTTGCAAACTCACCTCCATTACTAGAATTCGATCTGTTGAGATCTTTTGTAGCGATTGCAGAGAGCGGTAGCTTTACCCGTGCGGCTGAACAGGTTTTTCGTTCTCCGGCCGCGGTCAGTATGCAGATCAAGCGCCTTGAAGAAACCCTGGGTAAAAGCTTATTCCTACGGGAAGCCAGGCAGGTTCGTTTAACCCCGGAAGGCGAGGTGTTACTCAGCTATAGCCGTCGCCTGCTGAAATTGAATCAAGAGGCCGTCAGTCAGTTTGTAGCCCCCACCATCGAAGGAACGGTCTGTTTTGGTTCTCCAGAAGATATCGCCAACAGCGTACTGCCGCAGGTGTTGGCACAGTTCGCCCGGTCTCATCCCGCAGTAGCTGTTAATGTCATCGCGGGCAGCAGCACAGAACTGTTGTCACGGTTAGACTCGGGTGAGCTTGATATGGCGTTATTAACGGCTGGAAATGTAGGCCAGGATCCGACCCGTGGTGAAGTTGTCTTTACCGAGCCGCTCGTCTGGGCTACCCGAAGCGGCGGTCTGGCGGTAGAAAGCCAGCCCCTGCCGCTCGCTGTTGCCAGCCGGGGCTGCTGTTGGCGTTCAATGGCCCTCAATGCATTAGACAAACACGCAATTGAATACCGCATCGCCTATGCCTGCGACCAGAGCTCGGGCATGCAAGCCGCGATGGAGGCAGACCTGGCCATCGCACCAATACCACAAAGTCATATGAGAGCCCCCTTTGTACAGGTAGATGCCAAGTGGGGACTGCCTGAACTTGGCGAGTATCAGTTACTCTTCGAACATCGAAAGGAACTGGGCCCTGCGGGTAATGCCTTAGCCAGCTATATCGTCAATGCCTGGAAAACACCCCGTTAAGTGTCCAGAAGCTGGGCAGCTCCCCCTAAGACAGACGGGGCTGACCTTCTGTTTAAAGAAGGAGCTTAGATCGCTAAGGTCTTTGGGCACTCAAAGGCCTTGGCTCGCCCAGCGAGGGCGAAACCAAAAGTAATGGATCACTCAGGCAATGAAATAAACTGTCCAAATATCAGAGCCTAAGTCACCGTGAGGACACGCCTCGTACAAAAATAAATTACCCCCAGACCCAAACCAAACTCGCTAAAGCAACACCGACACAGCCCCACCAAACCAGTGTCAGCTGTTTTATTCCCTTGTCTGAATAACACCAGGCAAGGCCGCCAACACCGATTAACAACAGCGGCAATGCGGTTACCGCTAGGATATTTACCCACAGAGAGTCGGTTGCTATTAGCTCAAGGGAGTAATAACCAAAGCACATCACGAGAGGCAACATGGCAACAATAATAAGTTTCATCAGCCTCTCTGGAACGTTATCCACGGGAGGGATCCGCCATAAGTACCTGATGAATTCGCGTTTGTAATTCCGGCACCAACGCCTCTTCAAACCAGGGGTTTCGCTTCAACCAGATGTTATTCCTCGGACTGGGGTGCGGCATGGGGAAAACAGCCGGGGCCTGATCTTGCTTAACATAGTCCCGCCAATGGGAGACTATCTCAGTAACAGAGCCCTTTTCTGACAGATGCCAGGCCTGCGCGTACTGACCTATCACCAGTATCAGTTGCAGATTGGGCAGACGATCCATCAGTTGTTGTCGCCACTGAGGGGCACACTCTTTACGCGGAGGCAGGTCACCGGATTTGCCGGTACCGGGATAACAGAATCCCATCGGCAATATCGCAACCTGTCTCGGATCGTAAAAGGTTTCAGGGGTAATACCCATCCACTGTCGTAACCGATCACCGCTGGGGTCGTTAAAGGGGATTCCCGTTTCATGCACCCGTCGACCCGGGGCCTGGGCGGCGATCAATATTCTGGCTTGAGGATCAAACTGAATCACCGGTCTGACGCCGTCGGGCAGGTGCGGTAAACAGAGATCACAGGCTTTGACCCTGGCGATCAGCTGTTGATCAGTTAGCACGGTTGCTTACCCCGCTACCATCTTGTTTTCGGGCTGACAGCATAATATTACGTGGGGTAACCGAACGATCACAAAAGGTGCCCAGCTCAATTTGGTAATCGTGGGCTTCGAGATCAGCGGCCAGGTCCAGAATAAGCCAGAGTTCAATCGGTCGGCGAAAACAGTTTCTGACCAGCGACAAGCGCATCACCTCATTAAACCGTTGCCAGCCTAATGCTTCGATTTCAGCCCAGTCAGTATTCGTGGGGAGAGGCATCGATTCCCGATCTGCCAGCTGTTGGCAGAACTGACTAAATGTCAGTTTCAGCCACTGTTTTTGTACCGGTTTCATCGTGCGATAGGCCGGATTTCCAATAACCCGGTTACGCAGTTCAACAAAGCCGAGCTTCCAGGCCATCTCCCGATCTCGACGGGAGACTTCAGCCTGTCCTGCGGTAACCGTTTCAGTCACCGCCAGCCGCAGATCATCCCGACTGAGTTGCAGCGACAGACCTGCCGTTCGGGGCTGATATTGCTGTTCCACACCAAAGGCATAACAGCAAGGTACAATATCCAGCGCAGCCATCCCGTGGGTCACCGCACGATGTTGCAGTGACCGGTGTAACTCACCGCAGGCATGCAGGGCAACGCCGTGATGGCCAGTCACATTCAGCTCCAGACCCGGCTGTAACAGATCGACCTCCTGGAAAGATTGATAACGACCAAAACGCTTTGCCTGTTGCTCCCCGGCCCGACAGAGCTCGGGGTTTAACTCCAGCGTGGTCACCGGTTGGTCACCATGCATGCCGAGCAAACGCCCCAGATATCCTTTACCACCACACCATTCCAGTATCGGCGAAGTGGCAGCGCCGACATGGGAGGCAAAAGCTTCTATCTGGGCACGCTTACGGCCAGGCATGCCATCAAAGAAACGGTTTGCCGGTGATGAATACGCCAGGGGCGTGCGTTTGGCTAAGTAACAAAGCGCCTCTATATGCCTGATCTGCGGCAGATAGCGACCAATCCACGTCACCAGTTCATCCGGATGATGGTTCAATCGTTGTAATTGCAGATCATCCAGATCCAGTAGCGCGGCTGCCAGTGCCGGATGATCCTCACACCACGCCGGCCGGCTCTGTTTAAACGGCTGCGGCCGCCAGAGTTCGGCGCTGGCCAGGAGCTGTTGGTCCAACTGATGCAGTCGTTGTTGCCAATGTGTCGAAGGGGTGGTCATAGCTCCTATTCTAGTCGTCTGGCTCTGCCTTGTAATCATCTGTTCACCTTTCGTAAAGCAGATTGTCATGTTCACCCAGCATACTGCCCAAAACGGATTGATGGACCCTGAAATGCAGCCTATCCACACCATGTTTATCTCCGATATTCACCTGGGCACCCCGGATTGTCAGGCTAAACTCCTAAGCGAAGCCCTGACCCAACTCGCGCCGAAAAAGCTCTACCTTGTGGGCGATATCATCGATCTCGCCGCCATGCGTCGTAAAGCGGTTCTACCGCAGGATCAACAACTACTGATCGGCCAGTTCTGGCAGATGGCGAAAGAGGGTTGTGAGATTATCTATATTCCCGGCAATCACGATGCACCGATGCGTAAGGTGTGCGGTTTAAAGCTGGGGACTTTTCAGGTGCGTCGAAAAGCCATCCACAAGACCCTTGACGGTCGTCGCTTTCTGGTCTCGCACGGGGATGAGTTTGATGGCCATGTTCGTATCCACCCGGTGATGCTATTACTCGGCGATCAGGGTCATCAACTGTTGCTCTGGCTCAACCGCAGCTATAACAAATTCCGCCAGTGGCTGAAGCTGCCCTACCGCTCACTGGCAGGGATGATCAAACAACGTTTCAGCACCGCGCAACGTTATATCGAGCGTTTTCAGGAAGCGGCCTGCACCGAGGCCAGCCGCCAATCGCTGGACGGTTACATTGGCGGGCATATTCATCAGGCCGGGTTTACTCACCTGAAAGAGACCCTTTACTGCAACGATGGCGACTGGGTTGAACACTGTACGGCACTGGTCGAAACGGACAGTGGAAAATTGCAGCTACTGGAATGGCCCTCTATGAAAGTCGTCACAGAGCCTTCCCCACCGCTGAAACTATCCGGAAAATTAATCGGTTATTAGCACATAGTTGAAACGACAAACCCCGAGTCTTTAACTATTCTCTAGATGAGATGATCGTTATCTGATGATATCTGCACAGAGATATAGACACTATGGATACTACCGCACACCCGGTAAAACTGGACAGTGATGACATGACCGTCTGCCCCTGTCGCTATATTCGCAAGCAAGCCTTTATTGAAACCGTTCGCAAACACAACCTGAAGACCATTGAAGAGGTGCGCGCAGCCACCTTCATCAATACGTCCTGCGGTTGTTGCTATGAAACGGTGAAATCACTTCTGGATGAACTCAACAGCACCGCAGAAAGCAGTAGTCACTGACCCCGCTGCTATGTTCATGACATGAGTGAATATATTCCGATCCAATGCGGACTCCATGACAGTTACGAACTGGCCTGTATCCGCAACTTGGTAGACAAGGTGATCTGGCGGGGTGATGACGGCCAGATACATCGGCATAAACTCCGCTTTCTCACCATCGAGATCAAAGATGGCGGAGAGTATCTGGTCGCCGCCGACCAGGACGGTATACCCTTTCATATCCGCCTTGACCGTATTGAATCAATGCCGCCGGGCCACCAAAAAGCCTAAGACATTCACTTCAGTGGATAACCCCTCACTTTAATGCCTGGGCTGTTTTCTCTGCCAATATCGCTATCCGATCAGCCCCCAGATCCCGATGTGGACGTGCCGCCGCCTGTAACACTATCGCAACAGTGGGTAGCTCCGGCAGCCCCAGCCCTTCAGGTACCCGGTACAGGTCTGTCGGTACGCAGCAGGATGACAGTGTCGTCGCGACTTCACCCCGTCTAACCAGCTCGATCAGTAGGGCGCAGTTACCACTGATACAGCTGACCTCATAGGGCCAGCCCTGTTTGATCAAACCATCCACCGCGGTACTGTGAAACTTGCAATCGGGTTCCACCAATACCAGCTGTATTTTACTATTAGGCTTAATAAAGCCTTCCGCCGGGGCCACCCAGACCCCTTTATCCTGCAGCAACAGATAACCCTCTTCGGTTTCAGGACGCCGGGTAAGAATCGACAAATCCAGTTCACCTTTATCGATCAGCGCCCGCAATTGCGCTGAGGAGCCGGTGCGTATCTGTACCTGCAGACCCGGCAGTTGTGTGCGGATCTCAGACAGTAACTGTGGCAACACACCGGTAGCATAATCATCCGGACAACCTAACAGCAGCGGACGTGAGTCCGCATCTGCCGCCAGCACTCCCAGCGCTTCATCGTGCAACTTCATGATCCGCCGGGCATAGCTAACCAACTTTAACCCATCATCGCTTAGTTGCAGCTCACGCCCCTCTTTCAGAAACAGCTTTTTATCCAGCTGCTCTTCAAGCCGTTTCATCTGCATACTGATCGCCGACTGCGTACGAAACACCTGTGCAGCGGCCCGGGTAAAGCTGCCGGTATCGACAACCGCGATAAAACTGCGAAGCAATTCATGATCTAACATCAAGGGTATTGATACCTGTTATCAGATTAATTCGTTTGAGAGAGGCACCATTAAGCGACAGACTTAGCTCTAAATCAATCGGCTTAAAACAGGAAAAGGAATCCAACCATGCAACTGGTTATCGGTAATCACAACTATTCAAGCTGGTCTCTGCGGGCCTGGCTACTGCTGCGTCAATTCGATTTAGATTTTGAGACAGTGCGTATTTCGCTGTTTGTTCCCGGATTTTCTCAGCAGATCAAACAATATAATCCGGCGGGTAAAGTACCGGTACTGTTGGATAACGGGACAACCATCTGGGATTCACTCGCCATCTGCGAATATATCAGCGAACAGCACCTGCACAACAACGGCTGGCCCAGCAATCCGGCGCTGCGAGCCCACGCACGCAGTAGTTGTGCCGAGATGCACTCGGGTTTCATGGCCATGCGTAGCGAGCTGCCGATGAACTGCCGACGGCATGTGGATAACTTTGTTGTTTCAGCAGAAGTGCAAAAGGATACAGACCGTATCTGCACCCTATGGAATGAAGCCCTGAGCCAAAGCGGTTCAGGCCAGTTTCTTTATGGGGACTTCGGTATCGCCGATGCTTTCTATGCACCGATTGTCTTCCGGCTAACCGGCTATGGCGTCAAGCTACCCAAGCCACTGCAAGCCTATTGCGACCGGATACTGGCACTGCCTGCCTGTCAGGAATGGCTGAAGCTGGCGCAACAGGAAAGCGAAGTGATTGAGGAAGAAGAGGTTTAAGCAGTGGCTAGTTGTTAGACGCACTGCGCGCTTGCTAGTCGCTAGAACTAAAAAAACCGCAAACTTCTTATTAGCCGTTTGCGGTTTAAAGCTTTTTCTAACAAGTCACGTAGCGACGTTTAGCCACTAGCGACGTGCTTATAAAACGCTCTTAGCGTTTTATAAGCCGTATCGGTCTGCCATATCTTCCAGTGAGATCGGTACGATCTTATCCGCATGACCAGCCGTTCCGAATGCTTCATAACGGTCGGTTACGATATCGCTCATCGCATCCATCGTTACTTTCAGGAATTTACGCGGATCAAACTCTGATGGGTTCTCTGCCAGGAAGCGACGTACTGCACCGGTAGAGGCCAGACGCAGGTCTGTATCGATGTTAACTTTACGAACACCGTGCTTGATACCTTCAACGATCTGCTCAACGGGCACACCATAAGTCTCAGGGATCTCACCACCAAACTCGTTAATGATCGCCAGCCATTCCTGTGGCACAGACGATGAACCGTGCATAACCAAGTGGGTGTTTGGAATGCTTGCATGGATCGCTTTAATACGGTCGATCGCCAGAATGTCATCGGTAGGTGGACGGGTAAACTTGTAAGCACCGTGAGAAGTACCGCAAGCGATTGCCAGCGCATCAACACCGGTTTGCTTCACGAAGTCAGCTGCTTCTACAGGATCGGTCAACATCTGTTCCGCAGACAGCGTACCTTCTGCGCCAACACCGTCTTCTTCACCGGCCTGACCGGTTTCCAGTGATCCCAGGCAACCCAGCTCACCTTCAACAGAAACACCGCAAGCATGCGCCATCTCAACGGTACGACGGGTAACATCAACGTTGTACTCGTAGTCAGAAGGCGTCTTGCCGTCAGCCATCAGAGAGCCATCCATCATTACTGAAGAGAAGCCCATCGCAATAGAACGCTGACAGATCGCCGGTGAGGTACCGTGATCCTGGTGCATACATACCGGGATATGTGGGAACTCGGCAATCGCTGCCAGAATCATATGGCGCAGGAAGTTAGAGCCTGCATACTTACGAGCACCCGCAGAAGCCTGAACAATAACCGGTGAGTTGGTCTTGTTCGCCGCTTCCATGATGGCGCGCATCTGTTCCAGGTTGTTCACGTTAAACGCTGGGATACCGTAGTCATGCTCTGCGGCATGATCCAGTAGCTGACGCATACTGATAAGAGCCATATCTTCACCTTTTTAAAAATTAAGCCTGTTCGCGGCTGTAAATTCTATCTTAAGCAGCCCGATAGTTCAGCTGCTTGATAATATACTTCAAATATTAAAGCTGTATGAGCATTGAAAGTCAGCGACTTTAAACTCTACAGCTTAGATTAAAGCGTCATGAGCGTAGAAAGGGCGCGGCAAAAGCTGACGAGAAAGCGGAGTTTACATCTGTAAATGAGCATTTCGAGTCAGCTTTTAACAAAGCCATTTCAAGCGCAATAGCTTTAATTATGCGCGGGATTCCAGCATCGCCACTGCCGGCAACACCTTACCTTCTACAAACTCCAGGAACGCACCGCCACCGGTAGAGATATAGGACACCTGACTAGCGATATCATACTTATCCACAGCGGCCAGCGTGTCACCACCACCGGCAATAGAGAATCCTTTGTTTTCCGCAATCGCCAGTGATAGGGTTTTCGTCCCTTCTCCGAACTGATCAAATTCAAATACGCCGACCGGGCCATTCCAGATAATAGTGCCAGCCTTCTTCAGCAGTGCAGCCAGATTCGCCGCCGTCTGAGGACCGATATCCAAAATCATGTCATCTTCAGCAACATCATCTACCAGCTTGATAGTCGCCGTAGCTGTTTCTGCAAACTCAGTCGCAACAACCACATCCACAGGCAGCGGAATATTAACCTTTGCCATCAACGCTTGTGCCGTTGGAATCAGATCGTGCTCACACAGAGATTTACCGACCGGCTTACCCGCTGCGGCGAGGAAAGTATTAGCAATACCACCACCGACAATCAGCTGATCCACTTTATCAGACAGGGATTCCAGCACGGTTAATTTAGTCGATACTTTAGAACCACCGACAATCGCAGCCATCGGTGACGCCGGGTTATCCAGTGCTTTTGCCAGCGCATCCAACTCACCGGCCAGCAAGGGGCCAGCACAGGCAACCGGCGCAAATTTTGCCACACCATGGGTTGACGCCTGAGCGCGATGTGCCGTGCCGAACGCATCCATGACATAGATGTCACACAGTGCAGCCATCTGCTGAGACAGCGCTTCATCATCTTTCTTTTCGCCGTTATTGAAGCGAACATTTTCCAGCAGCACAACGTCGCCTTCAGCAACCTCAAAGTCGCCGTCCAGCCAGTCTTTAATCAGAGGTACGTCACGCTCCAGCAGACCCGCCAGGTGCGTAGCAACCGGCGCAAGAGAGCTGGCATCGTCATAGACGCCTTCAACCGGACGCCCCAGGTGAGACATCAACATCACCTTAGCGCCCGCTTCCAGCGCGTGTTTAATCGTTGGCAGTGACGCGCGAATCCGGGCATCACTGGTCACTTGGCCATCCTTGACTGGCACATTGAGGTCTTCACGGATCAGAACACGTTTACCGTTCAGATCCTGTTCGGTCATTTTCAATACGCTCATAACATTTCCTGCTGTCTAGTCTCTAAAAAAATAAAGTGCCGCCTGTGTCCGGCCACACTTTGAAATTACTTAGTGTCGTGCTTTTAGTTGTGCTTACAGTTCAACCAATTCTGTGCGACATCGAGCATTCGATTCGCAAAACCCCACTCATTATCAAACCAGCACATCAGCTTTATCAGATTATCACCGCTGACCCGGGTCTGGGTGCCATCGACAACCCCTGAACGAGAGTCGCGGTTGAAGTCTACCGAAGCATGCGGCTCTTCGGTATAACCTAAAAGTCCCTTTAGCGGTCCTTCCGCGGCAGTACGCAGAATCTGATTCACCTGCGTAGCAGACGTTGTCTGTGTCACATTCAGGGAGATATCCAGTAATGACACATTAATGGTCGGCACCCGCACATGCAGAGACTCAAAGCGACCTGCCAAGTCGGGCAATAACCGATCAATACCTTTATTCAAACCAGTATTAACAGGAATGATCGAGTGCATGGCGCTGCGAGTCAGACGCAGATCGGTCTGATGATAACTATCGATCACCGGCTGATCATTCATCGCCGAGTGAATAGTTGTCGTGACACCGCTGATGATACCCAGCTCACGATGCAACAGATCCAGTACCGGTACGATACAGTTAGTAGAACAAGAGCCTGCCGCAACAATGCTCTGATCCGATGCTAATAACTGCTGATTAAAACCGTAGATAATGGTCGCATCAACATCGACGCCGGCCGGTTGGGAAAAAAGCAGTTTTCTGGCACCGCTGTCGAGATGTTGCTGAGCTGTCTTTCGATCACTGAAAGTTCCGGAGCATTCCAGCACCAGATCCACATCCATTTCATCCCAGGGCATCGCAGCAGCATCGGGCTGATTCAGCACCCGAATGGCGTCACCATTGATGAGCAACTCGGTACCATTATGTTCAACCGGCAACGGAAAGCGGCCATGAGTAGTATCGTAACGGGTCAGGTAGGTCACCGTCTCAATGTCTGACAGCTCATTGATCGCCACAACCTCTAGCTGATCACGGTAGCCACCCTCATAGATAGCCCGCAGGACACTCTGTCCAATCCGACCATAGCCGTTTATTGCAACTCGGTATGCCATAACACCTCGATAACCAAAAAGGCCAACTGAGAGCAGCTGGCCTTTTCTATCAGACTGCTCTTACAGAACAGACTTCACTTTCTCGACAACATTTTCAACGGTAAAGCCAAACAGCTTAAACAGCTCTCCCGCCGGAGCAGACTCACCGAAAGTAGTCATACCAACAATTGCACCGTTCAGGCCGACGTACTTGTACCAGAAATCCGCCTGCGCCGCTTCAATCGCTACCCGGGCAGTAACCGTCGATGGCAGAACCGCTTCACGGTATTCAGCATCCTGTTTATCAAACAGATCAGTAGAAGGCATAGATACTACGCGTACCTGCTTACCTTCAGCTTCAAGCGCTGCAGCAGAATCCATTGCCAGACCCACTTCAGAACCGGTGGCAATCAGGATCGCATCCGGAGTACCCGCTGTATCACGCAGAATATATCCACCGCGAGCGATATTCGCCAGTTGCTCATCAGTACGCGCCTGATGTGGCAGATTCTGACGGGAGAAGATCATCGCTGTCGGACCATCAGCACGCTCAAGAGCAGACTTCCATGCCACTGCAGATTCAACGGCATCAGCCGGACGCCAGCAGCTCATGTTAGGCGTATGACGCAGATTAGAAATCTGTTCAATCGGCTGGTGAGTAGGGCCATCTTCGCCCAGACCGATAGAGTCATGGGTATATACATGGATCGCACGCTGTTTCATCAAAGCAGCCATGCGCAGTGCATTACGGGCATACTCCATGAAGACCAGGAAGGTTGCGCCGTACGGGATAAAGCCACCGTGCAGTGCAATACCGTTCATGATCGCCGACATGCCGAACTCACGAACGCCATAGAACATGTAGTTACCGGAAGCATCATCTTTAGTAACGCCCTTGCAGCCAGACCACAATGTCAGGTTAGAACCGGCCAGGTCAGCAGAACCGCCCATCAGCTCAGGCAACATTGGTCCAAACGCATTCAGCGTATTCTGAGACGCTTTACGAGAGGCGATGGTTTCACCCTTCTCTTGCAACTCTTTAATAATGACATCAGCCTGAGCAGAGAAATCCGCTGGCAGCTCACCGGTGTAACGGCGAATCAGCTCACGGGCTTCGGTAGGATAGGCTTTGCTGTATTCAGCAAAACGCTCTTCCCACTCGTTTTCCAGCTCTGCGCCAGTTTCCAGTGCACTCCACTGAGCCGCGATATCTTCCGGGATAACAAACGCGTCATGTTCCCAACCCAGCTCTTTACGTGCCAGTGCGATCTCGTCATCACCCAGAGGGGCGCCGTGACAATCTTCTTTGCCTTGCTTATTTGGAGAACCAAAACCGATAATGGTCTTGCAACAGATCAGCGTAGGCTGATCTTCATTATCCTGCGCCGCTTCAATCGCCGCTTTAATCTGCTCAGCATCATGACCATCAACATTAGGGATCACCTGCCAGCCGTATGACTCAAAACGCTTTGGCGTATCATCGGTAAACCAGCCTTCAACTTCACCGTCGATAGAGATACCGTTGTCATCGTAGAAAGCGATCAGCTTACCCAGACCCAGCGTACCGGCCAGCGAACAGGCCTCGTGAGAGATACCTTCCATCAGGCAGCCGTCGCCCATGAAGGTGAAGGTGTGATGATCAATAATTTCATGACCTACGCGATTAAACTGCGCCGCCAGTGATTTCTCAGCAATCGCAAAACCAACCGCATTAGTGATGCCCTGGCCCAGAGGGCCTGTCGTGGTTTCAACACCCGGTGCATAACCGTACTCAGGATGGCCTGCTGTTCTGGAATGCAGCTGACGGAAATTCTTAATGTCATCGATAGACAGATCATAGCCGGTCAGATGAAGCAGGCTATAGATCAGCATAGAGCCGTGACCGTTCGACAGTACAAAACGGTCGCGGTCCAGCCAGTGTGGATTCGCCGGATTATGTTTCAGGAAATCATTCCATAATACTTCAGCGATATCTGCCATACCCATGGGCGCACCAGGGTGACCAGATTTGGCCTTTTGGACAGCATCCATACTGAGGGCACGAATTGCATTGGCTAGTTCTCTACGCGAGGACATTGATTCACTCCAGGGGTATAACCCAAATTGAGTTTGATAAGTGTTTGATGCTTTCTCTTGAATCTCTTATGAAGATAGCTAAAAGGAGCACCGATCAAAAATAGGCGGCTATTTTCTCGTAACCGCCCCTCAGCTTCAAACCTATTTACGAGAAATTTGATGAAAATGAGTGGTTTTCATCTAAAAAGCTAAAAAAATCATCTAAAACTGAGATCCCAGCCATGCAATCGGGGCGTAACCGGATTAAAATACGCTCCATTCTTATCCTCGGGTCTGTAACCCGACGCTAAACCTTATTCTCTAAAGTTAGGATTGAAGACGCGAAATGAGCGAATATAGCCTGTTTACTTCAGAATCAGTTTCAGAAGGTCATCCTGATAAGATCGCCGATCAGATCTCTGATGCCGTTCTGGATGCAATTATTGCTGAAGATAAGCACGCCCGGGTGGCCTGCGAAACTTTAGTTAAGACCGGTGTTGCTGTTGTCTCCGGTGAGGTGACTACCTCTGCCTGGGTTGATCTGGAAGATCTGGTACGTGGTGTTATCTGCGATATCGGCTATACCTCATCAGACGTTGGTTATGACGGTGAAACCTGTGGTGTGATTAACATCATCGGTAAACAATCGCCTGATATTAACCAGGGTGTTGACCGTGCTAAGCCAGAAGATCAGGGTGCCGGTGACCAGGGCTTGATGTTTGGTTACGCCAGCAACGAAACCGATGTGTTGATGCCAGCGCCTATCTGCTTCGCTCACCGCTTGGTAGAGCGTCAGGCCGAAGCCCGCAAATCGGGTCTGCTGCCATGGTTGCGCCCGGATGCTAAAAGCCAGGTCACTTTCCGTTACGAAAATGGCCTGCCTGTCGGTATCGATGCCGTTGTTCTGTCGACCCAGCACAATCCTGAAGTATCGTTACCCGACCTGCAAGAAGCGGTTATGGAGCTGATCATCAAACACACCCTGCCTGCAGAGTGGATCGATAAAAGCACCAAATTCCACATCAACCCAACCGGTAACTTCGTTATCGGCGGACCCGTCGGCGATTGCGGCCTGACAGGCCGGAAGATCATCGTTGATACATACGGCGGCATGGCCCGTCACGGTGGCGGCGCTTTCTCTGGCAAAGACCCATCAAAGGTTGACCGTTCTGCCGCGTATGCGGGCCGTTATGTTGCCAAGAACGTTGTCGCTGCTGGCTTAGCTGACAAATGCGAAATTCAGGTTTCGTACGCCATCGGCGTGGCTGAACCGACGTCTGTCTCTATTAATACGTTCGGCACCGGCAAGATCGCCGATGACAAGATCATTGCGCTGATCAATAGTCATTTTGATCTGCGCCCACATGCCATTACCCGCATGCTGGATCTGCTACACCCGATGTACCGTCAAACAGCAGCGTACGGTCACTTTGGCCATAACCCTTTTGAAATGACGGTTGGTAACGAAACATTCACGGCCTATAGCTGGGAAAAAACTGATAAAGCTGACGAGCTGCGCGCTGCCGCAGGCCTCTGAGCCGTAATCGAACAAAAAAAGGCAGAGTGAAAACTCTGCCTTTTTTTTATCCCGCCAAAGACGGCATAATGACCAGACTTTGTTCAATACAGTATATATAGACGATGAGAACACCCCGTTTCTACGAACCACAGGCACTGACTCAGGGTCAGGAGCTCAACCTCAGTGATACCGTGACCCAACATGTTTCCAGGGCCTTGAGAATGCGCCCCGGAGATCATCTTATTCTGTTTAATGGCGACGGCTGTGAATACCGCGCAGAACTGACTGAAGTCGCTAAACGCACTGCCCGGGCACTGATAACCGAGATAACAACAACCCATCGACAATCTCCGCTTAAGGTTACGCTGGGGCAATCAGTGTCCCGGGGCGAACGAATGGATTATGCGATTCAGAAAGCCACGGAGCTGGGTATGCATCAAATGGTGCCACTGTTCAGTGAGCGCTGCGAAGTCCGCCTGAATCCGGAACGTCAGGAAAAACGACGTCAGCACTGGCAGCAGGTTGCCGTCAGCGCCTGTGAACAAAGCCTGCGCTGCGATGTCCCGGAGATAGCAGCGCCGCAATCTCTGACCGAGTGGATAAACAGTGTCGAAGCGGATCTTAAGCTGGTACTGCACCACCATACGGCACAACCCCTGGGGGAGTTCGACAAACCCACATCAGTTGCTCTGCTAATTGGGCCTGAAGGCGGCTTGAGTGAAACCGAAGTGGAACAGGCTCTGGCACAGGGGTTCAAACCTGTAGCCTTCGGCCCGCGGGTTTTTCGCACGGAAACAGCCCCGGTTGCGGCGCTCTCAGTACTACAATATTTATGGGGTGACCTGGGATAATCACCGGATGCGGTTTAACACTGGTGATGACCTTAACGGGCAGGTAGAATCCCCTTTAATCTAAAGATTAGCAAGGCAACTCGATGACAGTAAAAGTCGGCATTGTGATGGATCCTATTGATACCATCAGCTACAAAAAAGACAGTTCTCTGGCGATGCTCTGGGCCGCTCAGAGTAAAGGTTGGGAGCTCTGGTATATGGAGCAGAAAGACCTTTACCTCAGAGACGGAAAGGTACTGGCTAAGATGGCTCCGCTGACGGTCGATATGAACCCTGAAAAGTGGTTTGAGCGCGGTGAATACCAGGTTGAAGAAGTTTCTACCCTCGATGTCGTACTGATGCGTAAAGACCCTCCCTTCGATAACGAATTCATCTATACCACCCACCTGCTTGAAATGGCTGCAGATCAGGGCAACACCCTGATGGTTAACCGGCCTCAAGCGCTGCGCGATTATAACGAGAAGATTTTTGCCACTCACTTTCCGCAATGCTGCCCGCCTGTTTTAGTGACTCGCCGTGAGGATCTGTTACGAGAATTCCATGCGGAGTTTAAAGATGTCATTTTCAAGCCGCTCGATGGTATGGGCGGTGCCTCGATCTTCCGTATTCAGGAAGAAGGGGTAAATCTCGGTGTCATCATCGAAACCCTGACAAAATTTGGCCAGGAAACCATCATGGCGCAGAAATATCTGCCTGAAATTGTGGATGGTGATAAGCGTATTCTGATGATTGATGGTGAAGCGGTGCCTTACGGCTTATCCCGCATCCCCACTAACGGCGAAACCCGCGGCAACCTTGCCGTCGGTGGACGCGGTGAAGGCCGACCACTGACCGACAGAGAAAAATGGATTGCCGCTCAGGTCGGCCCCACCCTGAAAGCTCAGGGCATACTCTTTGCCGGATTAGACGTCATCGGCGATTACCTGACCGAAGTTAATGTTACCAGCCCGACCTGTATTCGCGAACTGGATACTCAGTTTGATTTAGACATCGGCATGCAGTTAATGGATGCGATCGAAGCGAAACTCGGATAATCAGGAACTATTAATATTGTTGGCACCAGTATTGGCAAACACCCATGAGTAAAACGGCTGCTATTGTTTCCGCAGCCGACCGACTCGGTTTCACTCTGTTTCTGGCAGTGGCGGTACATGCCGCTGCGATTCTGGGTATAGGCTTTGCTGTTTCACCGAAATCACCTCCGGCTCAGACTCTGGAAATCACGCTGGCGCAATATCAGAGTGAAACACCACCGGAAGAAGCTGATTTTATCGCTCAGGCCGACCAGCAAGGCAGTGGCCAGCTAGAAGAAAAAGCCCTGCCGGCCACCCGTGAAAAAGCTGACTTTCAACACCGGGATATCCAGGAAACAGCCCCGCTTCAACCAACGACAGCACCACAACCCGATGCATTGACACCCTCTCCCGCCATAATCAGCGACCCCGCGCCTGCCGACAAAGAAGTAGCAGAGAAAACCGTTGAGACCCCAGAAAAACAGGTAATTATCACCAGTAGTCCGACCGGAAAGAAACTCTCAAACACGCCGGTAAAGCAACAGAAATCAACACCGCCACCCCCTGCTCCAGGTAGCTCTCAATCACTGTTAGCCCGCAGTCTGGAAATAGCCAGTCTCGAGGCTCAGTTAGAGCTACAGCGCCAGGAGTATGCTAAACGCCCACGAGTAACACGTCTGACCTCCGCCGCCACCAAGAGCCATACCGATGCGGTCTATCTGGCTAACTGGCGTCGTAAAATAGAATCCGTTGGTAACCTTAACTATCCCAAAGAGGCACGCCAGAATGAACTCTATGGCAGTTTGCGGATGATGGTCATTCTGCTACCCGATGGCAGCGTTAAAAACATTCAGATTTTGCATTCATCCGGTAATAAAGTGTTAGACGATGCTGCTGTACGCATCGTTCAGCTTGCATCACCTTTCCAGAAATTCCCGGTAGAGATGCGTAAAAACACCGATCTTCTGGAGATCATCCGTACCTGGAAATTTGAGAAAACCAGCCGGATATACTAGTAGTTAAAGAACCCCGATTTAAAAGTCGCATAACATGCAGGTATTCACTATGGCTTCCTCCGCTCCCGCCTCTCCTTACCTGCCCGGCAGTCTTCAGGACCACTTCCTGCTCTCAATGCCCCACATGGATGATACTAACTTCGACCATACCGTCACTTACATCTGCGAACACAATGAACACGGCGCCATGGGAATCATTATCAACCGGCCTATGGACATGGTTACCAGTGATCTGTTCCAACACCTGGGACTTGAGTGCGAAAGCGTACCTGAACAACCGGTTTATGCCGGAGGCCCGGTAAAAAATGATCGTGGGTTTATCCTCCACAGCCCCACAGAGGAAGCCTGGGACTCCAGCTACGACATTACCGACCAGCTATCTCTGACAACTTCGGTCGATATTCTCAGGGCGATCGGCCAGAACCGGGCCCCGGAGCAGTTTCTCATTGCCCTGGGATATGCTGGCTGGGGCGCTGAACAACTGGAACAGGAAATGTCTGACAATGTGTGGTTAAGTTGCCCGGCTAATTTAGATATAATGTTTCGCACTCCGGCTGAAGAGCGCCTTCAGGCTGCAGCGGCGACCCTGGGGGTCAATATTCATCTACTGACCTCCCAGAGCGGCCACGCCTGACCCGTTCGTACGCCCATTAACCTATATAAAGAAGCGGAATGATCACACTATCAGGTCCAGTTATAGGCTTTGATTTTGGTACCACCCGAATCGGCGTTGCCGCTGGACAGGCAATAACCGGTACGGCATCTCCCCTGGCACCCGTTGCTGCCCGGGACGGCATACCCGACTGGTCACTGCTGGAAGCATTGATTACCGAATGGCAACCGGCAGCACTGGTGGTGGGCATCCCACTCAACATGGATGGCACTATCAGCGATATGTCACGCCGCGCACGTAAATTTGCCAACCGTCTTAAAGAACGCTGTCAGCTACCCTGCTATCTGATCGATGAAAGGCTCTCCACCCGAGAAGCTAAACAGATCAGTATGGCCCGGGGCGGCAGTACTAATTTTAAAGAAAATTCCGTTGACGGTATCGCCGCTCAACTGATTCTGGAAAGCTGGTTTGAATCAGGCCAGCTAATATCCAGTGAAACCCGACTGGAGGACCTCTATGGTATCGGGCGTGATTAAGGTAGATAACCTGCTGAATAAAATGACTGCTGACCTGGCCACCCTGATTAAGGCCAGAGAGCTCGAGAACCCGATGATGATCGGTATTCGCACCGGCGGCGTCTGGGTGGCGGAGCACCTTCACCAGCAGCTGGAAATTCAAAACCCGCTCGGCACGCTGGACATCTCGTTCTATCGGGATGACTTTAGCCAGGCCGGTTTAAACCCCAAAGTTCAGCCATCGGTATTACCCAGCGCAACTGAAAATCGGCACATCATTCTGGTCGATGATGTCATCATGAGTGGCCGGACCATACGCGCCGCGATGAATGAATTATTTGACTATGGCCGCCCGGCATCGATCACCCTGGTAACGCTACTCGATCTGAATCGCCGTCAGCTGCCTATTCAAGCTGACGTTGTTGGTGACATATTGCAACTTGCTGACGATGAACAGGTCAAGTTGACCGGGCCGGAGCCACTGGCTCTGGAAATTCGTAAGAAATCTAACCTTTAACGCCATCGCCGGAATCTGACATGTTTGCACAACAAGACCCCAATCTGATCCAGCTGAACAGCGCCGGTCAGTTAAAACACTTTCTCACCACCGAAGGGCTGAGCCGTGAACTGCTCACCGAGATATTGGATACCGCTGATTCCTTTGTGGACATGAGTGCTCAGCAGGTCAAAAAAGTACCGCTATTGCGGGGTAAAACAGTTGTAAATCTCTTTTTTGAAGCCAGCACCCGTACCGCCAGCACATTTGAGTTAGCCGCAAAACGTCTCTCCGCAGACGTACTTAATCTGAATATCAAAACCTCCTCCACATCTAAAGGTGAAACCCTGAAGGACACCCTGATGACCATGGAAGCGATGCACTCAGATATGTTCGTGGTGCGTCACTCTGATAGCGGAGCAGCGCATTATATCGCCAGCCAGGTAACGCCCCACGTGGCAGTGATTAATGCCGGTGATGGCCGTCATGCCCACCCGACTCAGGCAATGTTAGACATGCTGACAATCCGCCAGCATAAAGGAGATTTTGAACCACTAAAAGTAGCGATTGTCGGCGATATACTTCATTCTCGCGTCGCTCGATCTCAAATTCATGCTTTACGCACACTCGGGGCAGCAGAGATCAGGGTTATCGCCCCGACAACCCTGTTACCTCGCCATATTGAGTCACTGGGCGTTAAGGTCTACACCGATATGAATCAGGGCCTGAAAGATGTCGATGTCGTCATGATGCTGCGCCTGCAGAAAGAACGAATGCAGAGCGCGCTACTTCCGAGCGAATCAGAATTCTACCGTTTGTACGGCCTGACCGAAGAGAAGCTTAAACTGACTCATCCGGATTCAATCGTTATGCATCCAGGACCGATCAACCGCGGCGTCGAGATTGAAACATCGGTTGCCGACGGCCCCAAATCGCTAATCCTGAAGCAGGTAACCAACGGTATCGCCGTACGTATGGCGGTGATGTCGATGTCCATGAGTGGCCAGATGACGGAGCATCAAGCTCAGCAAGGGGGCGTATAAGCCAATGACAACAAATATTGCAATCCGAAACGGCCGCGTCATCGACCCTGCTAACAAACTGGATACTATTACCGACCTTTTTATCAGTGCGGGTAAGATCACCGCCATCGGCCAGGCGCCGGATGGCTTTAGTGCCGATCAGGAAATCGATGCGACTAATCTGATCGTCAGTCCTGGCCTGATCGATCTGTGCGCCCATCTGCGAGAGCCGGGGTACACCCGAAAAGGTAATATTGCCAGCGAGACAGCTGCTGCTGCCGCCGGTGGAATCACGACCCTCTGCATGCCCCCCATTACCCAGCCTATTGCCGATAACACCGCCGTTATCGATCTAATTGAAGATCTGGCAAAGCAGGCCGGTAATGCCCGGGTTCTACCCATGGGAGCGCTGACCCAGGGACTGAAAGGCGAACAACTTAGTCCGATGTACGCCCTCAGCAAAGCCGGCTGCATTGGTTTTACTAATGTCCGGGAACCTATTCGCAGTGCCTTAACACTGGCACGCTGCCTTGAGTACGCCGCAACCCATGAGCTACTGGTTATATTCCAGCCTCAGGATGCCGAGCTGGCTGCAGGTGGTACTATGCATGACGACACCACTTGTACCCGATTGGGCCTGAGTGGCATTCCTGAAAGCGCCGAAACGATTGAAGTTGCCCGCTGCTTGCTATTAATCGAGCAGACCGGCGTCAAAGCCCACTTTGGCCAGCTCTCCTGCGAACGCTCGGTGAAAATGGTTATAGATGCTCGCGCAAGAGGGTTGCAGGTAACCGCGGATATCGCAATCCAGAACCTTCTGCTTACTGATGAGAACGTCAGCGGGTTTGATCCTAATTTCCACCTGATTCCACCGTTGCGTAGCCAGCTGGATCGGGCCGGCCTGCGCCAGGCGTTACTGACCGATGGCTTTCAGGCGATCTGTTCCGATCACCAGCCCCATGAACTTGCAGCTAAACAAGCACCCTTCGCCGCCACTGAACCGGGGATGACGGGTCTCGAGACGCTGCTCTCATTGTCGCTGATGTTGGTGCAGCAAGAACTTATTACTCTGCCCCAGATGATCGAGAAGCTAACCTCAGGCCCCGCTCAGGTGCTGGGTTTGGATTTAGGCACCCTGACTCCCGGCAGCCTTGCTGATATCTGCATTTTCGATCCTGAGCAGTCATGGAGTCTTACTGAGGAAAACCACCGCTCCGCGGGCAGTAACACCCCATTCATTAACTATCCACTGACAGGTCAGGTACGCTTTACCCTGTTAGAAGGCCAGCTGGTGTTCCAACACCACTAAATCTTCTGAGCAAAAAAAACGGCGCTGCCAGTCTTACAGACTCGCAGCGCCGTTTTTGTATCTGAGAGAGTTACATCCCTTTTACATCCACTGTGCCTTCATTTTGCAGGAAGTCCGCGTCATCCTGGAGGAAGAACCCGGTATCATCATCACCCCCTTCAATATCAGGGTTAGTATCAGCATTCAGTTTTATCATCAGACGCAGATCATTAGGTGAATCCGCGTGCGCGATCGCCACATCGTAATTGATGTTGCCTTCCTTATATTCGTTGTAAAGGGCCTGATCAAAGGTCTGCATTCCCAGGTTAGTGGATTTCTTGATCACCTCTTTCAGCTCGTGCACCTCACCCTTACGAATCAGGTCCTGCATCAATGGCGTATTGATCAGCACTTCCACCACTGCCCGGCGCCCTTTACCGTCTTTGGTTGGCAGCAATTGCTGTGCGACAATCGCCTTCAGGTTAAGCGACAGATCCATCCAGATCTGCGCATGATGCTCAGGCGGAAAGAAACTGATAATTCGATCAAGCGCCTGGTTAGCGTTATTCGCGTGCAGGGTCGCCATACACAGATGCCCCGTTTCAGCGAAAGTCAGACCGTATCCCATCGTGTCCGCGGTACGAATCTCACCCATCAGAATCACATCAGGTGCCTGACGCAGGGTATTTTTAAGTGCAATCTCAAAGGATTCGGTATCCAGACCTACTTCCCGCTGAGTTATGACACTCTGTTTATGCTCGTGGATATACTCAATCGGATCCTCAATGGTGATGATGTGCCCGGCTGAATTCGTATTCCGATAATCGATCATCGATGCCAAAGAGGTCGATTTACCCGTACTGGTACCACCCACAAACAGAATCAAGCCCCGTTTAGTCATCGCCAGATCTTTCAGCACCGGCGGCAGGTTTAGCTCTTCCAGACTAGGGATATAGGTATTGATTCGGCGTAGTACCATACCAGGGGAGTTGCGCTGGAAAAAAGCACTCACCCGGAATCGACCAATGCCCTGGGCACTGATGGCAAAGTTACACTCCCGGGTTCCCTCAAATTCCGACAACTGCTTATCATTCATCGTGCTGTAAGTCAGCGATCGGGCCTGTGCGGGTTTCAGCGACTCTTTGGTCAACGGTTTAATCGTGCCATCAATCTTAATACTGGGCCTGGCACCGGCGGTAATAAATAGATCGGAAGCGTCACGGTCAGTCATAACCTTGAGCAGTTGAGTAATATCCACAATAAACGCTCCCTATTAGAAATTCTTTGGATTCAACGCTTTACCACGCGCAGTATCACGGGTAATCAGGCCTTTCTGCATCAGATCCGTCAGCGATTGATCCAGAGTAATCATACCAAAGCCCGCACCGGTCTGAATCGCTGAATACATCTGCGCAACCTTATCCTCACGAATCAGGTTTCGGATAGCCGGAGTACCAACCATAATCTCATGCGCTGCAATTCGACCGCCTTTAGGCTTTTTCAACAACGTCTGAGAAATAACACCTTGTAAAGACTCTGACAGCATCGAACGAACCATCGACTTTTCCGCGGCGGGAAACACATCAATGATACGGTCAATCGTTTTAGCGGCCGAGGTCGTATGCAGTGTGCCAAAAACCAGGTGCCCGGTTTCTGCGGCGGTCAGCGCTAAGCGGATAGTTTCCAGATCTCGCATCTCACCCACCAGAATAACATCGGGATCCTCACGCAGGGCGGAGCGCAGGGCTTCTTCAAAGCCCAGAGTGTCCCGGTGAACCTCTCGCTGGTTAATCAGACATTTCTTACTTTCGTGAACAAATTCAATCGGGTCTTCGATAGTCAGTATATGATCGTTGCGGGTTTCATTCACATAATCGACCATCGCGGCCAGGGTGGTACTCTTACCTGAACCGGTTGGTCCGGTTACCAACACCAGCCCCCGTGGGTTATCAGACAGGTTACGGAACACCTGCCCCATACCCAGATCATCCATAGTCAGCACTTTACTTGGGATAGTACGGAATACCGCCGCTGCACCACGGTTCTGGTTGAATGCGTTAACACGAAATCGTGCTAAACCGGGTACTTCAAAAGAGAAATCGGTTTCAAACCGTTCCTCATAATCCTTACGCTGCCGGTCATTCATAATATCGTAGATCAGCGTATGTACCTGCTTATGCTCCAGAGAGGGCAGCTTAATACGCTTCACTTCACCATCCACACGTATGACCGGTGGCATACCGGCGGTAATATGAAGGTCAGATGCTCCCTGCTGAACGGTAAACGATAAGAGTTCTGTAATATCCATGGCTTCTCAGGTGTATAAGGAACCGGCAATCAGGCTCCATTGATTAACTGTAAGCGCCAAACCTCAACGCTAAAGGCGCACGAGCACTATCCATCATAAAAGCTGTAACCCGGTATATAAAGGGCTCTGCTCCTATTTTGGGCAGCTTTCGGTATATTTCATCCATTAAAAGGATCAAAACCACATCGAAAACCGATAACCTGACTGGAAATATTCGCAGGTTAGTAAATAATCTCTGTTATTATAGCGACAGAATCCAGATGGATTTGAGTATATATCAGTTTTATCAGAATCCCCCACCTTAGCCAATCGCTAGTTATAACTATATGACAACCATAGCAAATAACCTCCACCTGATACGCTCACAGATCTCTGCTATCACACAAGCAGCGAGCCGTCCGACGGCTAGCGTTGAGCTTCTCGCCGTGAGTAAAACCCGCCATGCCGATGAACTCCGTCAGGCATGGGATGAAGGACAACGTGATTTTGGTGAAAACTATCTGCAGGAAGCGTTAGACAAAATCGAGGCATTATCCGATCTGGAGATCTGCTGGCACTTTATCGGACCAACACAATCGAATAAGACCAGGCCGATTGCTGAGAATTTCAGCTGGGTTCATAGCGTGGAACGCTTTAAGGTCGCTCAGCGCCTCAGCGATCAGCGTCCGGATAGCATGGAACCTTTAAACATTTGCTTACAGGTCAACATCAGTCGCGAAGAAAGCAAATCAGGCATCCTGCCAGAAGAGCTGCCCCAGTTAGCCGAGCAAATTGCATCACTGGATAATATTCAACTGCGCGGTCTGATGGCCATTCCCGCCAGCAACGATGATCCGGACTTACAGCGGCAGCCGTTTTCCCAGCTATCTGAACTGCTGAAACAATTACAAAAGCAACTGCCCAATCAACCATTAGACACCCTGTCCATGGGTATGTCAGGCGATATGGCAGCAGCCATCAGGGAAGGCGCAACGATTGTACGTATCGGGACAGCGCTGTTTGGTCCCCGTGATTATAGTCAGTAAGATCCAGTCAATATCCAGTAAGCTACTACATCAGCCCTTTATGATCAGGAATAACACGTGAGCACACAACCTACACTGGCATTTATCGGAGCGGGCAATATGTCTCGCGCAATTATCGGCGGACTCATCAGCAACCAATACCCCGCTGATAAAATCTGGGCCACCGGTACTCAGTTAGAAAAGTTGGATGATCTTAAACAGCAAGGTATGCATACCACAACCGATAACAACGCTGCCGTAGCCGCGGCCGATATCGTCATTCTGGCGGTTAAACCTCAGATATTGAAAGCGGTCGCAACTGAGATGGCAGCAGCGGTTCAGCAGCACCAACCCCTGGTTATTTCTGTCGCTGCAGGCATTATGTGCAACAGCATGGAAGAGTGGCTGGGTGGTAATCTTGCTGTCGTTCGCTGTATGCCAAACACCCCTGCGCTGGTGAAACAAGGCGCCAGTGGTCTTTATGCCAACCCACAGGTAAACGAATCACAGCGCAGCCAGACTGAGCAGATAATGCAGGCCACCGGTATCGCTCTCTGGGTGGAAACCGAATCCCAGCTAAACGCTGTGACGGCAGTTTCCGGTAGCGGTCCTGCTTACTATTTTCTGATGATGGAGGCGATGGTTGCTGCTGGCGAAAGGCTGGGGCTCAGCCGTGAGGTCGCTGAACAGCTGACGATTCAAACAGCGCTTGGGGCCGCAGATATCGCTCGACAGAGTGATGCAGATCCGGCGGAACTACGGCGCAGGGTAACGTCCCCTAAGGGTACCACCGAGCAAGCGATACTGACCTTTATTGATCAGGGGCTGCCTGAGATTATCGCCAACGGCATGCAGGCCTGCAGCGACCGCGCTGAGGCACTGGCAGCAGAACTCGGAAAATAAAGCGGTCAATTAAACAGATGATATAAAAAGCCTTTCTCAGGTTCATAGTCGAAGGGAAAGGCTCTATACTCAAAGTTAAACCGACCTCTAGAAACCGCTAACAGGTACAGAAATAATGGGACAGGATCCTATCAGTTCAATAATCCAGCTGTTCGCACAGTTTTATGTGTTTATTGTCGTGCTGCGTTTTTTGCTGCAGCTAGCTAAAGCTGACTACTACAATCCCATTGCGCAGGCTGTTGTGAAGATCACAGCATTGCCACTGGCTCCTCTGCAGCGTGTGATTCCCCGCCCGGGTAATATCGACCTGTCGCCTCTGGTGCTGGCCTTTCTGGTCAATCTTGCAGCCTGGTCACTGATTCTTGTTGTTAAAGGCCTGAGCATAGGGGGTAGCCTCGTTCCTGTCTTAATGCTTTCGGGCATATCGGTACTGGAAACGGTGCTGAATATTTATTTCTATGCAGTAATCGGCTCAGTGATTATCAGCTGGGTGGCACCGGGAAGTTACCACCCCGGACCACAGCTAATTACCCAACTCACCGAACCGGTCTTTGGCCTGGCTCGCAAAGTTATTCCATCCTTAGGCGGATTAGATCTTTCACCTATTCTGATCTTCATCATAATCCAGTTCGCTTTATCTCAACTGGGCCAGCTCAGGCAGCTGCTTTTTTGATACTACATGGGTGAGTTTTATCGCTGGCAAAATGATAACCTTATTCTCAATTGCCACCTGCAACCTAAAGCAAGCAGCGACGCTATTGTAGGGTTACATGCAGAGAGTGTTAAAATTCGCATCACCGCGCCGCCGATAGAGGGCAAAGCTAATGCCCATCTGGTAAAATTTCTGGCAAAGCAGTTTGGCGTGGCCAAAAGTGCTGTCAGCATACTCAGCGGTGAACTGGGTCGGCAGAAACGGGTACGGATTGAAAGTCCGAAAAAAATCCCTGAACAATTAACGATTGAGCAAAACTGAAGTGATACTGAGATTTCAACATGACTACCGCCCTGCTGGTTATCTGATAATAGATAGCCAGGCGCTGCTGTACGAAATGTGAAGCTCGACCGGGTATTTCAGCAACACCTTTTTCGAGTTATCAGCGTTAAGTGAGAATTATGCCTCAATCCATTCCTGAAGATTCTGTCGGTATCGTCACACCGCAGACTATCCATTTTGACCAGCCCCTGGCGCTGGCCTGTGGTCGTCAGTTAGACAACTACGATCTGATCATTGAAACCTATGGCACCCTGAATGCAGATGCCTCCAATGCGGTCCTGGTCTGTCATGCCCTATCAGGCAACCACCACCTGGCCGGCTACCATTCAGCCGAAGATAAAAAGCCCGGTTGGTGGGATTCCGCTATCGGGCCAGGAAAACCGATCGATACTGACAAGTTATTTGTTATCGGACTGAATAACCTCGGTGGCTGTCACGGTTCCACCGGACCTCAAAGCACTAACCCCAAAACCGCTAAGCCTTTTGGCCCGGATTTCCCCATCATGACGGTCGCCGACTGGGTAGAAAGTCAGGCTCGTCTCGCCGATCATTATGGTATCCAACAATGGGCGGCTATCGTGGGTGGTAGCCTGGGCGGTATGCAGGCACTGCAATGGGCAATCGACTATCCTCAACGGTTACGGCACTGCATGATTATCGCCGCCGCACCAAAACTCAGTGCTCAGAACATTGCGTTTAACGAAGTCGCCCGACAAGCTATTTCCCGGGACCCTGATTTTAATAATGGTCACTTCTACGAGAATGGTAATGTGCCCAAAACCGGCCTGATGCTGGCGCGTATGCTAGGGCATATCACCTACCTTTCCGATGATGGCATGCGCGAAAAGTTCGGCCGCGAGTTGCGGGAGGGGAAAATCAGTTACGATTTTAATCCACAGTTTGAGATTGAATCGTACCTGCGTTACCAGGGAGAGCAGTTCTCCAAAGCCTTCGATGCCAACACCTACTTGTTAATGACTAAGGCTCTGGATTACTTTGATCCCGCAGCCGACGCGGATCACAGTCTCTCAGCTGCCGTGCGCAACGTCCTGTGCAAGTTTATGGTGATCTCCTTTACTACCGACTGGCGCTTTTCACCGGAACGTTCACGGGAGATTGTTGATGCGCTAGTGACGGCTGAAAAGCGGGTCAGTTATGCAGAAATCGATTCCCACAATGGCCATGACGCATTCCTGATACCCAATCCCCGCTATATGGATATTTTCTCCGCCTATATGAAACAGGTCATAGCCGATATCCCACAGACGGACAAGGAGAATAACTGATGCGCGCGGATCTGGACATTATTCAGGACTGGGTAGCTCCCAATAGCAAAGTACTGGATCTGGGGTGCGGTGACGGAGAGCTGTTATCGTACCTACAGCAGGAAAAAAATATCACCGGTTACGGCGTCGAATTTGATCACGACAACATTACGACCTGCATTGAGAAAGGTATCAATGTGGTCGAGAAAAACATCGATGAGGGGCTGGCCAGCATTCAGGACAGTAGTTTCGACACCGTCATCATGACTCAGGCGCTCCAGGTAATGTATCACCCGGACCAGATCGTTGACGAGATGTTGCGGATTGGAAAAGAGTGCATCGTCACTTTCCCAAACTTTGGCCATTGGCGTGCACGGGGTTACCTTGCTTTTCGGGGCAGAATGCCGGTATCTAAATTCCTGCCCTATACTTGGTATAACACACCGAATATCCACTTCTGCACATTTAAAGATTTTGAGCAGCTGTGCGTTGAGCGCAATATTCATATCCTTGAACGCACGGTTGTGGACAATGAACATAAGCATCACTGGTCGATCCGGTTGTGGCCCAATATGTTGGGCGAAGTCGCAATCTACCGAATCACCCGATAGGGAGAACACTATGAAAGCAGCAATCTTAGGAAAACGCTTTACTAAAAGGGTTTGTACTACACTGGCCTTGGTTACCGGCCTCTTGGTTTCAACGCTCAGCAGTCTGGCCAGCGCCGAACAGATGGTATCTCACGGCGATTATATGATTCACTACAACGCCTTCAATAGCAGCTTCATACAACCTGATGTAGCCCAGTCCTATGGTATTACCCGCAGTAAAACCAAAGCGTTACTGAATATCTCAGTGCTACAAAAGCAGGCCGATGGCAGTACTAAACCGGTTTCCGCCGTGGTTAAAGGTGAGGTGGTCAACCTGATCGCGCAGAAGCAGGAACTAAGTTTCCAGAAAATTGATGAAACCAATGCGCTTTACTATATAGGTGACTTTGGCTTTACCGACGACCAGGTTCTGCGCTTTAGCCTTCAGGTACAACCTGACCCAAATCAACCGGCATACAGCATCTCTTTTGAACAGCGCTTTTACGTTGACTAGTTATATCGCTACCTTCTGAAACACCCGAATTAAGGAGACGTAATGTCCCGTCAAATCGTCCTTGCCAGCGGAAACAAAGGCAAATTGAGAGAGTTTAATCAGGTATTGGGAGACCTGGGTGTTGAAGTGCTACCCCAATCAGAGTTCGATGTCCCTGACGCTGAAGAAACCGGGCTGAGTTTTGTTGAGAATGCCATCCTCAAAGCCCGGCATGCCTGCCAACTGACAGGCTTACCCTCTCTGGCAGATGATTCAGGACTGGAAGTCGATGCCCTGAAGGGCGCTCCCGGAATCTATTCCGCTCGTTTTGCTGGCGCAGGTGCAACTGACAGCGACAACAACGCTAAACTTTTACAGTTACTGGAAGGCATTTCACCGGAAGCCCGTAGCGCACGATTTCGCTGTGTTCTGGTATTCATGCGACACGCTGAAGACCCGACTCCGCTGATCTGTCAGGGAACCTGGGAAGGGCAGATTCTGCCTCAGCCACAAGGCGATAATGGTTTTGGCTATGATCCGCTGTTTCTCGTGCCTGGACTTGATATTGCATCCGCCCAGCTCCCACCGGAACAAAAAAACAGACTCAGTCATCGGGGACAAGCCGTACAACAGCTGACCAAGATGATTCCGGCTTATCTTTGAGCAAGCCTGAGATGATCAGCCTGCCGCCGCTCTCACTGTATATCCATATTCCCTGGTGCGTGCGCAAATGCCCTTACTGTGACTTTAATTCCCATGCGGTGACCGGTGAGATTCCACAACAGCGTTATATCGATGCACTGCTGCGCGATTTTGAGGCTGAGCTTCCCGGCATACAAGGCCGCCAGATTGAAACTATCTTTATTGGCGGCGGTACTCCCAGCCTGTTTGACGCTAAGGGAATCAAACAGATCCTCAGGGGCATCGCTGATCTGGCCCCCCTATCGGCTTCTGCTGAGATCACTATGGAAGCGAATCCAGGCACCTTTGAGCAGGAACGCTTTGCCGGGTTCAGGGAAGCCGGTGTCAACCGGCTCTCTATCGGCGTGCAGAGTTTTGACAGTGCCCGACTGCAGCAACTGGGACGGATACATAACCGTCACGACGCTCTACATGCCGCCGGTAAAGCGCGCGAAATCGGCTTTGATAATTTCAATCTGGATCTGATGCACGGTTTACCTGACCAGACCCCGGAAACTGCACTGTCAGATCTGCAACAGGCGATAGACCTTCAACCCAGCCATCTATCCTGGTACCAGTTAACGATCGAACCTAACACAGAGTTTTTCAGCCGGCCACCGACACTTCCTGAAGATGAAACACTCTGGGACATACAGGAGCAGGGACAAGCGCTATTAGCCGAGAACGGTTACCAGCAATATGAAATTTCTGCCTACAGCCAGCCCGGTAAGCGATCGCAGCACAATCTTAATTACTGGCAATTTGGCGACTATCTGGGCATCGGCGCCGGAGCCCACCAAAAAGTAACCTGGCCAGCGTTAAACCAGATTACACGTCGCTGGAAACAGCGCCAACCAAAGGCCTATATGGATGCTCTGAAACCTATTTCCGGCGAACAGGATATCAGCCAGCAGGAATTACCCTTTGAATTTATGATGAACGCTCTGCGCCTGACAGAGGGCGTCAACAGCGACCTCTTCAGCCAACGTACCGGATTATCACTGAGTTCCATCGCTAAACTGTTAGACGACAATCGCCAGGCAGGTCTGCTGGTAAATGATCCGAGAGTCCTTGCACCTTCTCCCCGGGGACGCCTGTTCCTCAATGACCTGCTCGAGCAGTTCCTCGATTAACGTCCCTGTCGATACGTCATCTGTATCAAAAAGATAAGTGAATTAGCAAACAGCGCAAGAATCGGGTGGCGTCGCTCGAATAAAACACCGACACTATCCCCGTTAGTCAAACAGGACATGGGATATGAATATTAAAAGTTTGTTACAACTATGTCTGCTTGCCGCCCTATGGGGTGGCTCATTTCTCTTTATGCGCGTCGCAGCACCGGTCATTGGTCCAGCTATTCTTATAGAGCTGCGCTTGTTGCTGGCAGCGCTATTTCTGCTTGTTGTCGCTTTCTTCTTAAAGCGTAGCCTCAAGCTACGACGTCACTGGAAACATTATTCTATGCTGGGCTGGTTTAACTCAGCACTCCCTTTTCTCCTGCTTGCCTACGCTGCCCAGACTTTATCAGCATCACTGTTATCAATTCTTAATGCTACCGCGCCAATCTGGGGAACACTGCTGATCGCTATCCGCTTCAATAAGCCGATAACCCTAAAAGTATCTATCGGTCTCTTAGCCGGAGTCTGCGGTGTCGGTCTTCTTCTTGGCTTTGATCCAACGCTCGTCGAAGAAGGTTCCTGGATAGCCATTACCGCAGCGCTGTGCGCTGCCTTCAGCTATGGCATCGCCACCTGTTATGCTCAGGGCGCCGGCACTGTTGAACCCTTTGCTAATGCCCACGGCAGCATGTGGGCAGGATCCTTGTTGCTGCTCCCTCTGTTGCCGTTCTTTCCCGCCCAGACCAGCAACGAGCCCCAGATTATCGGCTCAGTACTACTATTAGGTGTTTTATGTACCGGTATCGCTTATCTGCTCTACTTTAAGCTGATCGCCGATATTGGCGCAGCCTCCGCATTGACTGTCGTCTTTATGGTCCCTCTGTTTGGTGTCCTCTGGGGACACCTGTTTCTTGATGAATTGATCGGCTGGCATACGGTTTCTGGCGCACTGATCATACTGTTCGGCGTGGCGTTAGTAACTGGATTCAGCCCCCTTAAACTCTGGCAAAAACGGAGCCCTGAGCATGTCTGATCGATCACTTCAACAATACGAAACGGTCGCGTCAGCAATCCGCTATATCCGCAACCATGCCCAGCAGCAACCAGAGCTGGCCGATATAGCCGCTGCCGTCAATCTGAGCGAGCACCATCTGCAACGCTTATTTAGTAGTTGGGCAGGTATATCACCTAAACGTTTTCTTCAATACCTGACGAAAGAACATGCCCTCAAATCATTAAAAAAATCAGCTAATACCTATGACGCTGCATTGGACGCAGGACTCTCAGGCAGCGGTCGGCTGCACGACCTGATGATCAGTTGCGAAGCGATGACACCCGGAGAGATTAAAAACGGCGGCGCCGGGGTAGAATTACACTACGGTATAGCTCCCTCACCTTTTGGTTTGACCCTGGCTGGCTGGACCACCAAAGGGCTTTGCTATCTGGCCTTTCTCGATCAGGATGACAATGCACGTTTAGAAGAACTCTTTAATCAGTGGCCCAATGCGGTCACCACTCTGGATAATCCAGGTGCAATGACGCTGATAGAGAAGATATTTCCAACGACACCCCAGGCAGGCAAACTACACCTGTTACTCCGGGGCACTAACTTTCAAATTAAAGTCTGGGAAGCCTTGTTACAAACTCACCAGGGACAATTTATCTCCTATTCGCAACTGGCTAAAGCAACCGGATCACCTAACGCTCAGCGAGCTATCGGCAGCGCTGTGGGGGCTAACAACATTGGTTTTTTGATCCCTTGTCACCGGGTCATCAGAGAGAGCGGAGTAAGCGGTAACTATCGGTGGGGGGCAGAACGAAAACAGGCGATACATGCCTGGGAAAGCGCGGCAAATCTATCGGAATAACAGAATTTGCCAGTTATTCCGACTCAGAATACTACTAAAATCAATTTACAATGAGGGAGGCTGATCTGAGCTTACTGGCCGGCATAACCTGTAATCAGATCCAGACTAATGGCCATCTGAATAAGCTCGGGCAGCGACTGCGCAGCCATCTTACTCATCAGGTTCGCCCGGTGACCTTCGACAGTTTTACGATTAATACCTAATACGTCTGCAATCTCCTGGTTTGCCAATCCCTGAGCGACCTGCTCAAACACCTGCCGTTCACGCTTAGTCAGTAGCGCATAATGTTGTTGCACCGTCTGCAACTTCTGCTGCCCGTCCCGCTGCGCCAGATCCTGCGCCAGGGACTGTTGAACATGATCCAGCAACAACTGATCGTTAAAGGGTTTTTCAATAAAGGTTCGGGCTCCCTGAGTCATGGCCGTTACCGCCATGTCCACACTGCCGTGACCAGAAATCATAATTAAGGGGATATCGATCTGATAATCAGGTAGTTTTTTCTGCGCGCTGATGCCACTCAAGCCTGGCATCCTGACATCCATCAGAATACAACCGCTAGCGCCCGGCTCAAAGCTATCCAGAAAAGCCTGTGCGTTCTCAAATGAGGCAACATCAAGACCAACCGATTCGAGCAGCCATTGAAGGGAGTCCCGCACGTCCGCATCATCATCCACTACGTATACAGTCTGCTTAACCATGTCACTCTTTATCATCTATTACTAACGTTATTAAGCCATTCTACCCGGTTACGACGTTAAGCTCCTGTGGTCGACAGAATAAAACTGAACTTCGCACCACCCTCTGCATTGTTTTCCGCCTGCAGTTGTCCGCCGTGCCGTTCAATCAGCGTGCGGCTTATCGCCAGCCCCATACCCAATCCATCAGCCTTAGTCGTAAAAAACTGTTCGAATAGCTGCTCCGGATCCTCCACCGATAAACCTGGACCCTGATCCAGCACCGAGATTATAACCTGATCAGCCTTACCCATTGAAGCCTCAAGCCAAACCTTCAACGGCGTCCGGTGCTCTGCCCGATGGCAAGCCTCGATACCGTTAAGCAACAAATTCAGCAGGATCTGTTCAAGCTGAATTCGATCAGCGTATACGGCCGCTATATCGACAGGCAAACCGTTCTCAAGCACCACATTATGCCTTTTAGCAGCGCTGGCACAAAAGCCGATCAGATCATTCACCAGAGGGTTCAGCTCCAGCAATTCCCATTTAGGATCGCTTTTGCGGGTAAAATCCATCATTCGGTGCACAATTTCACCGGCGCGAAGCGCTGTATTGCCGATCCGCTCCAACGGCACCTCAATATCATCCAGGACCGACTCCCTGTCAGTCTGCATACGACGCTGAATGCCCCGGACATAATTCACCACGGCCGTCAGCGGCTGATTAATCTCATGAGCCAGCCCTGTCGCCATCTCACCCATCGTAATCAGTCGGGCTGCATGATCAATCTCTTGCTGATACTGCTGCTGCTTTGCTTCAGCCTGCTTTATCGCCGTCATATCCCGCGCAACCGTGGAAAAGTACTCCAGTCGATTATCAAGAGTACGATGCGCCAGTACCTCCAGCATTACCGGAATTGCCTGCTGATTAATCCGGCTGTACATCTCAGCTTCACCACGCCAACTCCCCTGGTCATGAGCTTCGGGAAAGGCCTGCTGCTGTAACAAAGAATAACTTTCAGGGGTAAATAACATTTTTAATTGCAGCGGATCATGGCCACTGACCTCGAGCCCCAACGCACCTCTGGCCGCTTCATTCAACTGGCTGACCCGATGATCCGGTGTGACAAAAGCAACCAGATCACTACTATGTTCCAGCACCCTGGCTAAACGACGATTAGCCTGCTCTGCATTAATACGCTGACTAACATCCCGGGAGACCACTAAGATCTCTTTTAACTCATCGGATTGCGGGTCACGGATAGAGCGGCTGGTACTTTCTAACCAGGTATAGTGGCCATCTTTACAACGAAAACGGTAGGTATGCGTATATAACCCCCGCTCATAGCTGACACTGGGCGAACGGCGTTTAAAATCTTCGACATCATCCGGATGATACAACTCATATGCGGACATCCCGACGATTTCGGCAACACTATAGCCCAGCAGGTGGGTAACGGCTGGTGAGACATAGATAAAGCGCCAGTCATCCGGTGTATGACGGGAGATCATATCGGTAGACTGCTCTGCCATCTCAGCCAACAGGCGGTTGCGCTCAGCCGTTGCCGATTGCAGCACTGGATCTGTCGATGTCTGTTGCGTCTTTTCAGGCGATTTCATCCCGGAGCTCCCAGGGGGCTGACTCATTAACATTCCTGTCACCTCCGATCATAGCAAGCCTGCCGGGTCAGTGCAGTTAACAACACTGTAACCGGCAATAAAACAGACTCAGTCATCCAGGTCCAGCTGTTGCAACATATTGCGCAGCGCATATTTCTGTACTTTGCCGGTTGAAGTTTTTGGCAGATCGGCAAAGACCACACGCTTCGGGCATTTAAAATGCGCCATATTATCGCGACAGAAGCTGATGATATCTGCAGCACTGACCTCACCTTCCGGCTTCAGAGTCACAATCGCACAGGGAACTTCACCCCAATGATCATCTGCCTGTGCCACCACGGCGGCCTCCATAATGGCAGGATGCCGGAACAACATATCCTCAACTTCGATCGTAGAGATATTCTCTCCGCCGGAAATGATGACATCTTTCGATCGATCTTTGACTTCGATATAGCCATCCGGATGCCAGACCGCCAGATCGCCGGTATGAAACCACCCCCCTTCAAAGGCATCTGCCGAGGCTGATGGGTTCTTTAAATAGCCTTTCATCAGGGTATTACCCCGCATAAAGACTTCCCCCATCGCCAGACCATCCATAGCAACCGGCTTAAGTGTCGTAGGATCCGCCACCATCAACCGCTCCATCGCTGGCGCCCGTACTCCCTGACGCGCCATTTTGGCCGCTTTTTCAGGCAGCGGCAGTAGCGACCACTCATCCTGAAAAGAGCAAAACACGCTGGGACCATAGGTTTCAGTCAGACCATAGGCGTGTACAACCTGAATTCCAAGTTGCTCCATACCTTCGATTATAGACGCCGGAGGCGCTGCACCTCCCGTGGTAACCGTCACCGGGTGGTTGATCTGTGGTTTAACTTCATCCGGTGCATTTAACAGCATATTCAATACCACCGGGGCACCACAAAAATGGGTTACGCCATATCGATCGATCGATTGAAATACTTTTTCAGGCAGCAAGTGGCGCAGGCAGACATGCGTACCGGCAACAGCGGTCACCGCCCAGGGATAACACCAGCCATTGCAGTGAAACATGGGCAACGTCCAGAGATACACAGCATGAGGAGGAAGGTTTTGCCCCAGAATATTACTCATGGCGTTCAGATAAGCACCACGATGATGATAGACAACCCCTTTGGGATTACCTGTCGTCCCTGAGGTGTAGTTCAATGCGATCGCTTGCCATTCATTATCTGGCAGCTGCCAGATAAACTCGCTATCACCCTCAGTCAACAACTGCTCATAGGTGAGTTCACCCAGCAGATCACCGCCCTCAAACTGCGGATCATCAACATCGATGACCAACGGTTTCTGTTGCACCCTTTTTAGCGCCGATCCCACCGTCGTAGAAAACTCCCGATCGGTGATCAATACCCGTGCTTCACCGTGATCCAGCATAAAGCTGACGGTTTCAGCATCCAGGCGAGTGTTCTGGGCATTCAGTACCGCCCCCAGCATAGGAACAGCAAAATGTAGTTCTAACATTTCAGGAATATTGGGCAGTACCGCCGCAACAGTATCTCCCACACCAACACCACGCTGACTCAACGCCGATGCCAAACGCAAACAACGCTGGTACGTTTCTGCCCAGCTACGAGTCAGATCACCATAAACAACCGCAGCACGATCAGGATAGACACTGGCAGCACGTTCAATGAACCCGATTGGGCTCAAAGCAGAAAAGTTCGCACTATTCTGCTCCAGACCCATCTCGTACGGATTGTTATTCTTGTTTTCCATACTCGCTCCTACTTAATAAGGTGATGCCGATTAACGTAAGAACTTCATGCTGAAGTCTCGGAATTCAGGCACGTCAGAGCGCATCATCCACTCAAAACCTACCATCTCCCGGGTAATGATTTTCACCCCTTCATCACGCATCCGGGCAATCGCATACTCAGTATCCACTGGGTTACGGGCAGAGATCGCATCGACGACGACATAGACCTTTTTACCTTGCTCCAGTAACCGCAACGCGCTCTGCATCACACAGGCATGCGCTTCCATACCGCAGATCACAATCTCTTCCCGGTCCATTGCTTCGATACGAGCGCTGCATTCTGGAGAGTCCGCACACGAAAAAAATGTTTTACCGATAAAGTCTTCAGCAGGTAATAATTCTTTTAACTCTTCTGTTGTCGGACCCACACCTTGTGGATACTGTTCAGATCCTAATACCGGAACGCCCACCAATTGAGCCAGCTCCATCAGCCAGCGACAGTTTTTCACCAATTCTTCACTCTTATGCACACCTGGCAACAACTTAGCCTGTACATCGATTACCAACAGAGCACTTTTTTCTTTATTAATCAGCATATTAAATCTCCTGTTCAGACCGGACGACGGTCAACCATATTTGTCGCAACACCTTCAGCAACCACCTTTCCTTTAACCGTGCATACTGTTTCCAGCAACACCCGACGGCGCTCTTGATTTATTTCCAACACCTTAGCGGTTGCTGTCACAGTATCACCAATGTGTACCGGCGCTTTAAATTTCAACTGCTGATCAATATAGATAGCGCCCGGCCCAGGCATGCGCGTCCCCAGCACAGCCGAAATCAATGCCGCACTAAACATCCCGTGAACGATCCTCTGGCCAAACATTGTCTGTTCCGCATACTCGGCATTGATATGCACCGGATTATCATCTCCCGATACGCCGGCAAAGAGCACTACATCTGCTTCAGTCACTGTCTTTGCATAGCTTGCCGTCTGCCCTACCTGTAAATCTTCAAGGTAAAAACCGTGTAAATCATCCATCGTTATATCCTCAATAATTGTCTTTTATCGCCCATAAATCCGAGCGTTGAAGCGACCCATGGACCTAACAGTAATGGTTTTTACTTATAAAACCAAGTAAAAACCCTTGGTTTTGAGAAAATATACTGTTAGCTTAATAAACAACTAGTCGGCAGAACGACATAACAGGCCGGGAGAAAAACATGACCGCCCAGACGATCAACGCTTTATCAGATAACACCCCAACGTTACTGGCACGTACTGTCGGACACCTGCGCCGTATTTGGCGAACCGGTTCAGATAATACGACCACAACCGAGCTTAATCTAAGTCCAGAACTGGAACAGAGCGATCTGGAGCAGTTGATTCAGTGGATGGACGGCTGCCTTTTACAGGAAGGAGATGAAGTCACCGCACGTAGCCGGGCCGTCATACTGGGGCGCAGTTATCTGAGACTGAATCAGCACGGGCGCCGCCGCTTTTTGCTACTGCTGGCCGAACGCTACGGCATTGATAATACCCAGGTAGAACAGCGCTTCCAGCAGTGGCAAGCAGCCACTGAAGTAGAGCAGGTAAAAGCAGAACAGCAGCTACGAAAAGCTCTGGATCCTGCCAGATTACGACTACTAACCCAGTTTAATAGTCTGCCAGAAGGCGTGAAATTTTTAGTCGACATGCGCGCCGAGCTACTACCGTTGAAGAAAACTTATCCACAGCTGGCGCCACTGGAGGCTGACTTAAAGCGCTTACTGATCAGCTGGTTTGATATTGGCCTTCTGCAGCTGGAAGAGATCAATTGGCAATCCAGCGCTGAACTGCTAGAAAAACTCATCGCTTATGAAGCCGTACACGAGATCCAGAGCTGGGATGATCTGAAGAATCGACTCGACTCCGATCGCCGCTGCTTTGCATTCTTTCATCCAAATATGCCTAACGAACCACTGATATTTGTCGAAGTCGCGTTAGTACAAGGGCTCGCTGACAACGTTCAGACGTTGCTGGATGAGGCCGCTCCTTTGCAAGATATTCAACAGTCTGATACCGCTATTTTCTATTCCATTTCCAATGCCCAAAAAGGTCTGGCAGGTATTAGCTTTGGTAATTTCCTGATCAAACGCGTCGTTGGCCGTTTACAGCAGGAATATCCCCAGTTACAGCAATTCTCAACGCTGTCACCGATCCCGGGGTTTTGCCGCTGGCTGGCGCAACAGGAAGACTCTGAACTGAGTAAATTACCGGGCGGTAAGCTATGGCTTCAACGTGACACGGACGAAGATATTTCAACTCAAGAGGCACCCAGCGAGGCTCGAGAGCCACTGCTGAGCTTAGTCTGCCACTATCTTAGCCAGGCAAAAGGCCGGGGCCATTTCAGTCAGGATCCGGTCGCCCACTTCCACCTGAGCAACGGCGCGCAGATCGCCCAATTAAACTGGTTGGCAGACTCATCTGCCAAAGGTCTGCAGCAATCTGCCGGGATCATGGTTAACTACCTGTATCAGCTGAATGATATTGAATCCCGTAGCCAGAATTACGTTCAACAAGGGAAAGCATCTATAGCCCAGAGCCTTAAGCCCCTGTTAAAGCCCTAAATACAAACAGCACAACTAAACGAATCTGATAAAAATAAGATTTCAGGAGAATAACAATGACTCAACATATAGCGGTAGTAACCGGCGCCAGTGGCGGTCTTGGCGAAACAATGTGTAAAGCGATGGTCGATCAGGGCCATAAGGTTGCCGGCAGTTACCTGCCAGGCACTGATGCCGAGGCTAAAAGCTGGCAGCAATCGATGCAGGCTGCTGGTTATGAGGTGGCTATCTATCCATTGGATGTTACGAACTACGACAACTGTTGCAGTTTTATCGCCACGGTAGAAAAGGACCTGGGGCCGATCAGCATTCTGGTGAACAATGCTGGCATCACCCGTGACGCACCACTTAAACGTATGCAACCACAGCAGTGGCAGGACGTACTGCGTACTAACCTGGATTCCATGTATAACATGTGTCAGCCCGTGTTTGATGCTATGTGTAATCGAGGATTCGGACGGATTGTAAATATCTCATCCCTGAACGGAGAACAGGGCCAGTTCGGCCAAGCCAACTATTCAGCGGCAAAAGCAGGAATTTATGGTTTTACCAAAGCCATAGCAAAAGAAGGTGCCCGTAAAGGCGTCACCGTCAATGCTGTATCACCCGGTTTTATTGACACTCCGATGGTACGTCAGGTACCTGAAAATGTACTTGAATCTATCATTTCAGGCATCCCGGTCGGACGGCTGGGCCAACCGGAAGAAATCGCCAGAGCAGTGGCATTTTTAACGGCGGAGGACGCCGGCTACATCACCGGAAGTAATATCTCGGTGAATGGCGGCGAGTATATGAGTTAAATATACACGCTCTGAATAAAGAGAGTTCAGCTCCAGGGCAAGGCTGTTACAATTCAGCTATGGTATCCGCCGATAAGCACCTTACTCTGGATTTGCGCAGTTACAGCGCTGAAACTAACAGCCACCAGCATGACTATCATCAGCTGGTGCTGCCCGTTTCTGGTTTACTGGATATGACCGTTGGCCAGTACTCAGGAAAAGTGACCTCGCAACATGCAGCCGTGGTCGCAGCAGGGGAAAACCATGGTTTTGCCGGGTCTGATGATAACTGCTTTGTAGTTGCTGATATCCCCGATGCTCTGGCCCCTGAAGTGGAACGATTACCCGCCTTTATCAGCCTCTCTCCAGCACTGATTCAATATGTATGTTTTCTTCACCAACAGCTACAGCAAAAAAACTCAGCCAGTAGCCAGCGCCAAATGCTGTTATTACTAATTCAGCTATTACATGAACAGCAGGATGAACCGCTAAACCTTGACCGGCGTATTACCACTGCACGCAACTATCTGGACAATCATTACTGTGAACCAGTAAGCCTGTCATACCTGTCAGGTATTGCCAGCCTTAGCCCACGCCAGTTAAGCGAACTGTTTCGTAAACAACTGGGTATGACGCCACAACAATATCTAATCGAGAAACGCATGCAGCAAGCCTGGCAGCTACTTGAAACAGGTCAGTTGAGTATTCAGCAGGTCGCTGAGGCTGTCGGTTACACAAGTCTCGCCGCTTTCAGCGATCGGTTTCGTAAGCATTTTGATATTCCTCCCAGCTTCTTTCGCCGTTCCGGCAAATAATTTCGCCAGCAGGACAAAGAACTCCGAACGACAGTACCTTATGCTGACATGATAATTTGTCGGGATAATATGAATGCTAACAACAACGCTCCGGGCCACATTGATCGGCTCAGTTTCCATCTTCCTCTGGGGTACTCTGGCGCTATTAACTCGTCTGACTGAAGGACGGATTCCTCCATTTCAACTGATGGCGATGACGTTCGCTCTGGCTTTTCTCCTGATGAATCTGAACTGGTGGCGACAAGGACACTTAGGACTGAAGCATCTGCGTCAGCCAAAGTTGGCCTGGGTATTAGGGGTAGGCGGTTATTTTGGATATCACTTCTGTTATTTTCTTGCGATGACCAAAGCCCCTGTAGTCTCAGTTAGTCTGCTGGCTTATATGTGGCCACTGCTGATTGTGCTGTTAGCAGGTTTATTACCAGGCGAGACTCTACTGAAACGGCATGTTATCGGTGCAATCGTTGCACTCTATGGTTGTTGGCTGCTTATCGGTCAGGGAAGCGACGGATTTAATCCGCAATACCTCAATGGCTATCTGTTGGCGTTAACCTGCGCCTTTATTTGGTCGGGTTACTCGGTTCTGAGTCGTCTGGTAAAACAAGTATCGACGGATGCTGCCGGTTGGTTTTGCGGTGCCACAGCGCTACTGGCGTTACTCTGTCACTGGCTATGGGAAACAACCGTCTGGCCAGCATCTGGCGCTCAATGGTTTGGAATAATAGGCTTAGGAATTGGCCCAGTGGGTATCGCCTTCTTTACCTGGGACTATGGCGTTAAGCACGGCAACTTGCAGCTACTTGGAGTACTGGCTTACTCGGCACCCTTGATTTCAGCTCTGCTATTAGTAATAACAGGCCTTGCCGAAGCTGATCTAACACTTGTTGCAGCCTGTCTGGCTATCACCATGGGGTCGATAATTGCGGGCTATAGCAAAGCGAATAAAACAAAAAAGGAACACTCTGTCTCTGTAAATTCAGTGAGCCAGTAAAGGCTGCGGCGTGCCTGCCGTATCTACCGGCGTCTGAGCAATCCACTCTGCAGCCGTCATCACCCGTTGCAACATATGCTCAAAGGAATACCGTTGCCCCGGTGGTAATGCCAGTGTCATGCCCTCGCCATCAGAAGGTAACATAATAATTCTGACAAGCTTGCCCTCCGTTTTTATATCAATCCGCTGTACCAAAATCCCCTCCTCTCCCAGTGGATAGTGACTGGCATCATCTTTAAACGGAGTAGAGAAGTCTGCCTGCTGCACTGCTCCGTGCTTCTCCATATCACCCAGGCTTTGTTGTTGCTCGGGTTGCAAGTGGCTAGCGTTGTTTTCCGTCGGAAAATCATGTTCACCAAACAGTTTATGGATACGTAAAGCTAAGCGACGAGTCCACCAGGCTCGGTATTCTTTTTCACCCTCAGTCGCTCGAATCAGAATTCGGTCTTCCGCCGCATCATAATTCAGATTAATCTGATTCTGGGTAGCATCACTTTGTAACGCTGGGTTCTGTGCATACGATTCTGTCATCCGTCTTCCTACAGGGTAGCCCGGCGCCCTGACATCGCAGCAATTTCAGCCACCATCGCCGGAATGTTACTCAGACAGCTGACATCACGATCTGCCACTTCCACTTCTGGCCAGACGCTCTCCGTCAGGTTAACCCAGATCGTCCAGAGCCCTGCATTCTTTGCACCTACAATATCATGGTGGGGATTATCACCGATATGAATCACCTGCTCCGGCCGTAGATGGTGGTTATGCAACATCTGTTCGAACATCAGAGGATGGGGCTTCTCTTTACCCACACCATCCGCATTCAAAGCAAAATCAAAAAGGTCTCCCAGTCCCACCCGATTAACATCCGCATTACCATTACTCAGCGCCCCGATGAGGTAGCCCGACTGTTTCAGGCTTTCCAGCACGCTTCGTGCATGCTCGAACAGCGCCACTTGATTACGTGCTTCAATAAACACTTCAAATGCCTGATGAGACAAAGCAATCGCCTGCTCCTGCGGATAACCTGCGGCAAGCAGGCCTATCTCCAGCTGTTTTAATCGGATCAGCGTGACACTGTGGCCTACCTCTGGAAACTGCTGCAGCGCTTGCTGTTTCAGCGTCTCGAAGTCTCTCAATTGGTAGCAGTTTACGAACAGCTCAGCATTTTCACTGAGCCATTGATAGAGGGTCTGATTGGCAGCGATTATGACGGGGTTAACCGCCCAAAGGGTGTCATCCAGATCGAAAGTAATACATTTAATCATCATCTTTCTCGGAATTATTGTTAGATTTCCGGTGTGCCCGGGGGTGGGCTTTATCGTAAACATCCATAAGGTGGCTGAAATCGAGATGGGTATAGATTTGGGTGGTCGATATATCGGAATGTCCCAACAACTCCTGTACCGCTCGCAAGTCGCCACTGGATTCCAGCATGTGACTGGCGAAAGAGTGTCGTAATCTATGAGGATACACCTTGCCCTGAGTATGTTGCATTTTTGCTCGACGGTCTATCCGCAACTGTACACTGCGAGGACTTATCCGGCCTCCCCGCTGACTGACAAACAGCGCCATCTCTTCAGGTTTAGTCATGCTATCGCGCAGATCAAGCCAGCGGTCCAGCGCCTGCATCGCTTTGCTACCTATCGGCAACAACCGCTCTTTGGCTCCTTTTCCCACCACCCGCAGTGTCGCTTCCTGCCAATCTATACTGTACAGATCTAAACTAACCAACTCCGATAACCGCAGGCCGGATGAATAGATCAATTCCAGCATCGCCTGGTCACGGCACTCCAACGGGTCATTGTTAGTCTGTTCATCGCTATTCAATAGCTGATCCAGCTGATCTACATCCAGCGTCTGAGGTAACCGGCGAGGGCTTTTTGGCGCCTGAATACCCAAAGCAGGGTTTTGTTGCACCAACCCTTCACGATGAAGGTATTTATAAAAACTGCGAATAGCGGACAAGAGGCGCTGGATACTTTTCCCGCCCAACCCTTCACGATGAACCCAGGCGACAAAGTTGCGAATCTGTTTTGCCTCGACCTGGGCCCAGTCAATACACCCGTCCGGAAACAGTGTACTGTGCTGCAGGTAGGCCTGCAGTCGGGTCAGATCACGGCGATAGTTACTGAGGGTATGACTGGAAAGCTGTCGTTCACTACTCAAATAGGTATAAAACCCATCCAACGCAGCCTCACCAGCGTTCATAAAATCAGGCCTTTCGATCCTGTAGCATAGGAGAAACCACCCGGCTCAGCGCCTGGCCGATATAATCCAGGAACAGGGTTCCCTGATTACTCTGGAAGTAGGCCGCATCAAAACTACCAATGGCCAGTAATCCTAGGGTTTCACCCTTTACTATTGGCACAGCAGCAGCCGATTTAACTTTAAACGCCTGTTCCTGGAACAGAAACTGATTTTGCAGCTCAGTCAAATTACCACAACGGGTCTGCGGCAGATCCACCAGACCATCAATAGCAGCCGCCGCGTCACGCGACAACACCCGCAGATTGTTCTGCTCTTCCGGCTGTTCACCAAAGAGGACAATGGCGGTTGTATCACTGTTAAAATCCTGACACAGGCTTTCATCAATGGCGACGGCAACATCATCAAGCGTATCGGCATCCAGCAGCGCCAGGATCATTTTCTTGGTTTTGCTAAACTGAATATCATTTTCCCGGGCTACACCGATCATATCGCCCAGATAATCGTGCAACTCGCGATTTTTCTGACGCAGCAGGCTGGTCTGTCGTTCCACCAGCGACACGGTATTGCCCCGTTGATGCGGCACATAAAGCTTTTCCAACAGGAACTCGTTTCCGGTAAAAAAATCAGGATGCTGGGTTAAGTACTCAGCAACCTGCTCAGCACTAATCGCTTGTGACATGGTATCTGCTGAATTCGTCGCTGTAGGCTTATTTTCATTCATAAGAAGATCTGTCCTTCATACACTGTCGTTGCAGGCCCGGTCATTATCAGTGGCTCTCCTTCGCCAGCCCATTCAATAAGCAGTGTGCCACCGGGCAGGTGCACTGTCACTTTTTGATCTAACAGGCCGCGTAACCGACCCGCAACAACCGCAGCACAAGCACCGGTTCCGCAGGCTTTTGTCTCACCGGCCCCGCGCTCAAATACCCGTAGGCGAATCTCAGCACCACTAACAACTTCCATAAAGCCGATGTTCGCTTTTGCCGGAAATTTAGGATCGCATTCCAGTGCCGGCCCCCAGGTTTCTACCGGGGCCGTATCAACGGCATCAACGACCAGCACCCCATGAGGATTACCCATTGAGACAGCACTGATCTGCTGGATCTGACCGGCCACTTCAATAGGGTATGTCACAGCTTGCTGATCGGCACTAAATGGGATCTTCTGCGGTTCCAGTACCGGTACTCCCATATCCACCACCACCTGCCGGTCTTGAGTGATGGTCAGATAAATCGGCCCTTGCTGGGTTTCTACTGCAACGGTTTCTTTCGCCGTCAGACGCTTATCCCGAACATACTTGGCAAAGCAACGCGCTCCGTTGCCACAGTGCTCGACTTCACTGCCATCGGCATTGAATATCCGATAGCGAAAGTCCATATCAGGATCTGTGGGTGGTTCAACGATCAGCATCTGATCGAAACCAACACCGAAATTTCGGTCGGCCAGCCGCGCAACCATGGCGGAGTTAACCTTAACTTTCTGCGTCACGGTATCCAGCACCAAAAAATCGTTGCCCAGGCCGTGCATTTTTGTAAATCGAACTAACATAATATTCTCATCTGGCCCACTGTTCGGACAGTGTTATGCCTTTTCTGTCAGACTCATTAACCGGACCTGCAACAGGTCTTATTCAGTTAAGACTATCAGCCGGGTAAAACGGCTTCACCGCGTAGCTGGTCAACAATAGTTTCGCGCTTACGAATCAAGTGTACCTGATTGTCATCAACCATCACTTCTGCCGCCCGGTTACGGGTATTGTAATTCGAACTCATACCAAAGCCATAGGCCCCCGCTGAACAAACCGCCAACAGATCACCCGGCTCTATATTCAGTTCCCGGTCTTTACCCAGAAAGTCACCGGATTCACATACGGGACCAACCAGATCAAAGCGGCGCACCTCACCTTCCTCACGCACTTCTACCGGAACGATCTCCATATATGCACTGTAGAGCGCCGGACGGATCAAATCGTTCATTGCGCCATCAATAATGGCAAAGTTCTTGTGTTCATTACACTTAAGAAACTCAACCTTTGTGATCATAATGCCTGCATTGGCAGCGATAGAACGCCCCGGTTCAAAGATAAGTTTGAGTGACCGGTCGCCCAATCTGTCAATTACAGCAGCAATATACTCCTGAGGAGTCGGCGGTACTTCATCGGTGTAACAAACCCCCAGGCCGCCACCCAGATCAAGGTGCTTAATCGTGATTCCCTGTCCTGCCAGCGTATCGATAAGTAACAACAATCGATCAAGCGCATCCAGGAAAGGTTCAACCTCCGTCAACTGAGAGCCAATATGGCAATCCACCCCCTGCACATCCAGATGACTAAGACTGTGGGCATGGGCATAAACACGTGCAGCATCTTCGATCGCAACACCGAACTTGTTATCTTTCAATCCGGTAGAGATATAAGGGTGAGTACCAGCATCGACATCAGGATTAACCCGCAATGAGATCGCCGCTACTTTATCCAACTCAGCCGCTACCTGATTCAGGCGATCCAACTCGGCTTCAGACTCGATATTAAAACAGTGGATACCCAGCTCCAGCGCACGTTTGATCTCATCTTCACGCTTTGCAACGCCGGAGAAAACTACTTTCGCAGGATCACCACCCGCTTTAATCACCCGCTCCAGCTCACCAATAGAAACGATATCGAAACCCGCCCCCAAACGTGCCAATACATTCAACACACCTATATTCGAGTTTGCCTTGACCGCATAACAGACCAGAGCATCACGCCCTTCTAGAGCCTGAGCATAATCCAGATAAGCACGCTCCAGTGCATCCCGGGAGTAGATGTAAGTCGGTGTACCGTATTGTTCAGCAATTTGGCTTACCAGCACTTCTTCGGCACATAAGCGGCCATTCAGGTATTGAAAATTATCCATGATATATCTGTCTGTATATGAGGTTACTGCTCAGGAATAGCTGAGCCTGTTATTAAACGTTCGTTCCCGCTGATCCGTTAGCAACCAGCTATTGTTGCGTCTGCTTTGGTGCGTCTTCGGGCAGGTAAAGAGGCCCCTTCTGACCACAACCACTGATCATCAGAGCACTGAAAAAAATGGCTATCCAACAGGCTTTCACGTTTTTATTCCCGATATTAGGTTAATCGTCCGATTATACAGCGCAGCAGCCATGATGAGTACCTGAACGAACTGCTATATACTCTGTCAGATTGATAATTCCCGCTACATGAGTACTACAATGAACGAATCAGAATTTAACCAGAAGGTTGATGACACCCTGTTTGAGGTCGAAGAGGTACTGGATGACGCCGAAACCGATCTGGACTTTATGAATAACGGTGGCGTGCTCACCGTCATCTGTGAGAATCAGACTCAGGTTATTTTCACCCGGCAAACACCGGTAAAACAGCTCTGGCTGGCGGCGCGAAGTGGTGGTTTTCATTTTGACTTCAATGGTAAAACCTGGGTTCGCGACAGTGATGGCGCATTGCTGAATGATGTTCTGACTGAGATTTTCTCAGCACAGGCTGGTGAAAAATTCAGCTTCGATCTGTAAGGAGAAATTAATGTCATTTGAAAATGCGCTGCAACGGCATATGCAGACCTTTAATCGTCTGCCAGAAATTGAAGCTGATATTCGATTACTGTCCGAACAGATCGCGGCAACATTTGCCGCTGGTGGTAAATTGCTGTTTTTTGGTAATGGAGGCAGTGCAGCCGATAGTCAGCATCTGGCGGCAGAATTTGTCATACGCTACAAGGCAGAGCGCAGAGCGCTTCCCGCTCTGGCCCTGACGGTTGACAGCTCTATTCTGACAGCACACTCGAATGACTACAGTTTTGATTCAGTATTCACCCGTCAGATTGAAGCCTTATGCCAACCCCGCGATCTCGTCATCGGGCTGTCAACGTCAGGCAACAGTACTAATGTCATCAATGCGATCGAAGCGGCCCAGACTATTGGCGCCACGTGTTGGGCATGGACGGGTGAAAATGGTGGAAAGCTCACCTCAATTGCGGACCACCTGATTCAGGCCCCCAGTACGGAAACCGCCCGCATTCAGGAAGCTCATATTTTTATTGGCCATTGGCTCTGCGAAGAGATGGACCGGCGTCTATCGACTAACTAATAGCGGCACTGCCTAAGCTGCTCTTACTCAAGAGCAGCCATTTGAGTGACCAGTTGTAACTGCTGCTCCAGAGCACCCCGGTTCGCTTCAATACAGTTACGACCACGAATACCCATCGCCCGGGCTTGCTCCGGATGATCGATCAATTCAGCTATGGCCCTCTGCAGTTCTTCAGTATCGATGACAACCTGAAGCGCCAGTTCCTGCTCCATCGTTTCAACGATTTGATTAAAATTATGAACATAAGGACCAATCAGAACAGGCTTACCTAACACCGCCGGTTCCAGTGGATTGTGACCTCCGCGCTCCACCAGACTTCCGCCCACAAAGGTAATATCTGCAGCGCTATAGAGTGCCATCAACTCCCCCATGGTATCCCCAAGGTAAACCTGGCAGTTCGCCGCCGGCAGTTGAGTCAGGCTCCGCCTGCACGTGCGAAAACCAGCTTTCACACTCTGATCATAAATACTTGAAAAACGCTCTGGATGCCTCGGCACCAAAATCAGAACAAGATCATTATACCGGGACTGTAGATTTCGATAGACCTGTAACAGCTGTGTCTCTTCATTGTCATGGGTGCTCGCGGCAATGATAACCGGGCGTTCTGCCCCCCAGGCATTTCGCAGTTTAACCGCTTCAGAAACAGCCCCCTCCGGTGCTTGTATATCAAATTTAATACTACCGGTGACACTTAACTTCTCTTGCGCCAAACCGAGTTCAACAAAACGCTCACCATCTTGTGCATTCTGGACCGCAACCCCGGTAATACACCGCAACATCGGTTCCGCTAGCCACTTGATTCGCTGATAACCCGCAGCAGACCGGGCGGATAACCGGGCATTAGTGACCAATACCGGAACATGACGCTGAGCGCAGCTGTGGATAAGGTTAGGCCAGAGTTCAGTTTCAACAATCACGCAACTACGGGGATTTATACGCTTATGAAAACGAGTTAGCGCGCCGGGAAGATCATAAGGGCAGTAACAATGACCTACCCGATCACCAAAATGAGAGATCACCCGAGCACTACCAGTAGGTGTCATACTGGTAATAAGCACCGGGACTTCAGGCTGTGCTTCCAGTAATTTTTCTACCAGAGGAATAACCGCCATCGTTTCGCCAAAGGAAACCGCATGAATCCAGATTGGCCGCATTCCTTCGACAGAATCCACAAAGCCAAAGCGCTCTGCCCAGCGACAGCGATATTCCGGAGCCTGTTTGCCGCGTAGCCAAAGTTTCAGCAAAACCAACGGTATCAGGCAGTAAAACAGCAGCGAATAGAGCCAACGTGCCATAGTGATAAGCGCATTCCATAAGTAAAACATAAGTTTACCATTATCAGTCAGCGATACCGAGGGTATAATGATGGCAGTTAATCGCAGGAACTTTCATGCAAACAGTAACAACAGATCTGATTATTTTGGGTGGCGGAATCGCTGGCCTCTGGCTACTAAACCGAGCCCGCCAACAAGGCTTTGATGCGATCCTTCTGGAATCCCATAGCCTGGGTGGAGGACAGTCGGTTCGTTCTCAGGGAATTATTCATGGCGGAACAAAGTACGCCCTGAACGGCGTTCTCAGTCAGGCCTCCAACAGCATCGCAAACATGCCTTCCCGCTGGCGCGACTGCCTGGAAGGGCATGGCGAGTTAGATCTGAGTCAGGCGCAGGTTTTATCAGATGCGCATTATATGTGGTCCATGGCCTCGCTCGGTTCAAAGATGACAACATTTCTTGCCAGCAAAGCTCTGAAAGGAAGAGTAGGACAAGTACCGGCTGAACAACGGCCTCCTGCGTTTCAACATCCAGATTTTCGTGGCAGTCTCTATAAACTGAATGAAATCGTACTGGATGTCCCCTCTGTTATTGAAGCCCTGGCCAGACCCAATATCCACAGCATCTACAAAGTCGCCCCCTCCGAAATTCAGCTGGATATGCAACATGGAGAGATCCAGGCGGTCCAGCTGAAGTCGATGAGAATCGAAGCTCAGCGATATATTACGACGGCCGGCGAGGGCTCTGAAGAGCTGCTGCAGCAACTTGAGGTACAACAACCACAAATGCAACGCCGCCCTCTGCATATGGTCATGGTGCGTCACCGATCCGACCTGCCAACGTTTGCTCACTGCATTAGCAGCGGCAGCAAACCGGTCGTCACTATCACCACACACCCAACACTCAATGGCGATCAGGTCTGGTATCTGGGCGGGGACCTTGCCGAAACCGGTGTCGAACGTAGTGCTGAAGAGCAGATTCAGGCAGCCCAACAGCTGCTCACCAAGCTACTCCCCTGGGTTATATTAAAAGACGCTTGCTGGGGTAGTTTTCATATTAACCGGGCCGAACCAAAACAGTCATCATTGACCCGGCCTGATTCGGCCTTTGCCCAGTCAGTTGGCAACTGCATTATTAGCTGGCCAACCAAACTCGCACTGGCACCCGACCTGGCTGACCAGGTCCTCGACATGCTCAAGGCACAAAGAATCACTCCTCGTTTCACTGCCGACACAACTGTTTTAGGAGCGTTACCCAAACCCGGAGTCGCCGAACCTGTATGGGAGAGTTTGCTTTGCTAACGCCGAGAAAAATTGCCGGGACCGATCTGATGGTTAGTCCTATCGGGCTGGGTACCGTTAAGTTAGGTCGTGATAAAGGCGTCAAGTATCCCAACAGTTTTACTATTCCTGATGACCAGGCTGCTCGCCATTTACTGGATCTCAGCCGAAATTTAGGTATTAATTTACTCGACACCGCTCCCGCCTACGGCCGAAGCGAGGAGAGACTTGGCCCGTTACTACAGGGACAGCGTGATCATTGGGTAATCTGCAGTAAGGTTGGCGAAGAGTTTAATAACCAGACTGGGCAATCATACTTTGATTTTACCCCCGAACATGTCAGATTAAGTATAGAGAGAAGCCTGCAACGGTTACAGACCGACGTTATTGATATATTGCTGGTGCACTCTGACGGCAATGATCTTGAAATCATTCAGCGTTACGGCATATTGGAACAATTAGAACTGTTGAAAGCGGAAGGCAAAATCCGCGCCGGGGGCATGTCCACGAAGACGGTTGCAGGGGGAATTGAAGCCCTGAAGCGTTCGGATATCGCCATGGTTACCTACAACCTTGACTATCAGGACGAGCTGGCGGTTATCGATTTTGCGCTGGCAGAAGAGAAAGGGATATTAATCAAGAAAGCCCTGGCGTCTGGCAGTCTCAGTCAACAGCCGGAAATTGATCCGGTACGGGCAAGTTTTGACCGGGTACTAGGCCATCAAGGGGTCAGTAGCGCTATTATCGGCACTATTAATCCTGAGCACCTGAGTGCAAATGTCGAGACTGTAGTCACCAGTATGCAGCAACAGGGAAGCCGCTAAAGATCTTCAGACAAAGACAGGAGAAAACATGCTCATAGCCAGTGTAGATCCGGCCGAATTTAGAACCCAGGCCATCGAGATCGACCCTTTTGCTGGCGGAATCAATATCACTCCTGTTGGCATCCCTGTTGATTTTGAAACCATGCAAATGCGGCGCAAAGCCTGCCAACCGAGCATCCCTGGAAAATATGCCAACCTGGGCGTTTCGGCGCAGATCCATCTGACCCTGTTTGATAAAGAATACCTGGTGTTAGTTCGACAACAGAAAACCGACCACGCCATACTGAAACTGCCGTCGGGTTACGTTCCTCTGGAACAACTTAACAATCCCTATCTCACTCTGGCTCAGGAACTGGTTGAAGAGTGTTTGTTACTGAAGGAAAGAAAATTTTGCCGCTTAGAGCTCAACACTCAGCGGTTAGTCAAACCCTACTCTGAACTGGACTATCACGAGCATGAGTCCTTCCAGCTATTTAGTGAACGCAGCAACCCTCTCAAATTTCCTGAAGCTCAAATCTATATCAATCGACAGCCGTTATTAGGAAACCCGTTTCTTTATATCCACAAACAAACCTGCTCCGCACAGCTAGTCTATCCGCTGAGAATGGTACTACCGGACTGTGAAGCTCTCTCACTACTTCATGCAGAAGAACAATATGATCCTCTCTCGAATGAGCTGAATGTCATACTAAACTCAGAACTCTGGCTGGCCCGCATCAACGGTGATGGAATTTTTAGTCTCAGCAAGCTTATTCGGGACCAGGTACAATCAATGAAAATCCCCGCAGGCACCCGCTTAAGTGAAGTGTTTGCCCCCAAGAGGAAACCCTTTATTTAATCGCTTAGGCAACAATTTCTTTACGCCACTTAGCTGCCCTGAATTTTCTCAACAATTGCCGTGGTTGAGCAGTTATCAAGGAATGAGAGCACTTTCACTTCACCGCCATAGCTGCTGACAAACTCACCGCCCACGACCTGATCCAACCCATAGTCACCACCTTTTACTAAGACCTCAGGGCGCACCTGCTGAAGCAATCGTTCTGGCGTGTCTTCCTGAAAGCTAACTACCCAGTCAACCGCTTCCAGCCCCGCAAGTACAGCTTTACGCCGTTCCGCCGGGTTGATCGGCCGCCCATCACCTTTCAGACGACGGACCGATTCATCATCATTGATCGCCAATACCAACCGATCTCCCTGTGCCCGTGCCTGTTCCAGGTAACCTACGTGTCCCGCATGAAGAATATCAAAGCAGCCATTAGTGAAAACAATTTTTTCACCCGCTGCCCGGGCATCTTCAAGCGCAATCATCAGCTGTTCATCACTGATGACCCCTCGCTCAGAGCCTTGTTCCAAATTAACTGCACGGCGCAATTCAGGCCCGCTGATCGCAGCAGTCCCCAGCTTACCTACGACAATACCCGCCGCTATATTTGCTAATCCGGTGGCAACTTCTAACGACTCACCTGCGGCCAATGCTGTCGCCAGCGTTGATATCACAGTATCCCCAGCACCTGTCACATCAAAAACTTCACGTGCACGGGCGGGAAAATGAACCTCGTTCTGCCCCGGCAGAATCAGCGTCATACCCTGTTCACTGCGAGTCACTAACAAGGCGTCTAGTTCAAGCTGTTCAATCAGATGCTGAGCTTTTTCCACCAGCTCCTGCTCAGAACCACATTCCCCTACTACAGCTTCAAACTCTCCCATATTAGGCGTTAGCAGTGTTGCCCCACGATAGCGCTCAAAATCACTGCCTTTTGGATCCACTAATACCGGTACAGCCGCTTTGCGCGCCGCCTGAATTAATACACCGGGATTACTCAACGTGCCTTTATCATAATCCGAGAGCACCAATGCGCTGACATTACCCAGCAACGCTTCGGTTTGCTGTTGCAAACCAACACTGTATTCCGCCGAGAAACGCTCTTCAAAATCCAGCCGGATTAACTGCTGATGCCGGCTCAACACCCGTAACTTAGTGATAGTCGGTTCGTTACGGCTGCGGCAGAACTGACAGTTAACCCGGGCAGAATTGAGCTGCTGTTCCAGCGCCTGCCCCGCCTCATCCTGACCCACTATACCCACCAGGGAAACTCCACCACCTAAAGCGGTAATATTCAAAGCAACGTTAGCCGCACCACCGGGACGATCTTCTCTCTGATCCACCTTGACTACCGGCACCGGCGCCTCAGGGGAGATTCTTGAAGTAGGACCGTGCCAATATCGATCCAGCATCAGATCACCGACAACCAATACCTGTGCCTTGTCTAAGCGGGGCATAACCAATTTCATAGATTCTGTTCCTGATCGGTAGATTGTGATGCAACCGGCTCGGCGGTTGTTTCTGAAAACTGAAGTTTATAGAGGTTGGCATAAACACCGCCCCGCTGCAGCAATTCAGAATGATTACCCTGCTCTATAATCTGCCCTGAATCCATCACCAGAATGCGATCGGCATTCTCGATAGTGGACAGGCGATGTGCAATAACCAGGGTGGTCCGTCCTTGCATCACATTTTCCAGCGCATCCTGAATATGACGTTCAGACTCAGTATCCAATGCCGACGTCGCTTCATCGAGAATCAGGATCGGCGCATCTTTAAGTATGGCCCGTGCTATCGCTATGCGTTGACGCTGTCCACCAGACAACAGCATCCCGTTTTCACCTACCAGCGTATCCAATCCATCCGGAAGCTGTTGCACAAACTCTGTTACATGAGCCGCTTCAGCCGCAACCTCGATCATCTCGCGGGAGCAATCGGCCATCCCACCGTAAGCGATATTCTCGGCGATAGTTCCGTTGAACAGAATGACCTGCTGATTCACTAATGCTATCTGATTCCGAAGATTTTCCAGCGTATAGTCCTGAAGATTATGACCATCCAGAAAAATCTCACCTTCAGTAGCGTCATAGAAACGAGGTAATAAACCCGCCAGGGTAGATTTACCGCTGCCGGACTTGCCTACCAGCGCGATAGTTTCACCTGACTTTATATCGACGCTGATGTTATTCAAAATAGGCTTGCCATCGGCCTCATAATTGAAACTGAGGTTCTTAAAAGTCAGGGCTCCATCCGCTCTCTCTACCTCATAGGTCCCGATATCCTTTTCTGGCTCAGTATCCACAACTTCAAAAACACTTTCTGAGGCAGCCAGCCCCTGCTGAATCATACTGCTAATCTCAGTTAACGAACGCACCGGCTTAGCCATCAGCGCAGCCGCTGAGATAAATGCGATAAACTGTCCTGTGCTCATCTCCCTGATCAGGTCAGGATCCATAGCCAAGAAAGTCATCAGCGCAATTACGCCAGCTACCATCATCTGTACCATGGGGGTCGTCACTGATTGAGTTACAACCATCTTCATAACCTGACGGCGGTTATGCTGGCTAACTTTAATAAAGCGATCAGTTTCAGCTCGTGTTGCACCAAATATTCGCACAACCTGAAAGCCCTTGATCGCCTCTGAAGCCGAAGAGGTGATATCTCCCACGCTTTGCTGTACGTGACGGCTCAGCCCTCTCATCCTGCGGGCAGCAATACCAACAACGACTCCCACTACAGGCCCAACGACCAGAAATAACAGTGTCAATTTCCAGTTCAGATATAACATATAGCCAAACAAACCTATTACGGTAAAACCCTCTCTGATAGCAATCTTCAGTGCATTGGTCGCCGCCCCGGTTACCTGCTCTACGTTATAGGTCAATTTCGCCAATAACTCGCCACTGGAGTTTTGGTGATAATAAGAACTCGGAAGGAGCATCAAATGGCGAAAGAGGTCTATTCGCAAGTTATGAACAACATAGCGGGCCACATAGGAAAGTCCGTAATTACCCAAGAAGGTGCCGACACCACGAATAAAAAATATGCCTAACACGGCTAACGCAAGCATAGCCCGCTGATCAAGTTGACCCGACTCAACAGCATCAATGAAAGCTTCAAGCCATTTAGCAGAGGCCGTCTGGGAAGCGGCATAAATAGCAAAGCCAACAACACTCACTAAAAATGCTGGCCAGTATTTTTTTACATACTTCAGCAGGCGTAAGTAGACCTGCATACTGTTCTCAGTTTTCACTAATGAAAAACTCTCAATGTTTTTTAATCAATCCCAACAACTGAACTATGTTATACGCTAGTGTTGAAAGGCAACGGACATTATAATTGCCTGATTTTACAGCATCTGGGTTAATTGTGGACAACAAAGAAGCACGCTGGTCTGACTTTCTTGCTCCAAAATACTGGCTTCTATGGCTAAGTATAGGTCTGCTCCGTGGTCTTTCTGCGCTCCCTTTTCGCTGGGGGTTATGTATAGGAAGGCTACTGGGCCGGTTACTATATCGCTTAATGAAGACCCGCAGGCATGTTACCACAGTGAATATCCGCCTCTGCTTCCCTGAGTTAACCGCTCAAGAGCAAACTAACCGGGTTATCGAAGTTTTTGAAAATAATGGCATTGGCCTAATCGAAACAGGCTGGTCCTACTGGAAAAGCGAAGCTTTTTTCCGCGCAAAGACAGACTTTAAGAATTTCGAAATTCTGGACCAGGCACTGGAACAGGGCAACGGCGTCATTCTTATGGGCTGGCATTTTTCATGTTTGGATCTCGCGGGGTTACTATTCTCTTTGCATGGACAGCCCTGCAGCACTCTCTACAGAGAGCATAATAATCCGATGCTTGAATGGTTTTTTACCCGCGGACGAAAGCGTTTTAGCCATCCTCTTGAGCGTAAGAAAACTCGTCAGATGCTAAGAAACATGCGCAAGAATCATTGTATCTGGTATGCACCTGATCAGGATTTAGGACGCAAAGGGACGCTATTCATCCCTTTCTTCGGACATCCGGCTGCTACCACTGTAGCCACAACCAAAATGCACCGTCTGAACAACTCGCCACTTGTTAAACTGGATTGCTGGCGTAAACCTGATAACTCAGGCTACATTCTCGAGTGTAGCAACGTCGATGGTTTTCCTTCAGACACCGAAGAAAACGACGCTATCTTAATAAATCAGGCGATAGAAGCCGGAATTCGAAAAGCACCATCACAATATATGTGGGTACATAAACGCTTTAAAACAGCACCATTAGGTGAAAAGAATATCTATAAAGCAACCCAGCCTGATTAACAATCAACCGGAAAACTTGCTACGTAGATAATACTTTATCCGGTGCTTTCGACTTATATCCATATATTGGTATAGCCACGACTTACGTAAGTGATCGTATGCGCTGTTCCCCAATACATCTACATTCGTTTTATAAATTTCATATAAAACATAAGCACAGGCCTTAACCGCTTCTTTGTCGCCAAACCATTTTTCGATCCTGTTATTATTGGCAAGCTGTTCAACTTGTTCGACAAACAAGCCAAACGCTGGATCGCTTTTTATATACAGGTCACCATTAAACAAGCTATCTACACATCCTCCGTAATCTCGAAAGCTTCTCTGGATCAGCCTGATCTTACTCCTATACATTTCAGTTCTCTTCCTGGAAGAGTTATTCGAATGCTTGCGATAGTACACCAGAACATCCTCTACATTAGAAACGCGAGAAACCTGGCTGACCCGGTACCATAAATCCCAGTCCTCACACATCGACAGAGACTCATCAAAATATAGTTCATGCTCTTGTACTAAGCTTCCCCGCAACATAGCCGCTGGGCAGCAGATAACGCATTGAAAAAGCAGCTGGGCAGCTATCTCATCAGGGTTGCAAGGTAGCTGCTTTAAACTTTTCTTGCCTGATAACAGGTCTTCTTCAAAAGTCTGGTAAGCAGAACTGAGCAGCCCGAATTCAGAATTATCTTCAAGGAAGTTCACCTGACATTCAATACGATGGGGCAGGCTCACATCATCTGCATCCATAAAGGCTATATATTTACCTTTGGCCGATCGAATTGCTTTATTTCTAGAAGCACTAACGCCGCTGTTAGTATCATTTCTTAAAACAATAATATTATCAGCATCTAAAGCCGCAATAAGGCCGGCTCCGTTATCAGTAGAGCAATCGTCAACGACAATAATTTCAATATTGGGGTACGTCTGATGTAACACAGACTCTAGTGACTCGAGCAGGTATTTTTCCCCGTTATAAACAGGAATAATAACTGAAACCAGAGGAAAATCTGACACTTGGCCTCCTAGAGCCTGATCCAGGTATCCGGCACCAATGTTTTACTTAATCGCTGCATATTCGAATCCGCATACCACTGTCTAGGCGCAACAACGATTTTGTCCTCATTTGCATTCAACCAGGCACCCCACCAACTGAAAGAGCTGTTAGCAACAATATTATGATCACACTGACTCATCAGATAAATATCCTCCCCGGCAAAACGCTTCTCCTCCGAAGAGATGTAGTGAGCACGCTGAACGTTTAAATTCTCTTTCACCCACTCAATATCATCGGAAAAAATATAAAAATCTACGTCAGGATAACGCTCTTCAAAAAATGTCACAGCAGCATAGTAATAATCAAGCGAGCAGACACCATGTGTATTGTGAGCCGCTTTATCACTAACATAATCCCCCCGCCTTATATGCATTGATACACTCACAGATGCATCAGCAATAGCTAAGTACGAGGCTTCAGTATAGGGGGAAAGCTTATGCTTTAGATCAAGCGCACTCAACAATTCACCTCTGATTTTGTTAAAGTACAGTTCACTTTGAAAATAGCCTACAAGATAGTGACTGTCTTCAGGGGTCAGCATTTTCTCGTCATACGAAAAATTGGATTCTTTGATAACCCGCCTGCTTTTCTTACCCTGAAGTTTACGCAATAGAGTCGATATTCGCCCCACACGGGAAACCATATCAACTTCTTCTGTTGTAGCAACTTCAAGCCGTTCAGCGTACTCCCCTAAACCGAAGCCGCCATGCAGCGTATAGGACTCAAACGCTGAGGCGTCCAACTTCACATCATAACCCTGCTCTAATAAAGACAACGCATAAGCATACTGAAATAACTGATTCCCTAGGCCGCCAATTAATCGAACAATAACCATCTATGATTCACCTACAGCCGTAGGCTGCCCTTTGATGTTAAATGACAATATCAGGGTAAGAATTAGAAGATAGAACACGTAGGATACGTTCGCATTAAAAGGCGCTTCAAACATAGCAACTAAAAAGAAGGTATATACGACTACCCACACTGAAATTTTAACATCCCTGGATGCCCCCCTTGCTACAAGAATAGGCGAAGCCAGTAACAAAACAAAGGACAGTAAGCCAGGTATCCCTCTGGCCATCCAAGCCTGTAAAACTTCATTATGTACATGTGTAAACCGCCGGCTCTGTGGCAATAGTTCTCCAGACATCAGCTCATCAGGAAAGAGATCTTTAAAACGCCACGAACCATGACCAAGTAAAGGTTTTTCTTGAATAGCCCTGATCGCCGCTACATACATCTGAACCCGAACTCCAACCGAGGCATCAACAGCTCTCGGTGAGTTAATGCTATCTGTAACCTGCTGATTAATATCAGTCTGTTGAGAAGCAGTTTGTTCTGAGATCACACTCAACATTTCAACAAACCTATTTACAGGACCGATCAAAATCATAATAACAATAGTTGGTACTAGAACTATCAGAAATAATTTTTTCCTGGCTCTAGCAACAAGAACCATGTTCAAAAAAAGCACTGAAACTGCTGCGATAATGGCAATTTTTGAACCTGAGACCATCACCCCAACAAGCGATGAAAACCCGGCAAGAAAGAATAGAGTCATAAACCTAATTCTTTGTTCTCTAAAAAGGTAATAAAAAGCCAGGCCGGCAGAGCAAGACATTATTGCTCCATACATATTAATCAAGTCGGTGCCTACGGTTACACGCCTACCGTCTTCTATAAATAAAAAAAGACCAGCAAGACCACTGAGCACCCCAAAAACAGAGATAGAAATTGTGACAACATCAAAATTAAGATCATTCACCCGTTTTAAAAACACATAGAGGACTACGATCAACAACGATATCCTGGAGAACTCAATAGAAAGCTCGTAATCGCGCGGCGCACCAAAATTCCAGTATGCGAGGGCAAAGCACAGAGGGAAAAAAAGTAATGTGAAGCATAAAAGTAATTCTAGGCCGCTTAAGGCTTTAAAGCTTCGTACAGGATTAACAAAAACATAAAGCAGCGACACGACTCCAAAAACAACTAACAATCCCTTAGCCAGCTCATTTGCAACCAGGTATAAAGGAATCGTTAGAATGATTCCCCATAAAACCATCTTGTCGTAATTAATATTACACATTCTCTCCCTGTATTGATTATTTCCCACTCAGTAATTCCTGCAATTCTGTTACTCTTTTTCTTCGACGCACAAGCATCTCTTCCTTGCTGACGTTAAGACCTAGCAGTTTTTTAAACCTGTTTTTAATACTCTTCATTCGTCTAACACAATAGATTTCTCTGCTAGCCTGCAAATGTTCAATAATTGGGGTTTCAATATCAGAATATTGCCAATCAAAAATATAGGTGAAAGCTGAGGACAAACGCAGTACGTTTAATTTACCTTCATACTCAGACACCGCTTTTTGTAGCGACTGCTGGTCATTTAATTCCGGATTTTCCAGACCAACCTTAATCCACAACTGAACGAGTTGAAGAACCTTCTCACTATAGTTAAAGCACACAGTGCCTGACAGAAGCTCCTCTTCCCCATTCTTCTTTTCCAGGTAATTAACTGCGATATCATACTGCGGATCGGAAAAATAGCGGTCCAGGTTTTCATGGACAAAAGCATCCGCATCAAGATAGAGAACCGGCTCCTGATACTGTTGTAGTTTTTCAAGTACGATTCGAGGCTTTAAATCAGTAACACTTTTCCAGTCTGAAGGAGGAATCGCCTTATAATCAAAGCGATGACCGACTCGCTCCAGGGATTTTTCCAGTAGCTCAAAGCTATCCTGATAAACGGAATCAGTGGTGTAATAGCCGATGATAATCATGAGGAGCGCTCACTCAACAAATCACTTATGGCCATACTGGCGGTACTGTCTTCAACCAGAACACCTAAATCAAATAACGTGTCCCTACTTTTTTCAGTAACCGTTAGTCGGTCCAGCTCTTCTTCAATCAATCCGTCCTGATACAAACTAACCCAACGCCGGTAGTGATCACCCATCTTAGACACCCCGGCATCAAGCAGCGCCTTACGGTTCTCAATGTTCTGAATAAACTTTTCTTTCGAGCGAATGGGGTAGTGATAAATATCGATGTTTTGAGATTTCTTTGAATTCAACCACCCCCAGGCATGCCATGCACGGTGATTACCACCTTTGACACGGACAAGACCTCGAGATCGTACAGCCACTTTCCCATGTATATTACCCATCATGATTGAAAGGTTGGGTTGAGAACACTGAATGCCCTTAGGGTAATTTATAGGATACTGCACTCTATTGGTCTGCGTATAATAGGGAGCTTCGCCATCAAACGCTTTACGGTCAAAAAGAACGTTATACCGGGGACACTCAAGAATTGACCCCGATGAAACCATTTCTGTCTTCAAACTTCCATCTTTCGGAATCCAGAATTCATCGGCATCGTTCGCGATACTCCAATCTGCACCCAACTTACTGGCCGCAGTTTTAGCCATCTCTGTTTTCCAGTTGCTCTGCTGATAATCCAAAAGAGGCCTATCAATAATAATCATCTCATATTGATCTTTTACGGAGTCAAGCAGTTCACGGGTATTGTCCGTCGATCCGTTATCTATAATGACAAAACAATCAGCCCCAAGCTGAGAATGCACTTTAATATTATCAAGAATGATATCGGCTTCATTTTTGATAAGATAATTCATAGCCAGTTTCATAGAGTTTCCTTAGTGCGCCCGTCAGGGTTACCGAACTTGTATACCGAGATCGCTGAACAGTTTTTCAAACTTTATATTTTCTGTTCCATTTCGGTAAGAAATGGTTTCAATTTCTGGCCTTAGCCAACGGGTCAGCAACAAAGTAGACGATACATCTCCGATCACTGTCACATCATTTCTCAACAACGGCAGAATCGCTTCATAGCTGACCGACGACGGGAGTAATTTAACGCCATATTGTTGAAGATCAAGCGCATCTTCACAGCTATTTCGCGGGTGATATTTCACCGCGATGGCGCCTTTAAGCGTAGAAATCAGCGCTAGAATTTTATCCTTATAGCCGCTGTCCTTTTCGAATAATGATTCATGCGGAAGGGTAATAAGCACATCTAACGCTTTAACCTGTTCATCTGTTACCGCGTTCTCCTGAAGCATCATTTTAGAAAGCTGTTTGAGCGGCTCTGATCGAAAACTAGCTGCCGTCAGGCAATGTACCGCCTTAAGTTTAAGCAGTGGGTTAATTAACTCTGGAAAAGCAACATGCACATCCCTTATCCATGAGGAAGCGCCAACCGTCGCTGGATTCTTCCACCATAAGCCGTAAAACAACTTTTTCAGCCCATTATCAACAACGACATCCCCGATACCACTGGATGCCTTCCTGCCGACATAGGTGAAAGTACCTTCATCCATATAGTGACCGATCGCGGGCGTACCGTTTTTTTGAGCAACATGCATTGCATACTGAAACTCAATTCGACGGTCATTACCAACAAAAATGTGCTCGGGCTGTAAACGATTTATAAGACCATCTATATCGCGAAACAGCTGACGCCTTTTTTTCAGTTTACTCAAACCGCCTTTCAGACGGCCATAGAACAAATGCTGTTCTCTAAAAGGAGATGATTCCCATTGTTTAACAAGTTCAAATATTTGTGGGGGGCGGCCTTCAGGCTGATCAATAAAAACTAAAATTGCCGTCTCATTCTGACGTTCAGCCGCAATCGCAGTGGCTGTAAAAAGATGCAGTAATGTAGATACAAAATAAACAGAACGAGGCATTGTCTAGTCCTTTGCTTGTGAGCATTGTGCAGCTAATGCTTCCCAGACAATCGCTGGCGTAAGGTTTGCAAACACAGCAGGTTCTACAAGACTATCGCTTTCTGGTTGTACTTTCGCTTCCAGACATAACTGATCTTTACCATAGCCGCCAACCAATCCAGGGTCGGTTGAGCCAAATAAGATAACGTTAGGGCGATCTAAAGCAGCGGCCATGTGAGATAAGCCAGTGTCCACAGATACACAGCCTGCCGCACCGGCCAATACCGTAGTCACCTCAGCCAAATTCAGCTTTGGCAGCACCTCAACAGCATTATTTCCGAGAGCCAACCGATCAGCCCTGTCTCTCTCCTCCGGATTTCCCCAGGGCAGCTTGATTTTCCAGCCTTCTTCTGTCGCTTTCTTAATCAGTTCCAGCCAATACGCTTCCGGCCAGTGTTTATCAAAACGCGTGGTGCTGTGAAGAAACACCAGGTAGCCCGATGTCGTGTCCTTTTCCTGGATAAAGTGATTACGAATAGCAAAGTCACCCCGCCCTTCCACTTGATAACCTAACGCCTTGGCAAACAACTGACGTGTTCGCTCTACTGCATGCTGATCTTTATCAACCTTAAAGGTGCGCTGATAGAACCGGGCAGCAAGTGCTTCCCGTGCTGAAGATTTATCATAGCCGCAACTTACACCCCGACTATACCGGGTCACCAGCATGGCACTTTTCAATAACCCTTGCGCATCAATCACCAGGTCGTATTCAGACTCAGACAGGGAAGCTCGATACTGTTTCCATTCCCCACTTAAAAAGGTTTTCCAGAGATTTTTTCGCCAGCGTCTGATCGCCACTGGGATCACGTTATCAACGGCAAAATGCCATCCCGGAATTTCTGCAAAGCCTTCTTCAACCACCCAGTCAAAGCGAATATCAGGGATAGCCTTTGTCGCATCAGTGAGTGCCGGTAATGTATGGATAACATCCCCCATGGATGAGGTTTTAACGATCAGAACTTTCAAGGGGATTCCTATCTCCAACAGCGGAAAAATAACAATGACCGCAGTATACCATTTATGATTTACACGTCATCCATCGACCTGCCACAATAAAACGCTTATTTTCTTCATCCATCCCACCTTTAATTACTGCAGCTGATTCCCTTTTCAGCCAGAGCTGATTACAATCATTGGCCTATAAAAAAACGCTGTATCACGCTGCGTAATAACAAAATATTTAACTTTATACGTTTTCGAGGTAATCAATGGCAGCATTTGGAACTGTGTTCATGCCTGAAATGGCAATCTCCTGGTTTGATGGCTCTAGCTGGAGTGAAGCTGAAGTAGTCAGCAGCGATAGCCTGCAACTGCATCCAGGAGCACATGTACTGCACTATTCCAGCACCTGTTTTGAGGGTTTGAAAGCGTTTCGACATGAAGATGGCTCGATCAATATTTTCCGAATGGATCGTAATATTGATCGTTTCACTCAGAGTAGCGAGCTACTGGCACTACCAGAGATCAACAAAGCCGCCACCGGCAAGATGATTATTGATATCGTTACCCGCTTTAAAAATGAAGTACCCGAGCCTCCAGGTTCTATGTACATCCGCCCGACTCACTTTGGCACTGAGCCTGCGATTGGTAAAGCTGCATCACCGTCGGTAACCTCTTGCCAGTACATTTTATTATCTCCTGTTGGCGATTACTTCTCAGGTGGTGGTGCTCCGCTGCGCTTGTTACTCGAAGAAAATGGCGCTCGCTGTGCAGCGCATATGGGCATGATTAAAAGTGGTGGTAACTATGCCAGTGCGTTGCAACCCATCATGAAAGCTAAACAAGAACTGAATGCCGATCAGGTGCTTTTCTGTCCAGACGGTGATGTTCAGGAAACCGGCGCGGCCAACTTCCTGCTGATCGATGGCAATGAAGTTATCACTAAAGCCCTGGACGAAAGCTTCCTGCATGGCGTCACCCGTGATTCCATTCTTACCATAGCCCGCGACCTAGGCATGGATGTTCAGGAACGCCAGCTAACCATTGAAGAGCTGCTGGAACGAGCGGCTAAACCGGGTTGTGAAGCAGCGCTGTCTGGCACTGCTGCCGTACTCACACCCGTCGGCACTCTGATTCATAATGGTCAGGAATTCCCGGTAGGCAACGGCGAAACAGGCTCTACTACCGTAAAACTGCGCCAGGCATTGAATGATATTCAATGGGGCAAAGCAGAAGATAAGCACGGTTGGTTAACCCGTATCTGACCTTAGCTACTTCCATAAAAAAGCGCCTTCTGGCGCTTTTTTATTTTCGATTACTCTACTCTTAAGTGGCTCTGCCAGATTCGGGTGATATCCTGACGGCAATCTTCCAGCTCTGAGGAGCCAATGGTTGTCGAACGATCCTGCAGTACCTGTCGATGACCCACCGCGCGGTAGCGTTTGTAGCCTTCTCTCAGTATTTCAGCATCATCTGCCGAAATCACTCCGGTGGCTGCCATGGCATCAATAATACGAATATTATCGGTGAATCTGATTAATTCATCATACTGATATGCATGTGCAAGCACGCTGAATTGAACAATAAATTCTATATCAACAATGCCGCCGCGATCCTGCTTCAGGTTAAACTTTGCATCTTTATCTTTATCAGAAGTTCCCAGATGATCGCGCATTTTTTCCCGCATTTTAACCACTTCCGCTGTTAAATCAGGAAGTTCCCGGGATTGACTGAGTATATTGCCACGCACCTGTTCAAACGCCTGCGACAGCGCCTTTGACCCGGTTATCACTCGCGCCCTTACCAGAGCCTGATGCTCCCAGGTCCAGGCTTCTTTCTCCTGATAATCGGTGAACGCTTTTAATGAGCTTACCAACAAACCTGAGTTACCCGAAGGCCGCAGGCGCATATCAACTTCGTACAGTTGCCCCCCTGCGGTAAAGGTATTGAGGATATGAATAATCTTCTGGCCTAATCGAGTAAAGAAGACTGAATTTGCAATCGGCTTCTTACCCTCGGTATACAAACCCGCTTCAGCATCATGTATAAAAACCAGATCCAGATCAGAGCCGTATGAAAGCTCAATTCCTCCCATTTTCCCATAGCCAACAATAATAAAATCTGGGTCACAGGGTACACCTGGCGTTTTTTGCGGTACCCCATGCTTTTCGGTTAACTGCCGCCAGGCGATCTCCAAAACCGCTTCCAGAATCGCTTCAGCCAACCATGTGAGGCAGTCACTGACCTTCATGAGCGGCAGTACCCCTGTTATATCTGATGCCGCTACACGTAACGCATGCGCACTCTTAAAGTAGCGAAGCGTTTCCATTAATTGCTCTTCATCCTCTTCAGGAATCCGCAGCAGCTGTTGTCGTAAGTCAGATTGCAGCTCCTCTTTGGTGGGCGGTGCATAAAGAGTCCGCTGATCGATCAGTTCGTCCAACAATACCGGCTGTTTTGCCAGCGTTTCGCTAAACCAGGCACTGGCAGAACAGAGCCTAACCAACTGTTGCATCGCATCCGGATTTTCAGCCAATAGCACCAGATAAGCAGATCTGCGGATAATCGCCTGAATCAACAGCAAGACCCGTTCCAGAGTCTCTGCAGCATTTTCCACAGCGGCTACTTCATTCATTAGTTGAGGCAACACCGCCAGCAGACGTTCATGGCCAACCGCCTGCATAACTTGAACGGAACGACTGGACTTTAAATTGCTGAACGCTTTCCAGGCCTGTTGAGGGTCATCCAAACCCTGTTCTGCAAATATAGCTTCTCCTTCCGCAGCATCGCACTCATTACTCCAAAGCAGTAACCAGTCGCTACTCAGATCGTCGCTTTCCGCCGCCTCTTCTGCCGGCGCAATCACATTTGCAAAATGTTCTGTAACCCGCCCTCGCTGGCGATCCAACTCGAGCATAAAGTCACTCCAGTTCTCAAACCCCATACTATAAGCCATCCGCGCCTGGCCAACCTCGTCAACTGGTAACTCCTGTGTCTGCCGGTCAGCCACCGCCTGAATGACATGCTCCGCATTACGAAGAAAAGTATACGCTTCGGTCAGATCCTCTACAGCTTGCTCAGGCATACCAACAGTCTCGGGTAACAAGGGAAGAATATTCAGCAGCTCTCGTTGCTGTAACCGGGGATCACGCCCTCCCCTAATCAACTGAAACGCCTGAGCAACAAATTCCACTTCCCGGATACCACCAGCACCTAATTTCACGTTGCCATGCAGTCCTTTTCTCCGCACCTCTTTGTTGATCATCTCTTTCATCGAACGCAAAGAGTCAAACGCACTGAAGTCGATATATTTTCGATAGACAAAGGGCCGCAGCATTTCCAGAAGATCACCCCCTGCCTGCTGGTCACCCCCAACTACCCGGGCCTTGATCATGGCGTAACGTTCCCAGTCTCGCCCCTGATCCTGGTAATATTCTTCCATCGCAGCAAAACTACAGACCAGCGGACCACTTGCTCCATAGGGGCGAAGTCGCATATCAGTACGAAAAACAAAACCATCCGCCGTTATATTATCCAACGCCTGGATAAGTTTCTGGCCCAAACGACTAAAGAAGTCCTGGTTTGCCAACACCCGCCTCCCCCCTTCAGTCATGCCTTTTTCCGGGTAGGCAAAAATCAGATCAATATCGGAAGAGAGATTAAGTTCATAGGCACCCAGTTTACCCATCCCCAGTACAATCAACTGCTGAGGCTTCCCCGAAGCTCCTTCTGCAGCGGGGGCGTGCGGCGTCCCCCACTTGCTACAACAATCCTGATATAGCCATTGCAACGCCTGGTCTATAGAAGCATCAGCAAGGGCAGAAAGGTCAGCCGTTGTTCCCCGCATATCCGTAGCACGGGTTAGGTCGCGCCAGATTATCCTGACCATTTCTCGCTGTCTGAATTTCCGTAAAACACTATGAAGTAGTTCCTCACTCTCAACCAAAGCCAGGCTCTGTCCTAAACGCTGCGCGTACTCTCCCGCTCCGTAGACAGAATAAAGGTCATTATTCTGTAACAAATCCTCGAACAGTTGAGGCTTTCGACCCAGCTGGTCAGCAACATAGTCACTACCAGCCAGCACCCGAACCAGGTCAGCCTGAATACGTTCCGACTCATGAGTCAGGCTTTGAACAGTGTTAATAGATTTCTCCAGGTTGAGAGTGACGCCTGGCTGAACAAGCAGAGGAAGTTTTTCTATTAATTGGCTGAGCATATATAAAGGTACTCTATCGGTGGCCGTTTGATTCTTTCAGCTTACCAAAAAGCGCTTTTTGTCTCGATATATTCTTCTGTAACAAAAGTTTAACAAAACAATAATAAATACATAAAAAAGTGATAAAACAGTAAGTTACAACACACCCAACGTCACGGAACCGGCTACCCGGCTTCAACTTATGTCAAATTAGTTACATTTATGTTTCATTATGACTACAAACAGACGACAGCCCCACGTATACTCGCGAAAATTTTGCACTAAAACCGGTGATTTTTATGGTTACTAATAATCCGATTTTGCAGATGTTTGCACGATCGCCTTTCCAGCCAATGCAAGAACATATTGCTAAAGCTCATGCCTGTGCGATACAGCTGATTCCGTTCTTTGACGCCGTAATGGCAGAAGATTGGGAAGAAGCTGCAAAAGTGCAACACACTATTGCGGTTCTCGAAGGTGAAGCAGATACCATGAAGAAGGAGATTCGTATGAATCTTCCTAACAGTATATTCCTGCCCGTACCCCGCACCGACCTTCTCGAACTACTGCGCATGCAAGATAAAATTGCAAATCGTGCAAAAGATATTGCCGGACTTATGCTAGGCCGAAAAATGTCTCTCCCTAAACAGATTCAGCCAATTGTTGCTGAGTATGTCCGCGCTTCTTTGAAAACATCCGGCCAGGCGTTAACCGCCCTGAACGAGCTGGATGAATTGATTACGGCAGGCTTCCGAGGCCATGAAGTTGAAGTCGTAGAGCAAATGATCCATGACCTGGATGATTTGGAACACGACGCTGACGAAATGGAACGCGAAGTTCGCTCCGCCCTTTTTGAGGTGGAGAAAGAGCTGAACCCAATCGATGCCATGTTCCTGTATCAGGTTATCCGTTGGATTGGTGATCTCGCTGATAAAGCACAACAGGTAGGTAGCCGCCTGCAATTGTTGCTGGCGAAATAAGCCTCACATTAATTTTTCTGAATCTTAAATTAGGTAGTTATCATGAGCATCATTGCGGAATATGGCAGTATCCTTGTCATCATGGCGTGTGTGTTTGGATTCTTTATGGCCTGGGGTGTGGGCGCTAACGATGTAGCAAATGCGATGGGAACCTCGGTAGGTTCCAAAGCCCTGACCCTGAAACAAGCGATAATCATCGCTATTATCTTTGAGTTTGCCGGAGCCTACCTTGCAGGCGGCGCGGTAACAGCGACCATTCGTAAAGGCATCATAGATCCGGCAATTTTATCCGGTACGCCGGAACTATTGGTTTACGGGATGCTCTCAGCCCTGCTGGCTGCGGGTATCTGGCTACTTATTGCCACTGCTATGGGCTGGCCCGTATCCACAACCCACTCTATCGTCGGAGCCATTGTTGGCTTTGCAGCGGTGGGTATCTCAGTAGATGCGGTTCACTGGGCAAAGGTAGGAAAAATCGTCGCCAGCTGGGTTGTCTCGCCGTTGACGGCCGGGTTTATCGCCTTCTTTCTGTTCCGAAGTGTGCAAAAGCTGATACTGGATACTGAAGACCCCTTCAAGAACGCGAAGAAATATGTACCGATGTACATCTTCCTCGTTGGTTTTATGATCTCGATGGTTACCTTCACAAAAGGTCTAAAGCACATCGGTCTTAATCCTGGTTTTGCTAACAGCGCTCTGATCTCTATAGGTATCGCTTTTCTGACCATGCTGCTGGGCATATTCATGCTACGGAACATTAAGGCTAAAACAGAAGACGATCGCGATTACCATTTCGCCAGTGTAGAAAAAGTCTTCGGCGTCCTGATGATGTTTACTGCCTGCGCGATGGCATTTGCTCACGGCTCTAATGACGTTGCCAATGCTGTTGGACCGTTGGCCGCCGTTGTCGGTGTTGTCGGCTCAGCAGGTGAGGTTGCACAAAAATCCGCCATGCCAGTCTGGATCCTATTACTGGGTGGAGCGGGTATCGTTGCCGGCCTGGTGATGTACGGTCATAAAGTGATCGCTACCGTCGGTAATAACATCACCGAACTGACCCCTAGCCGAGGTTTCGCAGCAACACTGGCTGCCGCCTCTACGGTTGTATTTGCTTCGGGCACCGGCCTGCCCATTTCAACGACCCATACGCTTGTAGGAGCAGTACTCGGCGTAGGCCTGGCACGGGGACTGTCAGCCCTGAACCTGCAAGTAGTAGGCACTATTTTCGTCTCCTGGCTGGTCACACTGCCTGCCGGAGCCTTCCTTTCAATCGTGATATTCTTCACCCTGAAAGGCATTTTCAGTTAAACGTACTGGCAAACAAAAAAGGCGATCACACTGTGATCGCCTTTTTTATTTCTGTCGAAAGCTGCACAATACCCGGATAACTTATAAAAAAACCGGATCTATCTATGCAACTCTCACCACCCGATCTGCTCACTATGCTGACCGAACTGATCGCCACTCCATCCGTAAGCTGTACAGCTGCCCACTGGGATCAGAGTAATCTGGGCGTAATCGAGAAGCTTGAATCCTGGTTATCCGGCTTAGGCTTTCAGACAGAAGTGATGGCCATTCCCGGGCATCCGGAAAAAGCCAACCTGATCGCGACACTCGGCAGCGGCCCAGGTGGACTGGTACTATCCGGCCATACTGACACAGTCCCTTTCAACGCTGAACTGTGGAACAGCGACCCTTTTAAACTAACAGAAAAAGATGGCCGGTTTTATGGTTTAGGTACCTGCGATATGAAAGGTTTCTTTCCTATCGCTATTGAAGCCGCTCGTAAGTTTACTGACAAAACCTTACAGCAGCCCCTGATCATTCTGGCCACTGCCGATGAAGAAAGCTCAATGAACGGGGCCCGGGCACTGGCAGAAGCCGGTTACCCTAAAGCTCGCTATGCAGTCATTGGCGAGCCCACTAGCCTGCGGCCAATCTATATGCATAAGGGGATGATGATGGAACAGGTTAAGGTGAAAGGGAGTGCCGGCCACTCATCCGACCCTAGCCTGGGCGCCAGTGCGCTAGAGGCGATGCATTCAGTACTGGGGGAACTCATCAGCTTCCGCAAAGAGCTTCAGCGTGACTATCAAAACAGCGACTTTAAGGTTTCAGTCCCTACACTAAATCTGGGATGTATCCATGGCGGCGATAACCCCAACCGTATCTGTGGCGCATGCGAAGTTGAATATGATCTCCGTCCACTGCCCGGGATGTCTGCCGACTTACTGCGCGAAGGTGTGGCCAAGCGGCTTTCCCCTCTGGAAAAGCAGTTCGGTGTGACCATTTCCACTGAACCTCTCTTTCCGGGGATCCCCGCCTTCAGTAATGATAAGCACTCTGAGCTTGTCACGACAGCAGAGCGTTTAACCGGCTACCAGGCTGAAGCGGTTGCCTTTGGCACCGAAGCCCCTTTCCTGCAATCATTGGGCATGGATACTATTGTCATGGGACCTGGATCGATAGATCAGGCGCATCAACCCGATGAGTATTTGGCTTTTGACCAGATTAGGCCTACAGTAGCAGTATTGGAACAACTGATTGCAAGGTACTGTTTTTAATCGTGATTAATGATAACAATCCATATGTAAACTGGTTTCGTCATAGCTCCCCCTATATCAACGCGCATCGGGGGAAAACGTTCGTCCTGATGTTAGGAGGGGAAGCGCTCGCCGACACAAACTTTGGCAACATCATTCACGATATTACTTTGCTCAATAGTCTCGGCGTTAAGCTGGTACTGGTGCACGGCTCCCGGCCACAAATCGAAGCTAAACTAGAACAGCAGCAGATCAGTGATAAAGTACACCACCACCTGCGCGTCACCGATAGCGACACACTTCAATGCGTGATCGAAGCTGCGGCCAGCCTGCGTACCGAAATTGAAGCCAAACTTTCTATGGGGCTGGCAAACTCACCGATGCATGGCGCCCAGATCAGGGTCTGTAGTGGTAATTTTGTGACCGCACGGCCTGTGGGTATCTATAAAGGTATCGATCTTTGTCACACCGGCGAAGTTCGTCGGGTAGACAGTGAAGCGATCCGTCAACAGCTGAGTATCAATAATATCGTGCTGTTATCGCATCTGGGCTACTCCCCTACGGGTGAAATTTTTAATCTGGCGGTTGAAGATGTGGCAACGCAAGTGGCCATCAGCCTGAACGCGGATAAACTTATCATGTTTGGTGAGGACGGCGGTGTTCGCGATAGTAATAACGAACTTCGTTCTGAAATTCTGGCTGATACTGCGGAACGTCTGGTCAGTCAGTACATGGCTAAGCATGACGAACCAGATCAGACGCCTTCAGAGCTTTCGCGCCACCTGAAAGCCGCTGTCGAAGCGTCTCGAAACGCGGTTCCCCGCAGCCACCTGATCAGCTATCGGGAAGACGGCGCGTTGGTTTCAGAGCTCTTTAGTCGTAACGGTATCGGCACTATGGTGATCGAACAATCCTACGAGCAGATTCGTCCGGCAACGATTGAAGATGTTGGCGGCATCCTTGAGCTGATTCAACCGATGGAGCAAGCCGGTGTACTGGTGCGTCGTTCACGGGAACTACTGGAAGCTGAAATCAGTTGCTTTACGGTCATCAGCCTTGATGGTGCTATTGTCGGGTGTGCCGCACTCTATCCTTTCAAAGAAGAGCGCGCCGCCGAGCTGGCCTGCGTGGCAATTGCACCGGAATACAGAGGCGGAGATCGTGGTGAAAACCTTCTTCAGGCAATCGAGGAATCTGCACGTCGTCAGCAGTTAAATCGGTTATTTGTGCTCACAACCCGCACCGCCCACTGGTTTATTGAAAGAGGCTTTATCGAGACTGAGGTCAGTAATCTGCCCAATGGCAAGCAAGCGCTATATAACTTCCAGCGAAACTCTAAAGCGTTCTCTAAATCTATTTAGCTTAAGGGGAATCTGATTGAAAATAGCGCCCCGCCAAACGTTGATTCACTAATTTCCAGCTCACCGTCATAGCTACTTAGAATATCAACGACAACAGAAAGACCAATACCCTGGCCCGGCGCTGAGGTATCAGCCCGCTCACCCCGTTTCAGAATAGTCTGGCGCAGCTCTGGGGAGACTCCCTCCCCATCATCGGCAATATCAATCTGTAGCATGCCTGCGCCATTACTAAAGCTAACCCCGACCCGGCTATGACCATATTTGAACGCATTCTCAAGCACATTACCCAGTAACTCCATCAGATCCCGTGCATCCGCCGCTAACTGGTAATCTCCATGCAGATCAAGCTCTACCTCTATCTCTTTATCCCGATAGACTTTGCCCAATGCGGTGACCATTCGCTGAACTAAAGGCGCCACCGACGTCTTCTTAGCCAACGTCCGTCCCTGCCCTTTAACTGCTCGGGATAACTGATACTGCACAATCTGATCCATCCGAGCAGCCTGCTCAGTCACCAGGGTCTGATACTCGTTAAAATTAAGTTTCTCTTGCCCCGCACCACGGATAACCGCCAACGGCGTTTTCAGACTGTGAGCCAGATCTCCCAACGTATTTCGATAGCGTTCACGCTGCTGACGTTCATTGTGTATCAACAGATTAAGATTATCTGTGACCGCCTGAACCTCCGTCGGATATTCTCCGGTTAACTTATCGCTTTGGCCAACCTCAATCCGCTTCAAATCGGCCGCTAACCGGGTTAGCGGTTTAAGTCCCCAGCGAATCAACGCTGTTTCAACTAAAAGAAAGAAAAAGATTGCTGCGCCCAGCCAGCCCCAAAGACGAGTGTTAAACGCTTTTTGCTCAGCCTTAACCGAACTATCAGACTCCAGCACGGTGAATACATAATTGTGCTCTTGTCCGGCGATTTCCCAAAGCAGGGCAAACTGATACACAAAGACACCTTGCGCCGGCAATTGATAAAACCTCGAGTCTCCCGTGCTGAGCCCATCAAACGCTAGCTGATCCAACAGGTTATCACTGATCAGTTTGGCTGACTCTGAATACCACACCAGCATCTCATCACCCTCATGCAGAAAACCGTACAGACCTGACTCAACCTGCGCATAGCGGGGTTCCTGCAAACTATCCGGGATCATTATCCGATCGCCATTCAACTCAGCGGCACCCAGTATCAGGTAAACCTGCAGTTTGAGTCGCTCCTCTTCGGCCACCTCCAGACTATGGTGAAAAGCCTGCTGCAGGGCAAAACCTGTCAGGCCAAAGAAGACAGGCAGCAATAGCAGCGAAGCGAGAAGCAGGCGAGCTCTTAGGGCACGGGGCATCATGCGTTATTTACAGCTCCTGCGGCCAGATCAAAGCGATACCCCAGGCCTCGCACAGTGGCTATAGGTTGCAGTGTCTGATCCGGATCAAGCTTCTGACGCAAGCGACGAATAAACACTTCCAAAACGTTACTGTCGCGGTCGAAGTCCTGATGATAAAGGTGCTCCGTTAGCTCGCTCTTAGATATTACCTTTCCCGCATTGAGCATCAGATATTCCAGAGTTCTGTATTCGTAGCTGGTCAGCTTTACCGAGGCCTCATTCAGAAAGACATTACGACCACTGCTATCCAGCTTTAAAGGACCAAATTCAAGCATAGGCTTAGCATGCCCGGCCGCTCGTCGTAACAATGCATTCAACCGTGCCATCAGCTCTTCAATATGAAACGGTTTGACCAGATAATCATCGGCACCGGCTTCCAGGCCTTCCACTTTATCCTGCCAATCGCCCCGGGCAGTGAGGATAATAATGGGGAAATTAATATCATTTTCCCGCCAGCGGCGAATCACTTCCACGCCGGATAGCTTAGGCAAACCGATATCAACAATCGCCAGATCATAGGGAAACTCATTTCCCAGATAGAGTCCCTCTTCACCGTCTTCCGCTTCTTCTACTGTATAACCACTATCGGTCAACGCCGTCACCAGCTGACGACGCAGATCCAGATCATCTTCAATAACCAGCAGTTTCATTACTTACTCCATTCCGTTGGGTCGCTATTGCTAACCCCTTAAGGGGAAACTTCCTGACCCGTAGCTGCGTCGATCAGTACTGTCTTTACCCGGCCCGTTTTGATCAGCCGAATATGATGCACTTGCCGCCCGCCACGAGTCCGCGTTTCCGCTTTGACAACTTTTCCACCATGACTCTGCTTAACACTCGCTGCGGCTTGTTGCAGCGACACCGTATTCCCGGCAAGCACCATGGATTCACTTCTAGATTCAGGCATTAACTCAACCGGTAGCCTTGCCGCTGCCGCAGTTCCTGCGGCAGACATTACCAACAAGACAAGGAGTGTTTGAGAAAAAGCTCTGAGCATTATGACTACCTTTCATTAGCCGGAGATTCCACGGCTTATTAATAACTGCTGATCATGAAACTGGCACAACCTTCACCCGTACTTTAATTCGCTTACCTGGATGATTGTCCATCCGGGTGTGATAAGTACGACCATTATAACGATAAGTCACGTTATAGCCGGTGACCCGTTCATAATACTCGACATCATGCTCAACATTACAGCGTCTTTCTGTCCGATACTGTACCCGGTTATCACGGTGGTTACGATTATGGCTGAGATCATTCCCAATAGAGGCACCCAGGACTGCACCGACGACTGCACCTACCTTTTTATTGTCCTGACCTGCTCCCAGCTCATTACCAATAGCACCTCCGATGATACCGCCCAGTATAGGCCCTGTATAAGATTTACGCTGGTGACGAGGCGTCTCATAACGTACCTCTTCTTCCCAACACTCACGTCTGGGGGTACGACGCTCAGACTGCACAACGATTGGCTGAACATGCGTCACCTTAGCAAAATCACGATGATGATTATCTTTCGCATGGCGGGAGCCCGCTTCAGCCATACCGGAAAAAAGTCCCAGTGAGATCAAGCTAGCTGCAATTATCTTATTCATGACTACTCTCCCTTCTCTATTCTTTGGAGTATGTAGCCCATTCTCGTGCCACAGGACTGAACCGATCCTGAACTGTCCCCGACCGACCTCAACTTTACGTTTCTTTACACTTAGAATGTTTATCTACAGACACAAAAAAGCCGGCCTCAGGGCCGGCTTTTGCATTATCTTTATCTGCTATTCAGCCGCACACTTCTTACATGTGCTCACACCAATTATCCGATACAGAGGACACCAGCCAAAGAGAGCAATAGCAATCACCGGTACGCCGATCCAGCCCCACAGGGTTTGTGGCCCGACAAAAACCAGCGCAATCAGTACCAAACCAACCAACACTCGTATCGCTTTATCAACAGATCCTATATTTTTTCCCATCATCCCATCCTCAAAAAATGATTAACCTTTGAGGCAATTATGAAGATGCTCAGTCATTCTGTCTGTGACAAAGTCACATAGTAGAGAGTTCATTCACTTTTGGCAGTAGCGCGTATCGCGTCTTTATTCAGGTACATCACCTGATTCCGACTCAACGCAACCCATTCCTTCTGCTCAAATACTTTTAATTGTCGGCTAACCACCTCACGGGCAGTCCCAAGCTCATCGGCTATTTCCTGATGTGAGCGGAGCAAAATAAATCCTGAGCCTGAATTTTCAATCAGATAGCGTGCCAATCGTTTCTCAATTCGTTCGAAGGCAACTTCTTGCACCAGCCCGATCAGCTTTGCTAAACGCTCACCATACGAATCGAATATAAATTGTCGCAAGCCTACAGACTCCGCAAGCGCACGTTGAAACTCAGCTAGCGGGATCATAAAAGCGGTGACGTCAGTCTCCGTAACTCCTTCAGCGGGATAAGCTTCAGCCCCCAACAAACAAGATGTAGTCAGTACACAGGAACCTTGATTCTCGATACGATATAACACTAACTCCCGGCCATTAGCGTTACGCCCAAGCACTTTCACAATACCGGAAACGACAATAATGTAATGGGTACAAGGGTCACCCTGATGAAACACCATCTGATTTGCCGGCAATTCTACTTTGCTGGCCTTTCGAAGTATTGCCAGCCCTGCTTCATCCATCTGTTGAAGCACCGGAAACTGCTCTTTTAGCTGCTCGATATCACTCATTATCCGAAACATTATCAACTGATGAGCGCTGCGCTCTGACCGCCAGCATCACATACCGAATATTGTAGGAAAAACCCAAAACTAGAGCGATCGGCATCGTAATCAGAAACACACTACCAAAAGCAGGCACTGAAAGCAGATGCCCCAGCCATAAACAAAGAATACTGACAATACCCACCGGCACTCCGGTACGCGCCATCATTTTTAACCAGCGATCAGCCCGTATCTGTTTTTTATCAACTGCCATTATTGTCTCCATAAAGATGAATCGCATAAGAATACGATTAATATTAGTCAAACAATAGCCCGACATTAAGGTTACTAAGCCTTCCTCCTGAAGAGATTTCATATCTCACTACCGTTATTCAGCGGAATAGTAAGTATTCCGGTTAAGAGTTTTGCTATAATCTCCGGTCTTAAATAAAACCACTCAAGCCGCTGAGGATCTGTGCATGCCACAATATCGCTCCAAGACCTCCACTGCAGGTCGTAACATGGCCGGTGCCCGTGCACTATGGCGCGCCACAGGCATGAAAGATGACGATTTCCAGAAACCGATCATCGCTGTTGCCAACTCATTTACCCAATTCGTTCCAGGACACGTACACCTGAAAGATATGGGCCAACTGGTCGCCCGTGAGATAGAAAAAGCCGGCGGCGTGGCAAAAGAGTTTAATACCATTGCGATCGACGACGGCATCGCCATGGGTCACGACGGAATGCTCTACTCGCTTCCTTCCCGGGATTTAATTGCAGATTCTGTAGAGTATATGGTGAACGCTCACTGTGCCGACGCTCTCGTCTGTATCTCTAACTGTGACAAAATCACCCCCGGAATGCTGATGGCTGCTATGCGCCTCAACATCCCTGTAATCTTCGTTTCCGGTGGACCAATGGAAGCCGGTAAGACAAAGCTTTCTGAACATAAGCTGGATCTTGTTGACGCTATGGTATTGGCCGTTGATCCAACCGCTTCTGATGAGATGGTTGATGCCGTAGAACGCTCAGCCTGCCCTACCTGTGGTTCTTGCTCCGGTATGTTCACTGCGAATTCAATGAACTGTCTGGCTGAAGCGCTGGGTCTTGCCCTGCCCGGTAACGGTACTCTGCTGGCAACCCACGCAGACCGTAAAGAACTGTTCCTGCAAGCCGGTCGCAGCATCGTTGAAATGGCCAAGCGCTACTATGAACAGGATGATACTTCGCTTCTTCCTCGCTCTATGGGCTTCAAAGCGTTTGAAAATGCCATGTGCCTGGATATCGCCATGGGCGGCTCCACGAACACTATTCTGCATCTTTTAGCGATTGCCCAGGAAGCAGAGATCGACTTTACGATGGAAGATATTGATCGTCTCTCTAAAGTGGTACCACAGTTGTGTAAAGTCGCACCCAATACACCTGAGTATCATGTCGAGGATGTTCACCGCGCAGGCGGCATTATGGCAATTTTGGGCGAACTGGATCGTGCAGGAAACCTCCATACTGACGTTCCCACTGTTCACGCGCCAACTATGAAAGATGCGTTAGATAAGTGGGATATCATGCGCAGCCCTACTTCCCCTGAAGTAATGGAGTTTTTCAAGGCAGGTCCTGCTGGCATACCCACTCAGGTAGCCTTTAGTCAGGCTACTCGCTGGCCGACCCTTGATGGCGATCGCGCCAACGGCTGCATCCGCTCATTGGAAAATGCGTTTTCCCTCGAAGGCGGCCTGGCAGTATTACGCGGTAACATCGCACTGGATGGCTGTGTCGTAAAAACCGCCGGCGTAGACAACTCCATTCTTGTATTTGAAGGTCCTGCACATATTACTGAATCTCAGGATGAGGCTGTGGCCAATATTCTCGACGATCAGGTTAAGTCCGGGGATGTGGTTATCGTACGCTACGAAGGACCAAAAGGCGGTCCGGGTATGCAAGAGATGCTATACCCTACCTCTTACATCAAGTCCAAAGGGCTGGGTAAAGAGTGCGCACTGCTAACCGACGGCCGTTTCTCTGGCGGTACTTCAGGCTTATCCATTGGCCATGTATCCCCCGAAGCGGGCGCAGGAGGTGCTATCGGTCTGGTACGTAACGGTGACCGAATCCGGATTGATATCCCTAACCGTACTATTGACGTACTCCTGTCTGACGAAGAGCTGGCTAAACGCCGTACCGAGCAAGATGCACTTGGCTGGAAACCAGTAGAAGCTCGTCCTCGTAAGGTATCTGCCGCACTGAAAGCCTATGCATTACTGGCAACATCGGCCGATAAAGGTGCTGTACGGGATCTTGATCAGCTGGATTAATCACCCACTAAACGAAAAAGCAGCCTGATGGCTGCTTTTTTTTGGCGTTAAACTTTCAATATGTGCTGAATACCTGCCAAATCAGCCTGAATGCCAATGCTGTCACCAGCAGCTTAAAAATTATTTGGAATCGCTCTGCGGGTATCTTCTTCAAGAGGTGCAACCCTATCCAGGTACCAAGAAAGCCCCCTGCAATCATCAGTAGCATCAACGGAAGCCATTCGGTAAAAGCAAAACCAATGACGCCAAACACAAACATCTTCAACAGATGCTGGATCGTCATACAAGCAGCAAAGGTGGCGACTGTACGATATTTTTCATAACCAAGACGGTGAACAAAAGCGGCCACTAAAGGCCCGGTAGCCCCAACAAACATACTGATCAGCGTAGTACCTCCTCCTGCCAGAAATAATCCTGCAGCGGGTACCTCCTGCTTACTTAATTTAGGACCCCAGACCAGAAACAGAATAAACCCGGCAACACAAAGCTGAATCACTTCAACCGGTAACTGCACTACCACAAAAAAAGCAATCAGCGCTCCAACGACAGCTCCCAGCGTAAACAACCGTACCAACGACCAGTCAATGTACTCTCGCGTCAGTAGCGCCCGGTTTCCATTCGAACCGAGCTGAACCAAACCATGCACAGGAATCAACGCAGCAGCAGGCACGACCGTGGCCATGACCGCTAACAGCAACACGCCCCCGCCAATACCCATGGCCGCAGTCAGCATTGATGTAAGAGTACTGGTGATAATAAGCAGCAGAGCTGTATCCAGACCAACAAGTTCAGGTAACCAGTTCATCTTTGCTCCTGAGGCTGAGTTTCGATTAAGAATTTATATGATTTACGAAGCAGTAAACGCAAAACACACCACTGATGCGGTGTGTTTTTTCAATGTGAAGAGCTTAGCCCTGAAGCGAAGCAAGCACCTGATCAGCCCACTGCAAACTATGACGATAAGCGACCTCATAAAAAGGACGATCGAGCATACCGCTCAAATCATCCCATTCGGCACGCTCGTAGTGCTGAACTTCTGTCAGGATTTCACCCATCTGATTATCACGGGAGAGAATCGCTTGCTTAATGGAATCGTTCAAAGGGATTTCATCCATCAGCGCCTGCATCTCCATATCCATCATCGCATCCAGTTGAGAGAGCAGGCCCACCATGAAGAAGTTAATCGGCTGTGAATAACTCAGCATCTCTGCTAACAATTCACACATCCGACCACGAATCAGCATTATACGAGTCAGTTCAACCGGTTTCCCGGACTGACCACTCAACAGAAACAGGGTCGCCCATTTCTTCACCTGATCCATACCGATCAGTGATATTGCATGGGAAATTGACTCTATCTGCTTTGGGGTACGGAAAGCAGCCGAATTCACCAACCGCAGAATTTTATAGGCCATCACCGGATCATTGATCACAATCTGTTCAACAGAATCTGCCGTTGATACAGGGTTCTCAAGTTCAGCCAACAGCTCTAACAGCAAAACTTTAGAGCTGGTAAAGCTCTTACCTTTGACAGAGACTGGACGACAAAGGAAAAAACCCTGAAAAAGATTAAAACCTAAGCCCATTGCCCGACGAAAATCATCCTGACTTTCAACTTTATCCGCCAACAGATCAAGGTGATACGGTTTACAAAAATTAACCAACTGTTTAAGTTCTGCATCACTATGGCGTTGAATATCAATTTTGGCCACATGCATCAGATCCAGCAATGCTGTTTGGGCTTTATCGCCAGTATAGTGCGTCAGTGCAAACCGGTAGCCTTGTTGTTTACGTTCCCGCAGAATCGCCAACAGCTCCTTTGAAATGCCATCTTCCCTTAGCAGTTCAAAAATCACATTATTTTGAGGAAGGTTTGGCAACATATCCGATAGCAGCATGCTCTGAGTCAATTTGACATAGAGCGGCAGATGCTTGGTTTTGCCATCAGAAGAGGCTACCGCGTAGTTGTTAAGAATCACCGACGCAGTGGCCTGCTCATCGGAAAATTCCTCGGGCAAAGTCCCATCATCAGACCGATATAGCAGGCTGTATGCTTCTACATCCTGATTTTTATTAAACACCGGCTGTCTGGCTAATAATACTGAGCCATCTTTCAACTGCTCTTCATCAAGCACCTTGCTCACTACTTGTCCCCTAATCAGATACTTACGTCAGTATAACTCAACCTACCCCCCTATAAGAACGAACCGCAAAAAAAACTATCTGCTCTGTCTTTACACTAAAAAAGACAGTTATATAGACTCAGGTCTCAGTTTAGACTGTTACATATTGACCGTACCATCAATCCACCATACCCTGATACCCCCTTCAAAGGACCGAAAGCGGGCTATTTCAACAGACTTTGAAAAGTTAAACTTAATTTTTAATACACTTAGATAATCTATGATTCTTCTACGCAGTTTTATTATCTTTATGTTATTTCTGATAACAACTCAGCCCTATCAACTATCAGCGGCGGAACGACTCGAAGTAGAAGTCGGTTCCACCATCCTGAACATCAGAGAAATAAGATCTACCAGCAGTCCGGTAATTGGAGTCCTGAACCAGGGAGATCGACTCACTGTCACCACAACAGATATGCGGGACTGGTTGGATCTGGACGATGGCAGAGGGTTTATTTCAATTAACTACGTAAACGTGCTCTCCAGAACACCCGTGCTGTTAGCTCCCCCTGAAGAAGAGTCGATAGCGAAAACCCAATTAAGCCTTCCTGCTAAGGCACTTGTCACTGGTCTCACAGAAAATAACACTGACCTCCCCCTGCCAGCTTGTAGCCCACAAAACACTGACTATCAGCTTCAAATCAAGTCATCCAGTAAAACCTGTCGTAAAAACCTCAGCACACTTGGATACGAATCCTGCCAACTGGTATTAAACCTCTCTCTGACTAGCGCCTGCATTAATAGTGAACAACTGAAAATAACCTGTTCTGCTACCGCATTGGCTATCAACAGTCAGAATAACCAAAATCTCTATGAACTGACCAATACCCGCTTAATAAATAACTCAGTCACCGACACATCGATTCTACTGGATTGGCTTCCTATTTCTGAATCAACAGCGATCCAGAAAATCAGCCTGAGTGATGGCCAGTGCAGGATAAGCAAGTAAAGCCAGGTTTTAATAAACCATACAGTACTGCCTGAATCAGAGTTTAAATACCTAACTCATTCGGAGATTTTTCATCCTACCGGCGCTCGTAGAATCCGACAGTACCTGAAAATAGAACACTCAGAGCGGCTCCGTTTAATACTACTGGCAAAAGGACTGCTCTGAACCGTCCCACTATATCCCTGACAGTCTGTCACTACGTCCATTTGCTTGCTTATGGGGGTCTGTTAAACTTGGCTCCCAATACGTACCGGCCAATTGCCGGACGCTCAACCTGCTAGTCCGGAAAAACAGAATGTCTGCAGCATCATCCGAATCTTCCAAGCTGTTTACCGCCTATCCATTCAGGTGGTTTCTCGCTTTGCTTGCCGTTCTGTTTGTTTATCGTGGCTGGATTGTCATCGACAGCCCGATCACCCTGTTCTACGACGAAGCTTACTATCTGGGCTGGGCTCAGACACCCGACTGGGGCTATTACTCCAAACCACCGATGGTGGGTTGGTTAATCGCTTTAACAACGTCTATATTTGGCAATGCTGAATGGGCAGTAAAACTGGCAGCACCGGTGCTCTATTCCAGTGCTGCAATTTTAATCTATCGCACAGCAGACTTTCTTGCGGGTGCAAAAGCAGCGCTGGCCGCTGGGGCAATCTTCCTATTAATGCCCTTGGTGGGCTTCAATAGCCTCTTTATCACTACTGATGCGCCCCTGATCTTTTTCTGGTGCCTCTGCTTCTACGCTTTTCTCCAGGCGAAAACTAACAATAGCTGGGCCTGGTGGTTACTGGCCGGAGTGGCTGGAGGGTTGGGGCTGCTATCGAAATATACCTTTGTTCTGCTACCGGTGACGTTTCTGCTTTATGGCGCTATCAGCCCTGTCGGACGTCAGTTACTGTTGAATCCCCGCTTTTGGATGACCTGCCTGCTGGCAATCAGCTTTCTGCTGCCCAACCTCTATTGGAACTATCAGCATGACTTCATTAGCTTCCAGCACACCGCAGAAATATCCCACCAAACCAGCAGTTCACTGAGCTTTACCCGGCTGATTGAGTTCTGGGGTGGTCAGCTATTCGTCTTTGGTCCGGTCCTGCTCATCTATATGGTCATTCGCGGACTGAAGCGCCAACCCCGCAGCGATACAGAAAAACTGTTATGGAGCCTTTTCTGGCCAACCTTTGCTGTGCTGTCGATTCAAGCCCTAATGGCCCGGGCAAACGTCAATTGGGCAGGCCCTGCTTATATCGGCGCTTCCCTGCTCACCGGTTATTACCTCAGCCAGATAAAAGGATACCGGATACTGATTATCGGCCTGCTGGCTAACTTTCTTCTGGCGGTTTCTTTCTATCATTACGCTGCGATTACTGACGCTGTAGGTATTGAACGGAAGCATGGCACCGACCCTTATAAACGTCTGCGGGGATGGCCTGAATTTGTTAATCAGTTTCAGCCCTGGTTTGATCAGTATCCCGATTACAAACTCGCCAGTGATTCTCGTAAACTACTGGCCTATTTCGGTTATTACATTTCCCCACAAGATTTCAAAGGCGTAGCGCTGAGTGACGATAGTTATATTGAAGATCACTACGAGCTGAAGTACCCCTTGTCAGACAGTAAAGAGACACAATTTCTGTTTGTAACAGAGGAAGATATCGAAGCGAAGCTGAACCGTTATTTCGATGATGTCACCTTGCTCACCGAGCAAAAGCTACAGTTGTATAGCAACTTCATTCGCACTGCGAAGCTCTATAAGGTCAGCGGATTTAAAGGCCTTCCAAGTAAAACCGGACAGTAACCCATGTCTAAACCCAGTATATTCTCAGCGTTCAAACAGTACAGAGACCTGTTTCTATTCCTGATCTGTGTCGCCCTGCTTGTGAGTTTTCCACAGATCGATCTATTTGTAACCGGCCTGTTTTATGACCCGCAAACAGAGCAATTTTTTTTAAAGCATAACCCTTTTTTCAAGTTTATCTATTGGGTATTTGCAGTGATACACATCCCACTGCTGTTAGGACTGATGGCCGCAGGTCTGCTGATTAAATATAAAAAGCTTAACCTTCAACGCTACAAAAAATGGAGTATTACCTTTCTCCTGCTGGCGCTGATCATCGGCCCTGGGTTACTGGTTAATACCGTATTGAAAGATAACTCTATAGGCCGTGCCCGCCCCGTACAGGTCGAAAACTTTGGCGGTACTAAACAGTTTACCCCAGCCTTTATATACTCCGGCGAGTGTAAACGGAACTGTTCCTTTGTCAGTGGCCACGCGGCGATGGGTTTTTATTTTATGATTTTGGGCTGGTTATTTGCGTCACCCAGAGCGTTTTGGGCGGGCTGTATCGTAGGCGTAGTATTAAGTTTCACCCGAATCATCCAGGGAGGGCATTTCTTCAGTGATACTGTCTTTGCCTTCTGGGCAGTCTACTTTGTCACCTCAGCATTAGGAGCCCGATTTGGCTTCATTCATCCGCTCAGGATAAAACAAAGTTAATAATCGCTACTCCAGTTAGTCTGTAGTAGCACAGGCGATACTTCTCAGAAACACCGTAACCGCTCTCTTAATCTATCGAATACACTTCAGCGTCAAACCAATTTAGCTATATAAACGCTGATGATACAGAGCGTAATAAAAGGCGAGGAAGTATACGCTTAAGCATCGCTGGAACAACGAAGGAAAGCATCAATACAGACGTATCTGGACAACCAAGAAAAAGAAGAGCCAACTCTGCGAATGAGTCGGCTCTCAGGAGTGGCTACTGAGTCGCTTCGTCAACCGCTCGCTTACGCAACAAGAAGCGTTGCAGCTTGCCACTAGGGGTTTTGGGCAGCTCATCAACAAACTCGATCTGTCTTGGGAACGAGTGGGTTGATAAACGCTTACGAACAAACTGCTGAAGCTCCTCAACCAATGCAGGCCCTGCTTCGTATTCGGACTTAATCACTACATAGGCTTTGACAATACTGCCTCTTTTTTCATCCGGTTTACCGACCACCGCGCTTTCATTAACAGCGGGATGCTCAAGTAACGTACTTTCAACATCCGCAGGTCCGATACGGTACCCGGCAGAGGCGATAATATCGTCATCACGACCGGTGTAAGAATGGGAACCATCGCCATTACTAATGACGATATCACCTGTCAGGTAATATTTTCCTTTGAACGGGTTTTTCTCACCCCATGTATAACCCTGGAAGAAGAATTGTGGCGAGGATTCGATGTCGATGGCCAGTTCGCCAGTCTCACCCGCACCCACTTCGTTCAACTCTGAATCCAGCGTCACCAAACGATAACCGGGCAGCGGATAACCCATACAAGCCGTACGCTCTTCATGCTCCAGGGCATTAAAGTTAGCGGACGTCATACCTGTTTCGGTTTGTCCGTACTGATCCATTACCGGGCAATCAAAGATACGTCTGACCCAGGTAACTACTTCAGGATTCAACGGTTCACCTGCACTACTGGCCGCCCTGAGATTGATTTCATAATCAGCACGCTGATCTTCATGGGCCATCAGCAGACGATAAGCGGTAGGGGCCGCAGCCAGATTAGTAATACGATAATCTTGCAGGAACTTAAACGTATTATCCGCAGTAAATCCATTCTCATTGAAATGCGTAGTACAACCCAGCAAGAGAGGCCCGACTACAGCATAATATAGACCGTAGGCCCAGCCTGGGTCAGCGACGTTCCAGTAGCGATCTTCTGGCAAGACTTCGATGGCATAGGTCATATACGTCCAGAACGAGATCAACCCCTTCGCTGGTACGGTAACGCCTTTGGACTTTCCGGTTGTACCCGAGGTAAACATCTGCAGGAAAGGATCATTTTTGCCGATCAGAACCGGTTCAAAGGTATCCGCCTGACCAGACTGAGCCTGATCAAACAGCGCATCAGCTTCAGCTGCATACTGGTCTCCGGCATCGGCCACCAGCAATGTTTTTGGCAGCCCCTTCACATCCGCCAGCTTTGGCCACTGATCTGAATTGGTTACGATCAACTTCGTTTGCGCCTGAGTCAGACGGTACTCGATAGCACCGGAGCCAAACGCGGTAAAGAGAGGCTGGTACACTGCACCGGCTCTGAGTGTTCCCAGCACGGTAATCAGCAATTCTGGCGTGCGCGGTAGCAGGCAGGCAATCCGGTCGCCTTTAGTAACGCCCTGCGACTGAAGATAATTGGCAAATTGTGCCGAGCGGGTTTTTAACTCACTGAAGCTCATCTCTCCACGTGAGCCGTCGGCCCGCTCGTAGCGAAGCGCTATTTTATCGGTGTCGGCATAGCGGTCACAGATCTCTACGCAAACATTAATACCTGTTTCGAGGCTGCCGACAAACTGGTCATCAACCATCGATGGTGAAAACTCTTTGATCAGATCTTCGTATTTAACTCTTTGCATTTGAAGCTCCCATAATCAGTTCTAATTGTTATATCTTTGTTCAGATATCACTCAGCCCCGACGTAAAAGAAAGGGCTTCCCGAGGAGTCGAACGATATACATTCCACTACGCGACATAACGGCACCTCCCCGGGCTAAGCACTATCGTCAATTGCCAAATTATTAACGTGGCTCCATCCGGATGGCACCATCCAGACGAATAACATCGCCATTAAGATAGTTATTGCTGATTATGTGAGCTGCCAGAGCAGCGTACTCTTCAGGTTCACCGAAACGTTTAGGGTTCTGTACCATTTCGATAAGCGGGTCACGTACTTCGTCAGTCATACCTTTCATCATCGGAGTATCAAAAATGCCCGGTGCGATGGTCATAATGCGAATACCCAGCTTAGCCAGATCGCGAGCAATCGGTAACGTCATGCCAACCACACCAGCTTTACTGGCAGCGTAGGCAGATTGCCCCATTTGACCATCAAAAGCGGCAACGGAAGCCGTATTGATAATGACACCACGCTCACCGTCAGAACCCGGCTCATTTTTCGCCATCTGTTCAGCAGCCAAGCGCAACACATTGAAGGTGCCGATCAGATTGATATTGATAACCTGCGCAAACTTTTCCAATGGCAGAGCGCCATTTCGGCCAACCGTTTTTCCACCAGGAGCAACACCGGCACAGTTAATACACACATGGATGGTTCCGAAGGTTTCGACTGCCTGAGCAATACCCGCTTCAACAGAGGCAGCGTCGGTAACATCGACTTTAGCAAAGATCGCCTGCCCCTTGAGCTCTTCGACCAAGGCCTGGCCAGCATCTTCATTCAAGTCAAAAGCGACGATTTTAGCGCCTTGTTTAGCCAGCTGCTGGCAGGTGACTAAACCCAGACCAGATGCTCCGCCGGTGACAATGACAACTTTATTATTCAGATCCATGTTTTTATCCCTTCTCTAGAATTCTTTTAATTGTTTTATGCGATTTCGCGTAGCAGTTCACGGGCAATAATGACCCGTTGAATCTCACTAGTCCCTTCGTAAATAGAAGTTATGCGAACATCACGGGCATAACGCTCCAATGGATACTCTTTGATATAGCCATAGCCACCCATCAGTTGCAGAGCGGTATAGCAGGCCTTATTCGCTTTCTCAGACGCAAACAGCTTAGCCATGGATGCCTCTTTAGAAAAAGGCTGACTTTTGGCTTTTTTATCCGCAGCGTTCATCAATAGCAGACGAGCCGCTTCCAGATCGGTAAAAGCATCAGCCAGCATCCACTGCAGCCCCTGGAAGCTCGCAATAGGCTTACCGAACTGTTGGCGCTCAGTGATGTAATCTCGCGCGTAATCCATCGCAGCCTGACCAATACCCAGAGCGATAGATCCAACACCGATACGACCACCTGCTAACTCACCGACCGCCACTTTGAAGCCCTGATTCAATTCGCCCATCAGCGCACTTTTGGGAATGCGGCAATTTTCGAACAGTACTTCATTGGTGGCCGACGCATGCTGACCCATTTTCTTTTCCGCTTTAGATACAGACAACCCGGGAATGTTATTTTCAACCAGAAAACAGGAGATGCCTTTACCTCTGGGCTGACTCTTATCAGTCACGGCCCAAACAACAAAAACTCCGGCGTATTCTGCACTGGTGATAAATTGTTTAGCGCCATTCAGTATCCACTCATCACCTTCCAGAACCGCTGTGGTTTTCATATTGGAAGGATCAGAACCGGCAGTGGTCTCCGTCAGACAGAAACCACCCGCAGGGTATTCACCACTGCACAGCTTGGGCAAATAACGCTTTTTCTGTTCTTCAGAAGCAACCGCCTGAATAACTTCAGCAACCATGTTAGTGACCGACATCGTCACAGCAGTTGAAGCACAAGCCCGGGCGATCTCAGTAACCGCGAGGCTAAACACAACGGTGCCCGCTTCGGCACCACCGTATTGATCATCAACATTTAGCCCCATAAAACCAAGTTCAGCCAAACTGTTCAGGTTTTTAAGGAACAATGCACGATCACCTTCCTGATCTAGTTTCTCGGCAACAGGAGCCAGTTCAGTCTGGGCAAACTTACGCGCCATATCCTGAATCATGGACTGGTCTTCGGTTAGGGTCATATCCATCAGGTGGTTCTCTCTTTCATGTACTCTTTAACAAGTACGCTTTAATCAGGTAAAGGGGCGGAATAACCAGCCCCTGAATGAGATCATTTAAGCACAGCGTAGCGCTGTTCAGATCATTTCGATTGCAACAGCCGTCGCCTCACCGCCACCGATACAAAGGGACGCTACGCCACGCTGCTTGCCCAGTCGTTTCAGCGCGTGGATCAGGGTAACCAGAACCCGGGCGCCGGAACAACCGATGGGATGACCTAATGCGCATGCGCCACCGTGAACATTGACCTTTGCTGAATCCAGTTCCAGTTTCTGCGTTGCCAGCATGGTCACAACGGCGAAGGCTTCGTTAATCTCATAAAGATCAACGTCATCGCTGGTCCAATTTACCTTATCTAACAGTTTCTGAACGGCTGAAATCGGCGCTATTGAAAAATCAGCGGGACGTTGAGCATGTGTCATATGCCCGGTAATGCGAGCCAGTGGTTGCAGGCCCCGCGCTTTGGCCTCACTTTCGCTCATCATCACCAGCGCAGCAGCACCATCAGAGATAGAGCTGGAGTTAGCCGCCGTCACCGTACCGTCTTTTTTAAAGGCCGGACGCAGTTGTGGAATTTTGTCCGGATTCGCATTACCCGGCTGCTCATCTATCGCTACTTGCGTATCGCCTTTACGACTCTTAATCGTAACCGGCGCAATCTCATTCTCAAACCAACCTTCGTTGATCGCTTTGTTCGCACGGCTCAGAGATTCAATCGCAAAATTATCCATCGCCTCACGAGTCACACCAAAACTGTCAGCTGTTGCCTGGGCGAAAGATCCCATCAGGCCACCCTCGTAAGCATCTTCAAGCCCATCAAAAAACATCGAATCCAGTACCTGGCTATGACCCATACGCATACCGCCACGACCTTTTGGCAACAAGTAAGGAGACTGGCTCATGTTTTCCATGCCGCCGGCCACCATTACTGAGCTGGTGCCTGCCTTGATCTGATCATGGGCATCCATTACCGCCTTCATTCCTGAGCCGCACATCTTATTGATAGTGACACAGCCAGCAGACAGCGGTAATTCAGCACCCAGCGCAGCTTGTCGAGCGGGAGCCTGCCCCAGACCACCAGGTAATACACAGCCCATAATGACCTGATCAACATCGCTGGCATTAAGCCCGGAACGATCTATTGCCGCTTTAATCGCCGTTGCACCCAGTTGAGGCGAGGGTACTTCGCTCAAGGCTCCCATCAGCCCTCCCATCGGAGTACGGGTTGCGGCAACAATTACAATCGGATCTTGATTCTGTGACATTGGTCTTCTCTCGATGGGGCTTGCCCATTCAGCTTATTTATTTTGATAGCAATTTGATCTGACGACATGCTTCTGTACACATGACGATATCAGGCATTTTTCCACTCGGGCGAGCGCTTTTCCAAGAAGGCGCTAACACCCTCGCTCTGGTCAGCGGTATCGAACAGGTCGATAAACAATTCCCGTTCGCGGAGTAGTCCCTTTTCCAGCTCAGTACGTGACTCCTGAATCAGTGATTTACAGGCAGCAACACTGGAAGGACTCTGCTGGGCTACTTTTTTCGCCATCGCCATCGCCGCTGCTTTAGCTACTCCCCGGTCAACCACTTCTTCGATAATACCAACGGTGTGGGCCTGTTCAGCGGTTAATCGCTCACCGCAGAGAATCATACGTTTCACCCAACCCTCTCCGGCCAGACTTAACAAGCGCTGAGTTCCACCAGCACAAGGGAGTAAACCTACTTTAGCTTCGGGTAGTGCAATTGAAATCTGCGCTTCGGCAATACGAATATCACAAGCCAGTGCGCACTCAAGCCCACCCCCCATTGCATAGCCGTTCATTGCCGCAATAGATACGCCACGAAAACAGCTTAGCGCTTCAAAAGCTTGTCCGAATAAACTGGAAATCTCACGAGCGTTACCTTTATCCCCGTCAGCAAACATATTCAAGTCGGCACCAGCAGAGAAAAACTTATCCCCAGAACCGGTCAGTACCAGACTGTAAACCTCAGAGTTAGCGTTAAGCTCTTCAACCAGTAGCTTAAGTGCTGCCAGGCTTTCTCTGTCCCAGGTATTCGCCGGAGGGTTGTTAATCGTGACTACGGCGGTGTGCTCAACCAACTCAACCAATAACTTCTCAGACATATTTGGTACCTACAATCGGTTTTCCTATAGCGAACACTCACTATGGCGGAAAACAAGTTGTCATAAAATGTCCTAATATGACGACTTACGTCACAAAATATTACATACTATCTATTAGTCGAACAGCTTCTCCGGTAGTTTCCAGCATCCAGTACGACGGGCAAAAATCAGTTAATGTATAACGGATAGACTATGGCGACAGTTGATGTTCATTACATTCAGGCAGCACTCAATTGTGCTGCGAGGAAGGGCCTCGAAACCAATAGCCTGTTAGAGGAACTTGGTATAGAACGGGCACACTTAAAGCAAGCTGGACTCAGGATCCATGGCGATCAGATGACTCGGCTGGTACAGACGATTTGGTCGATGTTAAGTGATGAGTTTTTGGGCTGTACCGCTCACCCCTGTAAATCAGGAGCATTCGCCTTTATGGCGCGACACTCATTAAACTACGACTCCCTTGAAGCGGTGTTAGCGCAGGGTATCCAGTTCTATAACCTGTTTACCGATGATATTCAGATGAACATGCAGCAGCGGGATAATCGGGTTGAATTTGAAATTATTTTTGCCCAACCGGAACTTGATCCTGACTTTTTTTACCAAGAATTTTGGATGGTTATCTGGCATCGTTACGCCAGTTGGGTGGTGGGTAAAAAAATACCCCTTAATCAGGTCAGCTTCACCTACTCTGAACCAGACCATAGCAGCGAACTGAAACACCTATTCCCCTGCCAGCATTATTTCAGTCAACCCAGTCTGAAATTCAGCTTCAGTGCCGATTTTCTCGCACAACCCCCGGTTAGAACTCAACGTGATCTATCACAGTTCCTACGGCACTCACCGGCAGATCTGATTACGATTCCCGGCGATGAGCAAGGTTTTCGGGCACGTATCCGGGCACTATTACTGCAACAGGGGAATGAGGTGCTTCAATGCCCCTCGTTTGAAGCGCTTGCGCAGCAGTTTAATATCAGCTCCCAAACACTACGGCGTAAACTTAAGAGCGAAGGAAGTTCTTATCCACAAATTAAAGATGAAATTCGACGAGATCTGGCCATCGAGAAGCTGTTTTCCCAGAAGCTATCCGTATCTGAAATCGCGCACACACTGGGATATAGCGAGTCCCGCTCTTTTACCCGGGCATTTAAACAGTGGACCGGGTTAACGCCCACCAGCTATCTACAATTAAAGCGCTAATGCCTGAGAACGAACCAGCGAACGAACGTCTCTGAAGCGATCAAGGCCTTAACCCTTTCAACACGAAGCCCCGTACTGGTCTGTCAGACTCCTTCAGATGAAAATCCTCACAGGTTAAATCTGTTAACTACCCCAGTATCTGGGCCTGCCTGTATCTAAATGAACAAACCGACTACCCGTATAGAGGCCAACGCCACCACGATCTATCTGGCGTGCAGCCCGATGCAGGTCCGTCAGACGAATCCCCGGGATACGAATATCAACCGCTTTGCCCTGCATATGCAGACTTTTCTTTGCAACTTTACTGCTTCGCTGACTTAACATTGCATTGGTGGCCGGCGACCGGTAACCGGAAATCACTTCAAAGGGCTGATCAACCTCAAGTGTCTGTTGCAGGTCATGTAATAACAGCATCAGATCGGGGCTCATCTTACCGACTTCATTATTTCGATGATCCCGCAGCAGATGACAGATCGCATCCATACTTTCATTGACAAAGTTTCCCTCACAAAAGAAGGTTGTCTTCAGCTTTTCTCCGGTATGAAGATTACTAAACGAGAGAGACATCTCTGAAGGAAAGGAATCCACAACCCCTGTTACATTGTGATTTGCAAAGGCCCTGGAAGGGAGAGCCGCACCTGCAGATAACAGTGCGATATTGCGCAAAAAGACCCTGCGCGAGTGTTTTATATTTGTCATTAAGTAAAAACGCTTCAAGCTGGTTAAAATTCAGCCAGCAATTATCCACGAACACATCATGTCTGTACAGTTTTTAATCACTTGTTTAAATATACCTGCTCAGAATTTGGGACTCCCTAACTGACTGGTAGCAAAAAGCTGGCTATGCTCCCACTCATCACGACGATAAATATCATCACGAAAATTTAACAGGCCCTGATTATCCACCCAGGCAGTCCAGTACGTCATATGCACCGGTACGGGATGACGCAGATAAATCTCGCTGGTTTTCTCTGTCATCAGGGTAGAGCCAAGCTGGGGCAACTGCTCAGGGCTGTCTAGCTGTATCAGATGTTGAGCCAAATCTTCCGCCCGCTCAACCCGGATACAGCCGGAGCTCAGATCACGCCTGTCCCGGTTAAACAACCCAGGTGCCGATGTGTCATGCAGATAAATAGCATAACGGCTGTGAGACAAAAATTTGATGCGCCCCAGCGTATTTCCCTGCCCAGGCGCTTCCCAGAAGTAACGATACTCATCACTGTTATACATCGACTGCGGCTCGACTTCGCTACTGGGCAGTAATACTCGCTGATTGCCCCAACCCTGAGCAACACTGAGGTTTTTTCGACTCAGGTATTCAGGGTCGGCTTGCCATGCTGGAATAATATCCTTCCAACCAATACTTTTAGGGACTGTCCAGGAGGGGTTCATCACCAGTGCCTTAATATCGGTAGTAAACACCGGTGTTTTACGTTTTTTACGACCCACTATGGTTTTCAGCTGCAATACGGTATCTCCCTGATCTACCAGGCGTAACCTGAATTCAGGAATGTTGACCTGAATATAACGCCCCAGAGCCAAGGCCCTGAACTGGCTGACTCGATATTGATTTAAACTTAGCTGATTGAGTCGTTGAGAGGGAGGTACGTTCAAGAGGGCACGACTCTTCGGACCTAGAATCCCATCCACTTTTGCACCATGGCGGTACTGAAACTGTTTCAAAGCCTCAGACAGTTCCTGGTCAAAATACTCTTCATCAATAAGAGCCTGAGTTAGGCGCCGATAGTCCCCCAGCAGCATCAATTGTTGGCGCAGGATAGTGATCTCAGTATCGCGATCATCCTGACGCAAAAGCGAACCCCCAGCTAACCGGGGCCAGTGAGCCTGCTGGTTCAGCCGTTGATAAAAAAGAGAAGCCTCCTCTAAATTACTAAACCGGGCATCGGGCACTCCGGTACCCTGCTGATGCTGATTCAGCAACGCTGATAACATTGTCGGAGGCTCTACTGCGGATACACTACTACTGGTAAAAAGCATTAAAGCAGCACAAACGCAGAAAAACCGGGAAAGCCCCATACTCACTCCTCCAGATTCCATTCAACTGGAAATCTGTGTCCATTAATTACAGACCCTAAAAGCAGAAAAATCAAAAGCAGATAAGACAAACGCCCCTGATAACCAATTTAGATAGCCTTTGTAGGTACAAAGCTGTGAATTCAGATATAGGACAAAGACTACAGTCACTGAGGTCCGGTAATATCAAACAAACGGTATCGCGGTAGTGCTAATACACCGCCTTCAAATACTCAGAAACTTAATATACACTCAAAACGTGCGGCTTTATTTCAAACGAAACACGCCACCATCATGAAGGAATATTTTCCTTCGGACTGTATGATTTCAATAGCAAGGCGGCATCAATGTCTTTGAATAAGAAGCCCTTCACCTACATAGCAATCCTTCTATTAATACTGGGTATCACTACCCCCACATATGCTGAAATCAGCTTTAATGATGCGTTTACACGACATAACGCTGTTATGTTGCTGATCGACCCAATGAGTGGTGAAATTATTGATGCCAACCAGGCAGCCAGTCAGTTTTACGGATATCCACTCAATACTCTGCGCAGCATGGTAATTCAAGAGATCAATACGCTGACAAAAGAACAAGTCGCTAATGAGCGTAAACTGGCTCAGAAGGAGGGCCGTAATTATTTTATTTTCAGACACAAAAGTGCCGACGGCAGCATCCGCACTGTCGAAGTACATTCAACCCCGATAACCAGCAACAACCAAAAATTACTGTTTTCAATTATCACCGATGCTTCAGCAGCGAGTGGTCGTAATCAGGGACTATGGCAATACCAGGAAAAGTTAGAAGAGATGGTCGCCATACAAACATCTGAGCTCAGCAGTAAAAGCCAGCAGGTTATCTACATCATGGGGCTTTCAATCACGCTCCTTCTGGCCCTTCTCTTCTTATTAGCCGTCGTCAATAAACGCAACATCGCCTTAAGGCAAAAAGCAGAAGAACAGGAGGTCACACTAAATACCATCCTGAATAACATTACCGATGCGATTATATATACCGACTGTAATCGGAATATTATCACCGCTAATAAAAGTGCAGAGAGTATTTTTGGTTATAAGTATCAGGAATTTAAAGGTGAAAGCGCTGCCATTCTATATGCGGATATTGCTGACTTTATATACCAGGGTAAACTACGTTTCTCACTTGATGCCAGCCCCAAAACTGATTTATATGAAGTGACATACAAGCGTCATGACGGCGATACTTTTGTTGGAGAAACACTAGGCTCCGTCATCAAAAACTCCGCCGGTGATGCCTTAGGTTTTATTGGCGTTATTCGTGATATTACTGATCGAAAAACAACAGAAGAAGGTTTACGCCAGGCCGCCAGTGTATTCCAGAATGCTTCAGAAGGAATCATCATCACCTCCCCCACCGGGACAATTCTTGATGTCAACGCTGCCTACACAGCGATTACAGGTTACAGCCGCGAAGAAACGCTGGGGCAAAGCTCAAAAATGTTGAAATCAGGCCTCCAGGCAGATGCGTTTTATGAAACCATGTGGAAACGTTTACTTAGCAGTGGCCATTGGGAAGGGGAAATCTATAATCGACATAAAAATGGCCATACCTACCTGGAACAACTATCGATTAACGCTGTACAGGATGATCAGGGCCAGACAAAGTGCTATATCGGGCTGTTTTACGATATAACCTTGCAAAAAGAGCATGAAAAACAATTGCACCATATCGCTCATTTTGATGCACTCACCGAATTACCAAACCGACTTCTGCTGGCAGACAGGTTACAGCAAGGTATTTTACATGCTGACCGCCAGATGGATTCACTCGCGGTTGTTTATATTGATCTGGATGGTTTTAAAGCGATCAATGACCAATACGGCCATGATGTCGGCGATAAATTACTGGTAGAAGTAGCCCAGCGGATGAAGCAGGTTCTCAGGGAAGGCGATACTATCGCAAGACTTGGAGGGGATGAGTTTGTAGCGATCTTTACCGACCTGGCTGATACCGAGTCCTGTATTCCCCTGCTAAACCGTATACTTCAAACGATCTCCGCTGGCGTGAAAATAGATAATTCATTACTCCATGTCACCGCCAGTCTGGGGGTTGCATTCTACCCCACAGAAGACCCCGAACCTGACAAGCTCCTGCGCCAAGCAGATCAGGCCATGTATCAAGCAAAATTGAAGAGTAAGAATTGTTACCATATTTTTGATCCGGTACACGACCGTTCGTTAAAGGGCCGTCATGAGCGAATAGAACGGCTGCAGCAAGCACTCGCTGACAATGAATTTATTCTTTATTACCAGCCTAAAGTTCATTTGCGCACCGGCGAACTTATTGGAGTTGAAGCCTTAATTCGCTGGTTACATCCCGAAAAAGGATTATTGCCACCGGCTGCCTTTCTACCAGATATTGATAATCATGATCTGGATATTGAACTTGGACAATGGGTTATTACCAGTGCATTGAAGCAGCTATCGGCGTGGCAAAGCATCGGCTTAAATATCCGGGTCAGCGTTAATATCAGCGCGCAACAACTTCAAGACAGCCGTTTCTCAAAACAACTACATCAATTATTAACGGCTCATCCAACGGCTAATCCTGCCAATTTTGAGCTAGAGATTCTTGAAAGCAGTGCACTGCAAGACCTGCAGCAGGTCTCGAAAACGATGAAAATCTGCTCTCAGATGGGCGTGAAATTCGCTCTGGACGATTTCGGAACCGGATATTCCTCGCTCACCTACCTTAAGTATCTCCCTGTTGAAGTACTTAAGATTGACCGGACTTTTGTAAACGGCATGCTCAGCAACTCAGAAGACATGGCAATTATTAAAGCGGTGCTCGGCCTGGCGAAAGCATTCCAGCGCGATATCGTTGCAGAGGGTGTTGAGACTCCTGAACAGGGGGTATCTCTGTTACAACTCGGCTGTGAGATAGCTCAGGGCTACGGTATCGCACGCCCTATGCCAGCAACAGAGATCCACAGTTGGTCCAAAAACTGGCAACCTCCAGCGGTATGGGTTAACTCTTCAACAGGCGCTGAAGGAAAAGCTGCTCCCCATAAAACACTAACCTAAGCACTAGATGCTCACGATGAAAGGTAGTGACAATATTAACTCACATAATAGAACCAAGTCCGATCAAATAACCGCCAACCACTCAGTCCCCTGTAAATCAGGCCCTCCAACTAAAGAGCCCATATAATTTACACACAGTTATCCACAGGAACCGTGCATAACACTTAGCGATACATCGCTGAGGATAAGGCCGATAGGTTCTCTATCGATATCAGATCGGTCTGCCCTTTTAGAGGCTTTATCTCACACTAAAGACAGCGTTGCTAAAACACTTAAACAGCGATGCTTACACCTTTTCAAACAGCCCCGTCACCGGGTTTATTTCAAAACCACAATGAAAGGCTCTGGGTTGCGATCTCACCGGATCGATAAAACGTAACTGCTGTGCCAGCAACTGCAAAGGCTGGTCAACATTATCGGCCGACTTAGATTGTAATACCGGGTAATAACGGTCGTGTAAGATGGGCCATCCAAGCGCCTGCATATGAACCCGCAACTGATGCGTTTTACCGGTAACCGGTTCTAACTCAAATAGCGCCTTATCCTCGAATCGATCTAAGCAACGAATCCGAGAATGACTATTAGGGGTCCCATCAGTAACCCGCATCAGAAAACGCGGTTCAGCAGATTCCATCCGGTTAGCAACCTCCCATTGCTGACCACGCGTAGGCTCATCAGAACCGATATCAATCCTGGCTACTGCTTGATAGGTCTTATGTATTTGTCTGGAGGCAAACAACTGGTGGTACAGATGACTCGTTTCAGGGTTAACCGAAAACATCACCAGTCCAGTTGTGACACGATCAATACGGTGTAAAGCCTGTAGGTTATCCATCCCCGTTTTTACCCGTAACCGATTCTGCAGACATTCGTTCACATAATTTCCACCAGGCGTGACCGGAAGAAAGGCCGGTTTATAGGCGACCAGAATATCCGCGTCTGTAAATAAGATTGTTTCGTTAAAGGGAACCACAGACTCGCATTCCACTTCTCGGTAATAATAGACGCGTTGCTGCGACCGATAGGGCGTCGTAAAGGATATAGTGGTTCCATCATGCCAATGCAACTTCCCATCGATCGCCCGTTGCTGCCATACCTGGGCACCGACCTGCGGAAACTTGTGAATCAGGTAGTCTACAACCGTAACAACGCCCGGATTAATCCGCGGTAAGGTTAATTTAGACGGAGATTTAGCGATAGCCATCTTTGGATCCAGAATGCGACTTTATCGTGAGAGTAAATAAGATGCTGCGGCTTTATGCTTCATGATAAAAGCCTATGCCGATTCATGAGTTTAACATGGAGCTTATACCTCAGAGGAACAATACTTGTCCGGAAAGAAACTAACTAGACTCTGTATTTTAGCGTAACCGAATCACGCTAAGAACAAAGAGCTAAACTCTAAAAAAAGAGGCTGCCACTAGGACTTTTTGGCGTCTGCTTAAATATTTTAAAAGCATTTGGGAAGAGAAAGGAAGAAATGGTGCCGGCACCAAGAGTCGAACTCGGGACCTACTGATTACAAGTCAGTTGCTCTACCAACTGAGCTATACCGGCATAAGAAATCAAACATTGTACGGTTTCGATAAAGAAACCTGATAAAAATGGTGCCGCCACCAAGAGTCGAACTCGGGACCTACTGATTACAAGTCAGTTGCTCTACCAACTGAGCTATAGCGGCACTGTGACCATACTGTGACCACTCCATACTTTCTCATGAACACGAAGCGAACTGTGCGCCTGTAGCTCAGGTGGATGGTGTAGCAAATTCCGTATGGAATCAGAACGTTATAAATAACGTTTATTTGGCGCGCCTGGAGGGATTCGAACCCCCGACCAACAGGATCGGAACCTGCTACTCTATCCAGCTGAGCTACAGGCGCGCAGTTCATCACGAATGATGAGGGCGTGTATATTACCGATCTAACTATACACTGTCTATCGCTAAGGCAACTTTTTCAATCTTAATGCAGGGCTTCAGATCAAACTAAATATAGCGAATACTTAGTCTGTAAACTGATGCGTTGGCAACGTTTGTATCTGCACCTCACACACTTGATCCTGCTGTTTTGAAGGGATCAGGCTTGCCATGCGTTTCGCCCGGACCGGACGACTGAAGTAAAACCCCTGAAACAATGTGCAGCCGCACTTGATGAGATACGCCAGTTCTTCTTTCTTCTCAACACCTTCAGCCACGACATCAATATCCAGACTTCTTGCCATGGCGATGATAGTTGCAACTATGGCAGCATCATTACTATCAGTGGTGATATCTCTGACAAAGGACTGATCTATCTTCAAGGTATTGATTGGTAACTGTTTAAGGTACTGCAACGATGAATACCCAGTGCCAAAGTCATCCAGTGAGAAACGAATACCTAGCTCAGACAGGCGTCTCATTTTGTTTCTTACTTTATCAACATTGGTTAACAGCACGCCTTCTGTCAGCTCAAAGACTAAACAGTCCGCCCGAACCCCGGTCGATATGACAACTTCCTGTACCTGTTCTACAAAGTTTTCCTGCTGAAATTCGCGCGGACTGATATTGACTGACACCACTAAAACCCGCCCTTGAGCCTCCCACTCGGCCATCTGGCGGCAGACTTCGGTCAAGACCCAGTTACCCAGACAGCATATCAAATCGGTCATCTCAGCAATCGGTATAAAGGCTGAAGGGTTAATTAAACCATTTTCCCCATCGGGCCAGCGAAGTAGCGCTTCAGCACCCACTATCTTACCAGCACCCCGCACCAATGGCTGATAACTGACATAAAGCCGGTCTTTTTCAATCGCTTCTCTTAGGCGCTCTTCAATCTGTTGCCGATGATCTGCATGTTCCTGCATCTGCTCAAGAAAAAATTGAACCTGATTACGCCCCTCTTCTTTTGCCCGATACATTGCCAGATCAGCTTGCATTATAAGGTTCTCAAACTGGTCATTAGCGCCGTCAAACAACGCAATACCAATACTCGGAGTCACATGTAAGGACCGGCCCTCAATAGAATGCACTTCAGAGATCGACTGACGAACCTTTTCCGCCACGCTCAGGGCATTATGACTGGCAGAAGACTCATTTTGCCCCAGCTCCGGCAGTAACACGACAAACTCATCCCCCCCTAAACGCGCGGGCGTATCCGCTTGTCGTATCGCTTTTCGTATGCGAGCAGAAACACTGTTCAGAATTGCATCACCAACACTGTGCCCCAGAGAATCATTTATCGTTTTAAAGTGATCCAGATCCATGTAAACCAACGCACCAAACTGCTTAGTTCGTCGCGCGCGTACCACCTCGCGCTCCATGTTTTGCATAAGTAGTCTGCGATTCGCCAAACCCGTCAGGGGATCAAAATACACATGTTGTTCAATGACTTTTTGATGGCTCTTCAGCTCGCGGGCATTTTTATTTATTTCGACCAGCATACGATTAAAGCCGCTAATTAAACTACTTAGTTCAGTTTTCTTGCGGCTTTCATAGATCTTTAAGTCGTAATTCTGATGCACGCTAACCTGCTCCATGGCATCTAACAACTGATCTATCGGCTCCGTCAGACCCGCTTGAATCCGTTTAGATAACAGGTAAACCCCTAAGAGCGATAAGAGGTATAAAGAAACACCAAACAACAGATAAAACAGAACTTTTTGCTTTACCCCGGCAAGACTGTATTGAAGATAAATCTGCCCTTCCAGACCCCGATTTGTTCTGACAGGCATACTGTACTCAAACAGATCAAAGCTGAAGCTATGTGATACCTCAAGCTGGGATCTCAACAGGAAGGACGGTTCAGGAAGCGGCAGAGTTAACTCAGGCTTGCTCAATTCGACAAGCAAGCTACCGTCATTACGATAAACATAAATACCCAGCAGATCCGGCTCAGAAAAATAGTTCTCCAGCAGCTTATGCGCCAGAATGGGCGAATCGAGAGCTAACACATTGGCCAAATGGGGAGAGGTAAGCCCGGTAAACAATCCCGCTCTTTCAATTAACTGATTCCGGCTGGTTACCAACTCAACACAAAGCACTACCAGCCCAGTAATTAATAGAACTACCGCGGCAGAGGTAACAAATAAACCGTGAAGGCGGCGAGTAACAGAAACGAATGGCTTCTGGTCCATCAAAAGCCTCCTGCAATCCCTTCACTTCGACCTTGGTCGATAGATGAAGTACTTACAGTAAAAAATAAGCAACTAGCCACCATAATAAGTCCTTTTACGGTATTTAAGTTACGCGACATCTGACTGGCTTGCAGCCCTGCAAAAGAAAAGAAAAAAACAGACGAATAAAATACCCTTTACGTCGCTATCCGGCAACATGAAATGCGTTAATTACCCCTCCGTCAGGTCAATCCTTTGCGTCGAACTTCAAACATTTCCCTTATCTGTTACTAATTATTTAGTCCTTATCAGAGCTACACCCATTTTCGTTGTGTCTATTTACCGTTATAATCCCGGCCGACAAAAAATTATTGATGCTGTAACAAGCCATTGAGGCTATCCCTACAGCACCCTTTTTCTATAATTAGCGATGATGAGGTCGTGACTGTGAGTAAATTTGCTGCCAAAGCTATTTCTGCCCTGTTTGCTGTTGCATTGGGTTTCCTGGCTACCTCTACTATGGCCAACACTGATAACGATGCTATTGCAGAGCGTATCAAGCCCGTTGGTTCTGTATGTGTAGAAGGTGATGACTGTGGCGGCGCTGCTGCTCCTGCTGCTGCAGGTGGTGCGCGTTCAGGTGCTGATGTATACAGCGCCAGCTGTGCTGCATGTCACGCTTCAGGTGTTCTGGATGCACCTAAATTTGGTACCAGCGATTGGGCTGAGCGTGCCAATAAAGGTCTTGATACACTGGTGAGCAACGCTATCAACGGTATCAATGCCATGCCTCCACGTGGTACCTGTGCAAGCTGTTCAGATGATGAGATCAAAGCTTCTATAGAGCACATGCTCGACAGCGCGAAGTAAGTGTAACGAATTAAAAAAGGCCGCTTTCGCGGCCTTTTTTAATTTATATCCTTCAAAGATCATCTAATAACCCACGCAACCCACTCAACGTCGCATTCCCCCGCGCTTTGTTAGCAACTTCGCAGACTTCACCCCGACCTTCATACACTAAGTCATCTTCCGGTAATTCATCGAGAAAGCGGCTTGGCTGGCAATCGATCAGCTCACCAAATTGCTTCCGCTTTCGCGCCAGCGTCATAGTCAGTGTCTCTTTTGCTCGAGTTATCCCTACATAGGCTAACCGGCGTTCCTCTTCAATATCACCATTTTCAATGCTGTTTCGATGAGGCAGGATCTCCTCTTCCATCCCCATCAGGTAAACATGAGGAAATTCCAGCCCTTTAGAGGCATGCAGTGTCATCAATTGCACCCGATCAGAATCATCCTCTTCCTCCTGCCTTTCCATGATATCCATCAGTATCAGTCGGGCAATGGCTTCGCGAAGCCCCGCATCAGGGTCATCTTCCTGTAACCGATCGAGAGTATTACGCAACGAATCAACTAAGATCCAAACATTCTGCATCCGTCGATCGGCCACCGTTTCACCAGAGCTGTTCTGTGCGATCCAGCCAGCAAAATCAATATCATCCACCATCTTTCGTACAGCATCGATCGGATCTCCCCTTTCACTCTGCTGGTAAATACCTTCCAGCCAGTTTTTGAAACGCCGCAACCGATCGACCTGCGCCGGCTTTAATACTTGCTCAAGCCCTAACTCACTGCAGGCATTAAACAGACTGGTATGACGCTCAGACGCATACTCCCCCAAACCCTGAAGGGTCGTATGCCCAATCTCCCGCCGGGGTAAATTAATGATTCGAAGAAAAGCATTATCATCATCAGGATTCACCAATACTTTCAGGTAAGACATGATGTCTTTTATTTCGGCACGCGCAAAAAATGAAGTGCCCCCATTGAGCTTGTAGGGCACCTGATAGCTTTGTAACTTCAGCTCCAATAATCGAGCCTGGTGGTTACCCCGATACAAAATGGCAAAGTCTTTGAACTGGCGTTTTCGGCGCAGATGAAAGTCCAGTATCTCTGTCGCTATACGCTCACATTCAGCATCTTCGTTGCGGGTAAATACCACCCGAATAGGATCACCAAATCCCATATCGCTCCACAGCGTCTTATCAAAGACATGAGGGTTGTTTGAGATAACGGTGTTTGCCGCTTTCAGAATGCGGCCCGTAGAGCGGTAGTTCTGTTCCAGCTTAACAACTTTTAACGATGGAAAATCATCTTGTAGCTGCACCAGGTTCTCGGGACGAGCCCCCCGCCAGGAATAGATGGATTGATCATCATCTCCCACTACTGTCAGCATTCCCCTGACACCGACCAGCATTTTAACCAGAAGGTATTGAGTAACATTGGTATCCTGATACTCATCAACCAACAGGTAGCGGATTTTATTCTGCCAACGTTCAAGAATATCCCCATGATTGATAAACAGCTCCACCGGCAACAAAATCAGATCATCAAAATCCACAGCGTTATACGCTTTTAAACTCTTCTGATAAGCCTCGTACGCCCGGGCAGCCAGCACATCAGCAGGGCCTTCCGCTTGGGCCAATGCCTGTGCAGGCCCCAACATATCGTTCTTCCAGTTAGATATTGTATGTTGGATAAAATCCAGTTGATCCGTTTCTTCGCCTTCATGCAGCAACAGACTTTTCAATAGCGCTTTAGTATCCTGATCATCAAACAGTGAAAAGCCGGCTTTAAAGCCCAGCGTTTTATGCTCTTTACGGATAATGGTCAGCCCCAGGTTATGAAAAGTAGAAACGGTCAAGCCCCGGGTCGCATTGCCCTGTACCAGAGAAGAAACCCGCTCCTTCATCTCCCGGGATGCCTTATTGGTAAATGTCACTGCGGCAATGTTATGTGCTTTTATCCCGCAAACCTCAATCAGATAAGCGATCTTACGGGTAATCACGCTGGTTTTACCCGAGCCAGCCCCAGCCAAAACCAAGAGAGGGCCGCTAATATAGTCCACAGCTTCACGTTGCTTGGGATTAAGTTTTGCCATCTAAATAACAACCTTTACAGCTAAAGTTTTAGACACACTCAGCCGATACAATATAGTTAACCGTAGAAAATACGCAGATAAAGACGCTAATTCATTGTTTTAAATGAATTAATTAATCGAACATCTGTTTGACCATAAGCTTTGACGTGTTACTCTTAAAAGGCTTACAGGGGGACAATTATCGCACGGATTGAATTGTCTTATCAGTAGAAATAAACGAGAACAAACATGGCTGTTTATTCTCAAGAACATTAAATATGTTATCTGTAACTCGCAGCGATACAGAACAAACAAAATGCCTGATCATCGACAGTTGTGGTTTTGATACCACTACGCTGGTCGACTTACTGGCACAAAATCAATGCGACTTCCAGCAATGTAGCTTTGATCAGGCTACCGAAAAACTAGATAAGAATGTTTTCAAACTTATATTTCTACACAGCTGTTTTACTGACACCAACGCCCTCTCTGAATTACACTTCCTACGACAGCAGCACCCTCTGATCCCTGTCATTATATTTGACCACCAATTAACGACAGACCGCATTGATGAATTTATGCTCTGGCGCGCCAGCGACTTCGTCATCACCTCAGAACTCACAGATGAAATCTTTAAGAGAGTCATTTGCTATAACCTGATGGTGAATCGATACAATACCGAGTTAACCCATCTAAAACAGTTAGATCCGCTAACCGGCATGACAAACCGGCAGCAGTTCTATAAACAGTTATCACAGAAGCTGCAACGGATCAGGAAGGGTGATACATCCTCTCAGTTAGCACTCATCAGTGTCGACCTGGACGGTTTCAGACGATTTAACAATATCAACGGTTATTCTGCTGGCGACATAATCGTTAAGGAGATGAGCAAACGGCTCGCAGCCCTTATCCCAGGCCAATTATCACGACTCGGTAATGATGAATTCGTTCTGCTGCAAGAAACGCCGGTAGATGAAGACCTGACATCTCAGACAACACAGCTCTGTAATAAAATATTACATAGCTTGACCGAGCCCTACCTTTATCATGAGCTGGAGGTTATTCTTCCTTGCAGTATCGGGGTCGCACTTGTCCCGGAACACAGCTGCGAAATAGACACTCTGGTTCATCAGGCAACCCAGGCCCGCATAAAAGCAAAAGCAACTAGTAGTTGCAGCTATGCAATTTTTGATCAGAAACAACACCGCTCTGACGAATCCCAGATCGCTATTGAACCAGAGCTCATCAACGCCATACGCCGTAACGAATTCGAACTCTTCTATCAACCCAGAGTCGATATCAGCAGCGGGAAGATTATTGGCGCAGAAGGGCTGATACGCTGGAGACACCCCGAGAAAGGATTAATTTACCCCGATGCCTTTATTCCTACTGCTGAGCGTACCGGCCTGATAGTACCTATTGGCTACTGGGTAATTCAGCAGGCAGGCGAAGACATTCAGCGACTTCAGGCAAGTGGATTAGCAATTGAAAGACTCAGTATAAATCTCTCCTTCCGACAGTTTCAGGACAGTTACCTGTGTCGGACAATCCAGCGTCTGATCGAGAAATACTCAATAGACACCGCTATTCTCGAGTTTGAATTAACCGAATCTGCTTTGTTTAATAACGAACTGCATGTTCGGGAAGGCATCGAAGGGCTTCATAAACTGGGGATCAATTTTTCTTTGGATGATTTTGGCACCGGTTACTCTTCTTTCTCGCTACTACAAACACTGCCTATCAGCAGCCTGAAAATCGACCGCTCTTTTGTCTCAGGCGTGAATCAAAATCCCGATGACCGGGAAATAGTCAAAGCGATTATTCGCCTGGCGCGCAGCCTGAACAAAGAAGTGATCGCTGAAGGTGTAGAAACCTCACAACAACTTAATTTCCTGGCCCGCTTTGGCTGCCATCAGGCTCAAGGCTATCTCTATAGCAAGCCCGTCTCTTATGACAAATTCAAAGTACTGCTCGAAAGCGGTTGTCAGATCACAGCGGAGAGCGCCGCAAACCAATAGCCTCCAACAATGCCGCACTACTAATTTCCGATTCGTCATGCAAATCTGCAATCGTTCTCGATACCTTTAGCACCCGGTGCGTAGCCCGGGCAGATAAGCCCATACGGCTCATAGCCTGCATTAAAAGCTTTTCCTGCTCGGTACCCAGGCAGCAATATTGTTCCAACCCTTTAACCCCGAGGCGATCATTAATACAACCCTGTCTCTGCATCTGACGGGCACGTGCCTTGATAACCCGGGCCCTGATCTGCCCGCTGCTCTCACTGCTTTCAAGCGGCCCCATTAGCTGTTCCGGGGTCAACCCGGGCACCCAGCTCTGCAAATCTATCCGGTCCAGTAACGGCCCGGAAATTTTCCCCTGATATCGCTGCACCTGATCCGGTGTACAGCGACACCGACCACTCTGGTCTCCTCTATATCCGCAAGGACATGGATTCATAGCAGCAATGAGCTGAAAACTGGCGGGAAAACTAGTTTGAAGTGCCGCCCGGGAAATATGGATCTCGCCGGACTCTAGCGGCTCGCGCATAACTTCCAACACCTGCCGACTGTACTCCGGCAGTTCATCCAAAAACAACACCCCCTGATGCGCCAAAGAAATCTCACCAGGGCGAGGGTTACTACCACCGCCCACCAACGCCACGGCTGATGCCGTATGATGGGGATTACGAAACGGACGAATACCGGCAAATAATTTCGGTTCCTTCACTCCGGCTACCGAATAGATAGCGGCAATATCGAGTAATTCATCGGACTCCAGTGGTGGAAGAATACCCGGCAAACGGCTGGCCAACATGCTTTTCCCACTCCCGGGAGGGCCACAAAGCAGTAGATTATGCCCTCCTCCTGCCGCTATCTCTAACGCCCGTTTAGCCTGATATTGTCCTCTGACATCAGCCATATCAGAACCACCGTCCGCTATCTCTACCGACCTGTTTGATACCGCAGTCTCAATCAGCTGGGCACCCGAAAGATGATTGCTAACGGCCAACAGGGAGTTGGCACCAAAAAGTGTTAACCCGTTTACTAACTCCGCTTCACTCAGACTTTCACTCGCCAACCAAAGGCTTCGCCCCGCCTCACGGCAACTTCGCGCCACTGGAAGCACGCCTGAAACCGGGCGCAAACGACCAGACAGAGCCAGCTCAGCAAGGAACTCGAATTCATCAGCACAGTGCTGCGGGAGCTGTTTACTAGCGATCAGAATACCGATCGCAATCGCTAAATCATAACGCCCCCCCTCTTTAGGCAGATCGGCAGGAGCCAGGTTGACGGTGATACGCCGGGCAGGAAACTCAAAACCGCTATTTAGTAAAGAACTACGTACCCGTTCCCGGCTCTCTTTCACCCCGGTTTCGGGCATGCCAACAATTATAAAACAGGGGAGACCACCCGATAGATGAACCTCCACTGCAACCGGAGGTGATTGGATACCGAGCTGCGCCCGGGTGTTAACTATTGCTAATGTCATAGTAATCCATCCATGGATTCATAAAGGTACGTATACATTAAATCGTTACGCACTTGTTATATGTTAAACCGCTTAATGCTCCAGATCTAACCGCTCGATCAGCTGTTCCAGTGACAGATCACGGCCCACATAATTGCCACTCATACGACTACAACCCTGCAGCGTTAGCCGAGTCATTTGCCCTGTCGTTCGAACCCCTTCCGCTAACACTTCCAAACCGTTCTCCCGGGCGGAGGCAATCAGCTGCTCAACTCTTCTGCTCGACCGGTCTTCACGCATCTGCGTCTCAACCAGCTCGGCATTCAATAACAGCATATCCGGGAAAAGCGGATCTGGCAGCCGCTCTATAGAGGTTTCTTGCAAGTCCAGTAGTAGTAACGCCCCTTTTGCTTTTAGCTCTTCTATTTCATCCGGAAACAGGTACATCTGAGATGCGTTCAGAATAATCATCAGGCGCTGTGGCGGAAGCCCGGCCTTAACCATCAGACGAATCAGGTTATCAATGACCGCTATCGAAAACAGCTCTTCATCCTGTAGCCGAATACAGAGATTATGAAACTGCTCAAAACCACCCCAAAGTTTAATCATGGGGGACAACTGTTGTTCCAGTTGCTGGTGATACTCTTCCAATAAACCGTAACGGGAGAGCTGAGGGATAAACTGCTCTGGCGACAGATTCCCTTGTTGCGGGTGGTTCATCAGTAACGTCACTTCAGCCGCAGTAAGGTGGTGCCCTTCTAATGCATAAACCGGATTGAAACGCAGCTGTAATCCACTACCCGAAACCCCCGCTAACAATTCATCCCGGCTTAACACTTTGCCGCTGCCCAGCGATGAGTCATACAGTCGGAAACCTGTCTCTCCTTCCGCTGAGTTCACTACCAATCGGGCACGGTCGAGCATCAGTTCGGCACTCAGCCCCTTATTATCCGCCAGGACTCCTGCTACAGAGAAGGTAAAAGGTATCAGCTCACCGGACACCTCAACATCCTCCTGCAAAACAGCCATAACGCGATCGGCAAACTGCTCCATGACCATCTCATCAGGGCAGTAATCCAATACCATCACAAAATGATTCATCTGATCGAGCGCCAACAGGTCTGATTCCCGTACCTGAGCACCTAACCTCGCAGCCATCGCTGTGATTACCTGCTCGGTTTCACACCCTCCACTATCAAGCTGTATCAGAATAAGGCCACTATTTTGGTTATACAGACTGCCTTTCAACAGCCGCTGATTTAGCTGATCCAACAGCATCTGCTCATCAGGCAGTCCGGTCAGCGCATCATAACTGGTATGGCTGAAACGATGCTGGCCACTATAACAACTGGTGATATCCGAAAACTGAGCAACAAAACCGGTAATGTCTGAACTTTCATCCCGAAGCGCCATCAGGCTATACCAGGCCGGATAACTATGGCCATCCTTATGCCGATTCCATAATTCACCTTCCCAGTAACCCCGCAACATTAATTGCTGCCATAGATGATCGAATAACTCTGGGGCAATATCCCGGTTAGTCACTATCCCGGGCCCCTGACCGACGACATCTTCAAGAGAGAAACCACTCACTTCAGAAAAGCTGGGGTTAATGCGGTAGATTCTATTCTCATCATCGAGCAACATGACGGCCTGGGGTGTATAAGCAAAAAGCCCATCATCCGGATCCCTCGCTAACTCCCGGGCAGCCGCCTGCTGAGTCCGCATCGCATTTACAATGTAAAGCTCTGCAATAGGATTCCAGCATATTTCCAGCTGCAGCCAGAGGCCGTTATCCTCTTCGAAAGGCCGCCAGGTCAATGCAGAACTACCATTAGACCGAGCCAGCATCATGCCATGCTGCAGCTCAAATAACGTTTCATCAGAGTGCACCTGCGCTAAGGGAGTACCTGAAACATCACTTTGCCAGCCCAGCATATTCAAATACTCCCGGGTCGCAAACTGATAGCTTAAATCAGGTAAAATACAGGCATACATCGGCTGATTCATAAGTTTATCCTTCAGCGACTAACGATCCGATCTGGCAGAATTTTCCAATTGATCTAATTGTTGCTGTAGCTGTTCAAGCTTTATCCGGGTCCTGGCCAGCACAGCACTTTGCGCATCAAATTCCTCGCGAGTAACCAGTTCCATCCGACTAAATGTACCCTGCAGCAACGCTTTTATCTGAGGCTTTAGTTCCGCATCAGTTGAGCTCTGCCTGGCCTGTTCAAACAACTGGCCAATCTGTTCGCTAATACCTTCCAGTAACTTAGAGTTGATCATATAACTTTATATTCCGACAGGTTGTTTATACAGCTGAGACGTTATTAAGCACTTTTATCCGCCACAGAGAGATGACTATTCAAACAGTAACTACAACTATAGCAACAACAGGACCTGCTTTTTAGCCTGCACCGAAAAACAGCACCCGCACCACTGCACCAAAAAAGGGCCTGCACAAAAATCGTGCACCAGTAACCTCTCCCGAATTCACACCAAAACCGCTACCCCCTCACAAACAACTGCCCAAATAACCCTGCAACCTATTGATAATAAACAAATATTAAAACAATGGCATGTGCAGTGCTTTATTCAAGCCAATCCTTTAACCGCTGCACTGCTTAATCAGCGTAGTTTTTTAAAACAGTTTTACTTAGTGGAGATTCAGATCCCATGAAACTTATCTCAGCAATCATTAAACCGTTCAAGCTGGATGATGTCCGTGAAGCCCTTTCCGAAATCGGCGTACAAGGCATCACTGTAACCGAAGTAAAAGGCTTTGGTCGTCAGAAAGGCCATACCGAACTTTACCGTGGCGCAGAATACGTCGTAGATTTTCTACCCAAAGTTAAGGTCGACGCTGCGGTGGAAGACAGCATCGTAGATCAGGTTGTCGAAGCGATCAGCAAAACGGCTCAGACCGGTAAAATTGGCGACGGAAAGATCTTTGTAATGCCGGTAGAACAAGTCATCCGAATCCGTACCGGTGAAACTGGCGACAGCGCGCTGTAAGTACTTTTTAAACACTTTAAAACAACTCTAAGCATAGGCTTCAGGGGGAATGATGGAAAACCAAATTTTTGAATTACAATATGCAATGGACACCTTTTATTTTCTGGTGTGTGGTGCATTAGTTATGTGGATGGCGGCGGGTTTCGCCATGCTTGAAGCAGGTCTGGTACGTTCTAAGAACACGACAGAGATTCTAACTAAGAACGTTGCACTGTTTGCGATTGCCTGCATCATGTATCTGGTATGCGGTTATGAATTAATGTACGGCGGCGGTATCTTCTTAAGCGGTATCGAATCCGTCGATGTTGAACAGGTTCTGGCTGACTCTGCTGAAGAAGGATTCAACGGTGGTTCTGTTTACTCAGGCGCGTCTGACTTCTTCTTCCAGGTCGTATTCGTAGCAACCGCTATGTCTATCGTATCCGGTGCTGTTGCCGAGCGTATGAAGCTTTGGGCTTTCCTTGCGTTCGCAGTAGTTATGACCGGCATAATCTATCCAATGGAAGGTGCATGGACCTGGAACGGCGAAGACGTTTTCGGCATGTACAATCTCGGTGATCTTGGCTTCTCTGACTTCGCAGGTTCCGGCATTGTTCACATGGCCGGTGCTGCTGCAGCTCTCGCTGGTGTTCTGTTACTGGGTGCCCGTAAAGGCAAATATACTGCGAACGGCGTAAACGCGATTCCAGGTGCTAACCTGCCGATGGCGACACTCGGAACGTTTATCCTATGGATGGGTTGGTTCGGTTTCAACGGTGGTTCTGTTCTGAAACTGGGCGATATCAACAGCGCTCACTCGGTAGCAATGGTTTTCCTTAACACCAACGCTGCGGCTGCAGGTGGTGCTATTGCAGCTTTGATTACCGCTCGTATGCTATTCGGTAAAGCTGACCTGACTATGCTGTTGAACGGCGCTCTGGCTGGTCTGGTTGCCATAACCGCTGAACCATCAACGCCAACGGCCCTGCAAGCGACGCTGTTCGGTGCAATCGGTGGTATTCTGGTGGTCTTCGCTATCATCACCCTGGACAAGATGCGCATTGATGATCCTGTTGGTGCGATCTCGGTCCACGGTGTATGTGGCCTGCTGGGACTGTTACTGGTACCTGTGACTAATAGTGATGTAAGCCTGAGCGGCCAGCTGATCGGTGCGGTAACTATCTTCGGATGGGTATTCGGAACCAGTCTGATTGTGTGGTCTATCCTCAAAGCAGTTATCGGTATCCGTGTTAGCGAAGAGGAAGAGTACGAAGGTGTCGATATCGCAGAATGTGGTATGGAAGCTTACCCAGAATTTACATCGGGTAAATAACTCCCCCCGCAGAATAAACATATCAACCTAAAGGGGAGCTTCGGCTCCCCTTCTGAGATTTTATTAAGTCATTGATTCTGGGTATACTAGATCCAGTTTATTAGATTGATCTCCAACTGCCTGCTACTTGTGGGAACTACTCACAGGATACACAGACCCAAGCGAGGAAAATAATTATGAAACTGGTAAGCGCGGTAATTAAGCCGTTCAAACTAGATGATGTACGTGAAGCCCTGTCAGAGATAGGTATTCAGGGCGTCACTGTTACTGAAGTAAAAGGTTTTGGCCGTCAGAAGGGTCATACCGAGCTTTATCGCGGCGCAGAGTACGTGGTTGATTTCCTTCCTAAAGTCAAAATCGAAGCGGCTATTGAAGACAACCTGGTCGATCAGGTTATTGAAGCGATCAGCGCAACTGCAAATACTGGCAAAATTGGCGATGGCAAAATTTTTGTTACTCCTCTGGAGCAGGCAATCCGTATTCGTACTGGCGAAACAGGCACCGACGCCTTATAAGTTAGTCTATACGATAGTTATTAAAGCACCTTTTTAGGTGCTTTTTTTTGGTCATATCATCAACAAAACTACAGCTCTATCTATTCCAGCGTCTAAACTTACCAATAAGTTTGTACCTAGAGGCTCTGGAATATGGATAAAACGATTAGCCGGAAAGGCTTTGATGATGTCATGGTGCCCAATTATGCACCCAGCCAGATTATCCCTGTACGCGGAGCAGGTTCCCGGGTTTGGGATCAGGCCGGTAAGGAATATATCGATTTTGCTGGCGGTATCGCCGTTAACGCACTGGGACACTGCCACCCTGAGCTGGTTAACACGCTCCAGGAACAGAGCCAGAAGCTCTGGCATCTGAGTAACGTCTGGACTAACGAACCCGCCATCCAACTTGCTGAGCAGTTAACTAAAGCCACTTTCGCGCAACAGGTCTATTTTTCGAACTCAGGTGCCGAAGCCAACGAGGCAGCACTGAAGCTTGCGCGCAAGTACGCAAAAGACAATTTTGGTGCCGATAAAACGGAAATTATCGCCTTCAATAACGGTTTTCATGGCCGCACTCTATTTACCGTTACAGCGGGTGGTCAGGCCAAATACTGTGAGGGCTTTGAACCTCTTCCCGGCGATATTACGCATCTCCCTTATAATGATCTGGCCACTCTGGAATATCATCTGTCCGATAAAACCTGCGCCGTCATCGTCGAACCTATTCAGGGAGAGGGAGGCATTATTCCCGCAGAGCCGGTTTTTCTTGAAGGGTTACGTGCCCTCTGCACACAATATAACGCCCTACTGATATTTGATGAGATTCAGACCGGTATGGGACGTACCGGCGCTTTGTTCTCTTACCAGAACTATGACGTTATCCCGGACATTCTAACCTCGGCCAAAGCACTGGGAGGCGGCTTTCCCATAGGCGCGATGTTAACCACTAAAGTGATCGCTGAAAGCTTCAGCCTGGGCTCACATGGCAGTACTTACGGTGGCAATCCGCTAGCCTGCTCTGTTGCATCAACGGCACTCAAATTAATTAATGACCCAACTCTGCTCGCAGGCGTCAAACAGCGTCAGACAATGTTTCTTAGCGGACTCAAACAGCTGAATCAGAAAATCGGCCTGTTTAAAGATATTCGTGTAGAAGGCCTGCTTATCGGTTGTGAGCTAAAAGTATCCTGGCAGGGAAAATCGCGGGAGCTATTAAAGCTGGCTGAAGAACAGGGAGTAATGGTTCTCATTGCGGGCCCGAATGTATTACGCCTTGCCCCTTCTCTCATTATTCCTTATCCGGATATGAATAAAGGCCTGCAACGATTAGCTCAGGCGATGCTAGCCCTGAAAATGGGCTTTTAACCGGTGTTTGCCCATGAGTTCCCTACTGAGAAAAATCACAGAGCGACAACCCGCATTAACTGAATCACTGATTGAGCTGGCCGGGATCAATTCAGGCACCCTGAATAAAGCAGGCGTCGATGACACTGGAAGGCTTCTGGGTAAAACCTTCCAGCAAAGGTTAGGCTGTACACATGAGCAAGTTCAGCTGCCACCCTATCTGTTATATCAAACCGATGGCAACGAATTAGAACACCCCCTGGGGGACCTGCATTTGTTCAGGAAGCGGCCTGAAGCCCCTCTTCAGATTTTACTCAGCGGCCATCTGGATACCGTCTTTCCACCGGATTCTGATTTTCAACAATGCGACTGGCTTGACCCTCAAACACTGAGAGGACCCGGCGTTAGCGATATGAAAGGCGGTATTTTAGTGATGCTGGAAGCCCTCTCAGCATTCGAAAATTCCTCTCTAAGCAGTCAATTAGGCTGGACCGTCCTGCTGAACCCTGATGAAGAGATCGGTTCACCCGGCTCTGCCTCCATTATCACTCAACAAGCAGCGCATCATGATCTGGGAATGATCTATGAGCCGGCTTTACCCAATGGGCAGCTTGCCGGAGAGCGCAAAGGCAGTGGCAATTTCACAGTGATCGTAAAAGGCGTCGCTGCTCATGCCGGTCGTGAGCATCATTTAGGCCGCAATGCGATCTGCGCCTTGGCTGAATTCATCACAGAATTAGACAGGCTCAACGGTCAGCGTGAAGGCGTAACTCTTAATGTTGGCATCGTCAATGGTGGTGTTACCACTAATCAGGTCCCCGATCGGGCTAGATGCCGCTTTAATATCCGCACCCGGATTAGTGACGATGAGCTGTGGTGTAAGCAGCAGTTACAACGAATTCAGCAACAGATCAATCTGAAGAATGGCATCAGCCTTAACCTACACGGCGGGTTTGGCCGTCCACCTAAGTCATTGAACAAAGCACACCTATCTCTTTTTCAGCTGGTTACCGACTGCTCAAAGCAGCTGGGCACCCCGCTGGTATGGGAAGCCACTGGAGGCTGCTGCGATGGTAACAACCTGACTGCAGCCGGCCTTCCCAATGTTGACACTCTGGGGGTTCTGGGAGGAAAGATTCACAGCAGCCAGGAGTTTATCAACATTGAAAGTCTGGTTCACCGAGCCCAACTTAGCACGCTGATTCTGCTACAGCTGGCCAAACAACCGAATCGCTGGATCAGGCACCGGAAGCCAACACCTCAGGAGCTGTCCAATGAAACCTGAATCATTGAATCAGACGTTAAAGATGATGTGGAAAAACTATCTACAACTAAATCCTGATGCGCAGAACATTTATCAACTTTTTGCAGAGCGTAATTCAAAATTAATAAACGATCATATCGCTCTGCGTACCTTTGACCTGCCGCAAATAGATCTTCACCGGATTGCAACACCCTTTATCAACGCCGGCTATGTTACCGCCGGAGAGTACCACTTCCCCCAGAAGAAACTGTTTGCACAGCATTTCCAGCATCCTGATCCAACCCAGCCTAAACTCTTTATCTCCCAATTGCTTACCGGGCAATTCTCAACTTCACTACAAGGGATAGTCCGCCAGCTTACCGCTCACATTGATGCTTCAGAGCCTCTGCTAAAAGAATTCTGTTACTCCGGATGTCACTGGCCTATCCAATACTCAGTCTACCGACAACTGGAACAAGAGAGTGAGTACGCCGCCTGGGTTTACGCCATGGGGTTTCAACCAAATCACTTTACGCTGCTCATCAATGCGCTGAAGTCACATCCGGATCTCAATGCAGTTAACCGGTTTCTAATAGCGCAGGGATACACGCTGAACGACAGCGGCGGGCAGATTAAAGGCGGCCCCTCTGACCTTTTAGAGCAATCATCAACACTGGCAAACCTGATACCCATTGAGTTTGAAGAGGGCATCTATAACGTTCCGGGGTGCTACTATGAATTTGCCTACCGTTACCCACAGGCTGATGGATCTCTGTTTCACGGGTTTGTTGCTGAGTCGGCAGATAAAATATTCCAGAGTACCGACAGGCAAAGGGGTTGAAGCATGAACGACTTTAACCTCATTCGCCCCATCAGACTGTCCGATCTGGATCGACTCTGCGAAATAGCTCACCAGAGCGGCCCCGGGTTTACTTCTCTTCCCAGCAACCGCGCACTGCTAAAAGCAAAGATATCAGCCTCAGAAACGGCGTTCAGCCTCACATCACCCGATCCTCAGGGGGACAGCTATCTGTTTGCACTGGAAGAATGCCAGAGCGGTAAGCTAATCGGCATCTGCGGTATTGAATCCGCCGTGGGCCTGCGAGAACCCTTTTATCATTACCGTTTGGGAACCGTAGTCCATGCATCCCGCGAACTGGGCGTGCACAATAGTTTCCAAACACTCTACCTCTGCAACGACTTCACCGGTTACGCGGAGGTCTGCACTCTCTATCTGGATCCAGAGTACCGGCGTGATAACAACGGAGCCCTGCTGTCCCGCTGTCGCTTCCTCTTCATGGCTCAGTTCAGGGAACGCTTCTCCGACAAAGTGCTCGCTGAGATGCGAGGCGTCAGCGATAGCCGGGGAAGGTCGCCTTTCTGGAACGGCCTTGGGCAACACTTCTTTAGCATGGAATTTTCTGAAGCAGACTATCTGACCGGCAGCGGCAATAAAGTATTCATTGCCGAGTTAATGCCCAAGCATTCAATTTATATCCACCTGTTACCCGAATCAGCTCAACAAGTGATCGGCGAAGTCCATCAAAACACGCTGCCGGCCAGAAAGTTACTGGAAAGCGAGGGTTTTCGGTATGAAAAATATATCGATATTTTTGATGGTGGTCCTACCCTCGCCTGTGAACTGAAAGATATCAGAGCGATCCGTAAAAGCTATTTTATCACCGTCCACACAGGGCCTTCACTGGAGCACAGCAATGCTTATCTGATCTGTAACACTCAGTTGAGGAACTTCCGCTGCACAGTGGTTCAGATCGCACCCTCAGAAGGTAAGATCACTCTGCCAGCTGAGCTTTGTCACCGATTGCTAGTCAGCGATGGCGACCTGCTGCGGGTTGTACCATTAAAGCACAGGAGTTGAATGATGAAATCAACTGCATCCCTCTTTATAAATGGTCAATGGGTTCAGGGCGAGGGGGAAAATTTCGCCTCACTGAATCCCGCCTCAGAGCAACGAGTCTGGGAGGGGTTTTGTGCGTCAGCATCCCAGATAGAATACGCCGTTGAAGCCGCTCAGAATGCGCTACCCCGCTGGAAAGCGATGACCTTCGAACAGCGTCAAAGTTACATTCGACGTTTCACCGGACTAATTACCGAATACTCAGAATTGCTGGCAGATACCATCGGCCAGGAAACCGGAAAACCCCTCTGGGAAAGCCGAACTGAGATAGCCGCGATGATCGCTAAGGCAGAAATTTCTATCCGGGCCCACCAAGAGCGCTGCGGCACTCAGATAACACATTCCCCGATGGGGGATCAGGTTTTACGCCATAAACCCCACGGGATCGTCGCTATATTCGGCCCCTATAACTTCCCCCTGCATCTCCCTAACGGACATATCATTCCAGCACTACTAGCCGGTAACACGGTAGTATTTAAACCCAGCGAATTAACCCCCCGATGTGCTGAACTCATGCTACACCTGTGGCAAAAAGCAGAACTGCCTGATGGAGTTTTGAATCTTGTACAGGGAAATAGCGAAACAGGTAAAGCCCTCGCCTCAAATCCAGACATTAACGGTCTGTTTTTTACCGGCAGTGCAACAACAGGTCAGCTACTGCACCAACAATTTGGCGGACACCCGGAAAAAATTCTGGCACTGGAAATGGGCGGTAACAACCCACTGTTGATAACCCCCGTCGAAAACCTCAAAGCAGCCCTGCACGACACGCTTATTTCTGCATTTATCAGTGCCGGGCAGCGCTGCACCTGTGCCCGCCGCTTGTTGGTTCCGGCTAACAATTGGGGCGACCAGTTTCTGGATCAGTTCATTAAAGCCAGCAGTCAGCTTTTAATCGGTGAATATAATGCCGAGCCCCAACCTTTTATGGGAACACTGATTAATAAAACCGCAGCTGATGCTATCCTCCTGGCTCAGCAGCAGATGACATCTGCAGGAGGCTCATTACTGCTCGAGGGGCAAATATGCAATCAGGCAGGAACGCTCCTATCCCCTGCCATTGTTGATTTGTCTGCGGCCACAGAACTCCCGGATGCTGAATTTTTTGGCCCTTTACTCCAAGTCATCCGTTACCCGGATTTTGATTCCGCCATACGCCAGGCCAGCAACACCTCATACGGTCTGTCAGCCGGTATTTTTAGCGATAATCGCGAACAATATGAGCATTTTCACCGCCAAGTATCGGCTGGAATCATAAACTGGAACCGGCCGTTGACCGGAGCCAGTAGCGCTCTACCTTTTGGCGGCTGTGGCATTAGCGGTAATCACCGCCCTTCTGCTTATTACGCGACGGACTACTGTAGCTATCCGGTAGCGTCCATTGAAAGCGATAAACTCAGGTTGCCTGAAACACTCAGCCCCGGCCTGTCACTCTGATCAGGATTCAGGGAGCTATGTTATGCAGTATCAGGAGGTTAATTTTGATGGACTAATCGGCCCCAGCCATAACTATGCCGGGCTATCTCGGGGAAATATTGCTTCAGATAAACATAGAGGAGCCGTAGCTTTTCCTCGTTTGGCCGCGTTGCAGGGGCTGGAAAAAATGTGGCGTCTGGTGCAACTAGGGCAACCGCAGGGCGTATTGCCACCCGCGCCACGACCCGATATAACAACTTTGCGCAACCTCGGGTTCTCCGGCTCTACCAAGAACATTGTCACACAAGCATTCAGCCAAGCCCCCCATCTACTCGCTGCCTGTTACTCAGCGTCTACTATGTGGGCCGCCAATGCCGCTACTGTCACCGCCAGTGCCGATAGCTCTGACGGTAAAATCCATTTCACCCCGGCAAATTTGATCACTACCTTACATCGTTCCATCGAAGCCGCCTTTATCGCCCCGTTGTTGCAGCGTATTTTTAACGATCCCAGTTATTTTTATCATCACTCACCCCTACCAGGCCAGACTGACTTTGCCGATGAAGGAGCAGCCAATCACACCCGGCTCTGCCGCAATCATAACCAGCCCGGCATCAACTTATTCGTATACGGTCGGGGCCATGACAGCATCGCACCTCTGATTTATCCTGCCCGTCAGACCTACGCTGCTTCTGAAGTCATAGCTCGCCAGCACATGCTACCTGCCAACAATCAGCTATTAGCCCAGCAAAACCCAAAAGTTATTGATCAGGGCGTATTCCATAATGACGTTATCGCCGTTGGCCACCGAAACTTTCTCATGCTGCACCAACAGGCGCTGGTTAACCAGAAAGAACAGCTGAAAGCGCTGCGCAAACAGTGGCATCAGTTAAACCCTTATACCTCTCCATCGCTGATCGTTACAGAGTTCGGCGATACCCAGCTAACCGTCAGCGAAGCGGTATCCAGCTATCTATTCAACAGTCAGCTAATCAGTATGGACGATCAAAATATGCGGTTGCTCGCCCCTACTAACTGTTTGCAATCTAATCGAACAAAGCAGGCTATAGAGTGGCTAATTCAGAGTGATAACCCTGTCACCGGGGTCGAATATATCGATCTGACCCAGAGCATGAATAATGGTGGAGGGCCGGCCTGCCTGCGCTTACGGGTACCGATGAGTAAAGCAGAGTTGAGCGCTACTCACCCTGCCGTTTTTCTCGATTTAAACTTGTATACCCGGCTAAAAAACTGGATTGAAAAACACTACCGGGAAGAACTAAGACCTGAGGACCTGGCAGATCCGGACCTGCCCAGTGAGATCCAGATGGCGCTGGAGGAGCTCGCTCTTATTCTCGAATTACCCGGTCTCTACTCATTTCAGGTATAAGAAGCAAAGCTTTTAGTGGATAAAAACCTATACTGCACCTATGACTTTCAAAATGAGTAACCGGGTTTACATCGCTGTCCTGGTCTATGTTATCTGGGTGCTGGTTTATCTCGCCTGGGATTACTCACGCGAGAAAGACCGAATCTATCAACAGATAGATAGCGCGTTAGTCACTAACGCGCTGGCCGCCCCCCTTCTGTTACCCGATAATTTTCATCATCAGGGGATGGCGCCAGGCGATATCAAACCAGCAAACGACCTGGCCAATACACTTCAGCTCTCACAATACATTCGTAATACCGATGTTATCTATATCTATACGCTGCTTAAACAAGGCAATAAACTCTATTTTACGAGCTCGAGTGCAACTGAATCAGAGCTGCAAGCCGGGGAAGAATTGTATAGTTACTTCGACCCTTACGACGATGCTGACCCGAAAATAGAAAAAGCATTCCTCGATAGCACTTCATTATTTCTTGAAATAAAGGATAAATGGGGGCATTTCCGTAGCGTATTTATCCCACAGTTATCACCCGATGGCACAGCGTTTATTACCGCTGCAGATATTGAAATCGGTCATATCGAATCGATGTTGAAGCAGCGACTCATCCAGCAAGTCATGTTTGCGAGCGTATTCCTATTATTTCTGCTTCCCGTGATGTTTTCCTTTTCCGCCGCTCAACGGCGCTGGGCCAAAGAGCTGGAAGAAAGCGTCAGCGAACGCACTCAACAACTACACGCCAGTGAAAAACAGCTCAGCTCAATTATTGAACACTCTCCGGTGGGAATATTTCACTACGATCAGAACTCAGTCCTGACAATGATGAACCAGCGCTTTATCGAAATTATTGGCAGTACCGAAGAGGTACTTGTCGGCTTCAACATGCTAGAAAACTTAGAAGACACGCAGCTGCTCAATGCACTCCGCGACTCTTTACAGGGAAAGGTGGGGCAGTTCGAGGGGCCTTACACCTCTGTCACCGGGCACAAGAGTATCTACCTGATCGCCGAATTTGTGCCGATGCGGGATAGCCTGGGTAACATTAACGGAGGAGTTGCGGTTTTTAACGATGCGACAGAGCAACAAAGTACCACCAGCACACTGAGAAAGCTCTCTATGGCCGTTGAGCAAAGTCCTAATGTGGTTGTTATTACCGATGTTAACGGCCAGATCGAGTATGTTAACCACCGTTTCACAGATATAACCGGTTACGATCCTGAAGAGGTTCTGGGTAAAACTCCCCGCATGCTGAATTCTGGCGAAACCGCTAAAGAGATCTACACCGACTTATGGGAAACGCTACTTTCAGGGCAAGAGTGGCGTGGCGTATTTCATAACAAGAAGAAGAATGGAGAGCTCTACTGGGCTGAAGAGATCATCTCTCCTATCACCAATAGCCAGGGCGACATCACGCACTTTATTGCCCAGCAGGAGGATATCACCGAAGTCCGGCGAATTTCAGATGAAATCAACTTTCAAACCACCCATGACCTATTAACCGGACTCCTGAATCGTCGTCAGTTTGAAAAAGAATTAGAGCTGACGGTACAACACGCGCGAAAGCATCATTCTCATCATGCACTGTGTTTTATCGATATAGATCAGTTCAAGATTATCAATGACACCTGTGGCCATATCGCCGGCGATGAACTGCTTCGACAGGTCAGTCACCTGATTCGGGATAAGATTCGCAGTCGCGATATCCTTGCACGCCCCGGTAGCGATGAGTTTTTGATGTTATTTGAGAATGCCAGTCTGGCGCAGGCTGAACGGGCAGTTCAATCAATAATGCAGCACCTGAAGCGCTTCCGCTTTCAGTGGGAGGATCGAAGCTTCCCGGTAGAGATCAGTGTCGGCCTCACCGCCGTTGACCACAACACAGAAACCGCTGTTGAAGCGATGAAAGAGGTCGATACCGCCTGCTATACAGCAAAAGATACTGGCCGAAATAAAGTTCACATACATAATGATAACGATGAACAGCAACTGATTCATAAGGGCTATATTCAATGGGCCAGCGAGATACGTACGGCCCTCGATGAAAACAGGTTCCGGCTTTATGCTCAGCCGATTGTCCCTCTGCAACAGGATAAAAAACACGGTTACGAAATCCTGATCCGTTTACTCAGCCCCTCTGGCAATATAGTACCTCCCGGCGCCTTCCTTCCCGCTGCTGAGCGCTATAATCTGGCCGCTCAGATCGACCATTGGGTGATTCAGAATACCCTGCAATGGATATCTATAAATATTGATAAGCTTGAACATGTCGACAGCCTGGCAATCAACCTTTCAGGACAGTCTCTTGGAGATGACACACTGCTCGGGTATATTATCCGCAGCATTGAGCAAGGCTTAGTGCCCGCCCGAATGATTAAGTTTGAAATCACTGAAACCGCAGCGATCGCAAACCTCAAAGACGCTAAAATATTCATAAAATCTTTGAAAAAACTGGGCTGCCGCTTTGCTTTGGATGATTTTGGCAGCGGCCTGTCTTCTTTTGCCTACCTGAAAAATCTACCGGTAGACCTTCTAAAAATAGACGGTATGTTTGTCCGGGATATTATCACCGACCCCATTGATGAAGCGATGGTGCGTTCTATCAATGAGATCGGCCATATAATGAAAATGGAAACGATTGCAGAGTTCGTTGAAAATGATCTGATTATGGCTCGGCTGAAGCATCTCGGCGTTGATTACGCTCAGGGGTATGCGATCAGTCGTCCAGAGCCCATAGACAGTATTCTTAACGATTCACTCGAAACAGAATCGGCTTCAGAGCGGGAACTCCAGTAACAACGTTAAACCGGCTCCCGGCTTACTACGAGCAGATAAGCTGCCACCCAAAAGCTGAACCGCCCTTTGAGCAATACTCAGTCCCAGACCATATCCGTTCTGTTGTTCCGTAAAGCGCACAAAAGGTTTAAACATCTTATCCAGCTGTTCCTGACTCAGCCCTGGCCCCTTATCCTCTACAGAGATACTTAGCTTGCCGTCGAGCTGCTCGGCGCTGATACAGATCTCAGTACCCTCAGGGGTATGCTTCACCGCATTACCTAAGATATTATTCAACGCCCTTTCCAGCAGCGCCGGGTTTCCTTTAAGGCGATAATCAACGGGGGTCCAGATCAATGGGTGTTCGGCAGCGCTAAACTGGTAATCCTGCGCCAGGGTATCAATCACGGAGTTCAATGCGAAATCCTGATCGGATACTTCCATCTGTTCCAGTCGCGACAGACTCAGAATCTCATCGATCAATCGATTTATCCTGTCACACTCCAGATTTATACGTTCAATATATTCCCTATCCTCTTCAGGAAGGTGTTGACCAGCCAGGCCCGCAGCCATCTGCAAACGTGCCAGAGGCGCACGCAGCTCATGGGAAACATCCTGTAACAGGTGCTGATTTGACTGCAACGTTTGTTCTACATATTCCGCCATCCGGTTAAATTCCCGGCTCAGCTCACCAATTTCGTCTCCTCTGCGGCTCAGACAATCATCGGTTCGGGCACTCAGATCCCCCGTATAAAGGTCCCGGGTGTACTGTCGTAGGCGATTGACGGGACGCACCACCATTAAGCTGATCAATAATGCAGCGATTCCCGCCACGACTATCAGCAGTACGATCTGTACAGAAAGAAAAAAGCCAAATAATTTAGCCACCAGTGTGGGACGGATATCGGTCTCAACAACCACGCGATACTCTTGCCGGGTATCAGACACCAGGCTCAGAACCATAGGATTACGAAACTCTCTCTCATCCTTGGTTCCATAGATTACCTGACCACTCGATTTTTCCTGAATCTGTAGTTTAGGTGGAAAATATCGCCTCTCCTGATGGTCATCCCGATCATTATGAAAATGTCGCCTGTCTCGTGGCGGTTTGGGCGACGGTAACCGCCCTGTTCGCTCATAGCGATCAACCAGCAACTCCGCCTGCCCCAGTGCCTTCGCACTGAGGACATCGCGATAGCGCTCCTGTTCTGACAAATGACCAATCACAAAGGCAGTCAAAGCGATTACCAGAAAACTTGTCAGCCAGACCGTCATAAATATCTTTAGAAACAGCCGTTTATACCAGCGAATCTTCATCAGTTAAACAACCTCATCACGCTTTTACCAACATATAACCCGCCCCACGAACAGTCTTTATCAACTCGCTATCAGGCAAGACTACAGCCAGCTTCTGTCTTACACGACTGACATGCACATCGATTGCCCGATCATAAGCGGTGAGTTTTCGATGCAGCACTTTTTCGGTCAGCTCATCTTTACTGACGATGTTGCCTGCCGCCTGCATCAGCTCAGCCAGAACATTAAATTCAGCACTGGTCAGCTCCAGTTCGATCTCAGCGATGCGTACCTGCCGCTTGCCAAAATTCAACTCAATCCCATGGATGCTTAAGTGATCAGGTCCCGCCGCAGGCGCTGGCACTTGTACGCTACGACGCAAGACTGCACGAATCCGGGCAACTAACTCCCGGGGGTTACATGGCTTTCCCAGGTAATCATCAGCCCCCATCTCCAGACCAATAATCCGATCTATATCTTCGCCCCTGCCTGTGAGCATAATAACTGGAGTGGTAATACGAGGCCGCACCTGCTGCAGCAACTCAAGCCCGCTTAACCCAGGCATCATAATGTCAAAAATAAGCAGGTCGTAACTATCCGCCTTTTCCAGTAACGGCAAAGCCTGTTCAGCACTGTGGGCAACATTCACCTCAAAACCTTCTGATGTTAAATACTGCGCCATCAGTTCGCACAACTCTTTATCATCATCAACCAGAAGTAGCTTAACGGTGTCATTCATAATTATGTTCTCTGTTCAGATAGCCCCAGAGTAATGAAGCCATAGATAAATTGCATCTACCTCCAGAGGCCTTTACCAAACTTTACACCGCCTTTACCCAACTTAGCAGGGCTACGACGCATACTACACCCATCAAAACGAACAATATTTCAGGAGAACGACCATGCGTAAACAACTCATTATTGGTATCACTGCAGCAATTATTGGCGCTGGCGCCCTAACCGCAGGCATCGCCTCAGCTAAAGGCGACTGGGAACGCTGCGGTGGAGGCGAAGGACGCCACGGGAAGTATGAGCAGATGGAGGGTAGACATGATATGCGAATGTCCAGAATGGCTGACGAGCTGGAACTCAGTGACGAACAAAAAAGCCAGATGCAGGCATTAATGAAAAACAAACGCGCACAGATGAAAGATCAGCGCGGCGGAATGAGAGGGATGCATAACGCGTTTAAAGATCTGGAGGTCAATGCCGCTGATTACGACCAACAAGTAGCAGCATTGGTAACCCAGGCACAAGAAAAAACCGCCGAAATGATACAGATGCGCGCTCAACAAAAGAAAGCGATGTTTGAAATTCTGACTCCTGAACAACAGGAGAAATACCTAGAGATGCGTCGTTAATATCTTCACTTCAAAAAAGAGTAACACCAGGAGGTATCATTGAAGGTCCGGTTGAATCAGGCTCCAACTGGACCTCACTGGATAGGGACGTTATAGAGTTAACGTCCCTATCATACTCCCACTTTCATCAAGTTTACCCTGAAGTAAAGTTTATACCCGGTCTCCCGACAAGGCTTTTTTATCCCGCTATAACTGTTGGCGAAGATCCGCTTCCAGCTGTCGAAGATAGCGACGCTCCATATCAACTTTGTGCTTTTGCTGCTTGATCTGACGGGAACGGCGAGCCACCTGTTGCTGCAGTTCATCTATGTCCAAAAGTAGACCAGCGCGTTGATCTGATGAGATTCCATCCGCGATCAGTTGGTCTCGCTTTTCACTGACTTCACTTTCATCAGCACGCTGCTCTTTCCTGAGTTGCTGAAGCGTTTTAGTCATTCGTTTCACCCGATCAACCTGCTCGAAAGCCTCTTGACCCAACTCAAAACCCCGTTCAAAACCGGGATAGTAATCCGCAATACAGGCCGATGTATAAGCCTGCCCCGCACGCGCTATTTTATAACCATTCGCCGCCGTACAATAGCGATCAGTTCCCCGGTCATAACCCTGTAGGTAGTCCTCCATCTGCGGCACAACACCATACTCAGAACAGGCTTCCCGGTGTTGCTCTAATCGTTCTGCAGAGCGTCCGACTACGCCATCATTAAATCCAATCAGTTCCCAGTTTGCGGTCAGGCAATCTTCCCGATCAAGGGTCGCACACCCCGTTAAACTAAGCACTAGCCCCAAGCTAAGCAGACGCACTAAAAAAGGTGACGCCATCCAAATCTCTCCCTATGAGCCCCCGGTGATTTTACTAGCTGTCGTAATGAGGGCATTTTACGTCTGTGGACATTATCGCAGATAAAAGCTGAATCAAAACAAAATGCTGATGAGGATCTAGCTATTGAAACTAAGGACAACCGTTGTAGCCTTTTAAGGGTTCAATGCATCCACTTTTGCCGCGCAGATGAAGTCATTCTCAGACAACCCATCCAGCGCATGAGTACTAAAACGTACCCGACAATAGTTATAACCTACTTCGAAATCCGGATGATGATTTTCATTATTGGCAATCCAGGCCAGTGCATTCACGAACGCCATCGTCCGATAAAAGCCTTTGAAACGAAAATCTTTAGAAATTACCCGGGACCGGGCATCAAGCTGCCAACCGGAATCCAGCTGGGATAACAGATGCATAACTTCATCATGGTTCAGCACCGTCATACCTCCATCGCAGGGAATACAGGAGCGATTAGTTAACGATTGTTCGGTCATTCTCGGGTCCCCGGTTTATTATCTCGACGTCATATGTTCGTTCAGGTTAGGCTTACTGGGTTTACAAAATTCCTATAGTACAGATTCAGTATAGACAGCTACCATATTCAGAGCAGCCTGAAAGTTAGCCTGTGCTACCTGCTCTGTTTACGCTATATTCCCTGCATCAATGCTCACTGGACAGCCACCTCTGGGTGATTAGGAATAAATAGTCCGTAAATTCCAGTAGTTATATGGAGAAAGATAGATGTTACAGGGAGAGCTTTATGCCGGTTTATGATTATCGTTGTGACACCACCGGTGAAATATTTGAAGTACGGCACCCGATAGCCCTGAAACTTTCAAGCTGGGCCGATCTCTGTGACGTCGGTGGTTTTGATAGCGGCAGTACGCCTGCAGATGCGCCAATAACCAAGTTACTGAGCACCGGTGGCGTGATCAGCAATAAAACCCTTAAAAACGCTGAGGCACCACCCTGTATGACCGGTGGTGGCTGCCCGGGACGTTGTGATATTTGAGATGTCGATGATTACTCTGTTAAAAAAACCATTAACGGCTCTTCTGCTGGGCCTGTTACTCACTTCTGCAGCTTCAGCAGGTAAGCTTAAACCCACCATGAAAGAGATTCGCCTGCACTATACTCAGGCGATCGAAGCTTCCGATCCCGCAGTCTTTAATCAAGAAATTAAGTTATTCTTAAGCGAACTGAAAACAGCCCGGAATTTTAATTTTTCACCCGAGCGAAAAGTCCTGTCGCTGGAAGGATTAAACAAAGTACAAAGCCTTGTCAGTGAACTGCCAGAAGCAACAGAGGCAAACCTGACAACACTGCAAGCCGAGCTAAAGCAGGTTGATCAGCTCAGGAAGGAATATCACAAGAAAGTTAAGCCCGGTATCCTTGATCTGCTGATTGATACCCTGAAAGAGGCGATGGGGGTCTGAGTCCCCCCTTAGTCTTCACTGATAAAAAATTAGCTGCGTCAGACGGGTATTAGTCTGACGTTCTCTCGAACATCAGGTCCCAGACGCCATGCCCCAAACGCTCCCCGCGTTTTTGGAACTTAGTCACAGGGCGCCATTCCGGCTGTGGAGAAAAAGCCTGATCACCAGCCACATTACGGTAGCCTGGCGCGACTGACATGACCTCCATCATATGCTCCGCGTAATTTTCCCAATCGGTCGCCATATGAAAATGCCCACCCACCTTCAGTTTTTTACGAATCGTTTCAGCAAATTCCGCCTGAACGATACGACGCTTATGGTGCTTTTTCTTATGCCATGGATCCGGAAAGAACAGCTGCAATGTGCTCAGACTGCCATCAGGGATACACTGAGCTAGCACTTCGATCGCATCATCACAGAAAACCCGAATGTTAGTCAGGCCTTCTTTCTCAACATTGCTTAACAATCGGCCAACACCGGGACGATGCACCTCAATACCGATGTAGTTCTTCTCTGGCTGATCCTTAGCCATTTCTATCAGAGAATCACCCATACCAAAGCCGATTTCCAAAACCACCGGAGCTTCCCGACCAAAGGCTTCAGCAAGATCAAGCCTGCCCTGACTCAGCTCCAACCCCATCTCGGGCCACACCGTTTCCATCGCTTTCTGCTGGCCTTCCGTCATACGTCCGGCGCGCAGCACAAAGCTTTTAACAGTACGCATATATTTTTCCCCGACTGGCTGTTCCGGGGACGGCTGTTCAGTTTTGTTATCTTCTGACATTGATCTGGTCTCTCATTAAAACAAAGCAGCCTGATCAACAGATCAGGCTGAAGTAACATATAACCCGCGGCTAACGCTTATTCAACGAAACCGACACATACGTTATTTAAAGGCTTTTATCGACTATTCGTTACAGCTTACCAACAATTCTGCCTTCCATCGGAGAAGAAGCGCTGGCATATTTTTTCCGGGGCATACGGCCAGCCAGATAAGCTTCCCGTCCCGCTTCAACCGCTTTACGCATTGCCGAAGCCATCAGAACAGGATTACGAGCACCGGCAATAGCAGAGTTCATCAACACCGCTTCACAACCCATTTCCATCGCCACCGCCGCTTCAGAGGCAGTACCCACACCGGCATCCACCAACACAGGCACCTTGCAATCTTCCATAATCACATTGATGTTGTGGGGATTCAGGATACCCAGGCCGGAACCGATCATCGACCCCAGCGGCATAATGGAAACACAACCGATCGCTTCCAGTTCTTTCGCAACAATAGGATCATCGCTGGTATAAACCATCACTTTAAAACCGTCCTGCACCAGTTTGTCTGCCGCTTTTATTGTGTCCACAACGTTCGGGTACAAGGTTTTCTCATCCCCCAGCACTTCCAGTTTGACTAAGTCATGGCCATCCATCAATTCACGGGCCAGCATACAGGTACGCACCGCATCGGCAGCATTGAAGCAACCGGCCGTGTTCGGCAGGATAGTATATTTATCTGGTGAAATAACATCTAACAAGTTTGGTTCATCCGGATTCTGACCGATATTGGTACGCCGTACTGCTACCGTCACAATCTCAGCACCGCTGGCTTCAATCGCCACACGGGTCTCTTCAAGGTCACGGTATTTGCCCGTCCCAATCAATAGACGAGATTGGAAGCTTCGGCCTGCAATAATCAAAGGATCGTTATGTTGTTCAGACATTATTCTTTACCCAGTAAAATTCTGTTTCCAATTTTAGGAAAGGGCTCCCTTCCCTAATAAACCCAGCTACTTAACCGCCGCCTATCGCATGAACGACTTCAACCCTGTCACCATCCTGAAGCACTGTATCAACATGCCTGCTACGGGGCACGATCTCCAGATTGAGTTCGACCGCTACCCGTCGCTCACCGAGTTTTATCTGTTCAAGCAGGGCCGCCACCGAGGTGCCTTGTTGAACCTCGAGACTGTCACCATTTAGCTGTATCTGCATTGAGATTGATCCACTTTTATTAACTTAACTGTCGGTAAGCAAGCTGGCCAAGATTCAGCCAGCCGGCCAAAAATAGTAGTCCGCCTACCGGAGTCACTGCGCCCAGCCAATGCTGACCGCTCAACGCCAGCACGTATAAGCTTCCACTAAAAAAGATTATTCCCGCCGAGAATAATATTGCGGTCAGAGATAGCCCTTTAACCGGCTTCCGCAACACCAGCAATCCTACACCCAACAGGGCCAGGGTATGAAACATCTGATATTGGATGCCGGTTTGCAGCACATCATACAGCCGAGTGCTGAGTTGTTCTCTGAGCATGTGAGCACCAAAGGCACCTAATGCCACAGAGACAAATCCGCTGAAAGCGCTGCACACAATAATAAAACGAGCTGACATACGTGGTTCCGGATGATTGAGGGAGCTATTCTAACAAAGCTAAGCGGTGGCGATAAGTAATAAAAAAGCCGCGCTCAACAGAGGGCGGCTTATTCGATCAGGCTCAATTATCAGGCTTCCAGCATGGACGCCTTAATTTTCTTCATTGCGTTCTTTTCTAACTGACGAATTCGCTCAGCAGAGACTTCATAGCGGGCTGCTAATTGATGCAGGGTTGCTTTTTCTTCACCCAGCCAGCGTTGCATCAGGATATCCCGGCTACGCTCATCTAACAGTTCCATCGCAGCACTCAGACGCTGATTGGAGTCGGCTTCCCAGTTTGCATCTTCCAGCTGACTGGCAGGATCCTGGCTGTGATCTTCAAGAAAATAAGCCGGTGACTGATATGCGCGCTCATCATCATCGCCTACCGGTGCATCGAAGGCCATATCAGCGCTGCTCATCCGACCTTCCATCTCCCGGACCACTTGTTCGCCAACACCCAGATCTTCCGCCATAGCGGTAACCTCAGCGTTGGTCAGCCATCCCAGATTTTTCTTCTTGCTACGCAGATTAAAGAACAACTTACGCTGTGCTTTGGTGGTCGCAACTTTAACGATACGCCAGTTGCGCAGAATAAACTCGTGCATCTCTGCCTTAATCCAGTGCACTGCAAAAGATACCAGGCGAACACCCATGGTTGGATCAAAGCGTTTAACCGCTTTCATCATACCCACGTTACCTTCCTGGATCAGATCTGCCTGAGACAGTCCATAACCAGAATAGGATTTCGCTACATGCACAACAAACCGCATATGCGATAAAACCAGCTGCCGGGCAGCTTCAAGATCATTTTGGTAATACAGCCGCTCTGCCAGTGCACGCTCTTCCTCTACCGTAAGTACAGGAATAGATGTCACCTGACGTATGTATGCCTCCAGGTTCTGGCCCGGAGATAATACTTCAACGACTTGCAGGCTCTTGCCCATTACACAACCTCATTACTCAATCATTTAATGGTGTCAAAATAAGTTACAGCTATGACACGCTTGTGCCGGATAAGTTCCGACGATAAACATTCGCTACGGCCAGGGTCAGAACTAAAACGCGTACCCTGATTTGCTTATATCACTATAGCGAACCGCCAAAGATAGCGAGAAGATTAGCAGATGACAAGTACCAGTGCGTACTCACTTTACCAATATTTACATTCAAACTTATATTTTGGGCAGATTACCCGTCTTCCCATCACTTATTGAGGTTGAACCTGACGCAGATGACGACCAACAGCCAACCAGGCACCGAGCAAACCTAACAGAACACTAATAAGCAGTAACATCAGCGTCTCAATAAAACCTAACCCCGCCAGTTCAAACTGACTATTATACAACTTCACCAATTGCTCAACCGGGCTATTCAATAAAAACAAACTCAGCTGAATAAGCACCCAGGCAATCACGCCACCCGCAATACCGTACCAAAAACCATCATACAAAAAAGGCCGCCTGACATAAGCATCTGTCGCGCCAACCAGCTTGGCAATCACTATCTCTTCCCGACGACTTTCAATCGAGAGTCGAATGGTATTACCCACGACCAATAATACAGCTAAGACAAATAGTCCGGTTAGCAGCCAGACACCCCGTTCGGCTAACACAACAAAAGCCGTGAGTCGCTGCACCCACTCCATATCGACAAGCGCTTCATCAACCTGCGGCAGCGCTTGCAGTTTAGACTGAAGTAATGGGATGGACGTTACCGACAGATCCAGCGGCATAACCATAATTACCGCGGGTAGAGGGTTCTCATCAAGAAAATCGAATACTTCGCCAAACCCTGACATCGCTTTAAACTCAAGCATTCCCTGTTCCGCAGTAATCAGTTCCGTCGCGGCAACATCGTCACGCAATAGCAGCTCGCGACTCAGAACTTCCGCCTCAGACTCAGACACATCCATCTTCAGGTACATCGCAACCCGGGGGTCTCCCTCCCAGCCCTGCCCTAACTGTTGAAGATTCTTTAACCCGGTATAAAGCGCGCCTGGCAGAGCCAGTGCAATGGCCAGTACCGCCAGCGTCATAAAAGTTGTCAGCGGCATCGATAGCAACGAACGATATGACTGTTCGGCCACGGTTAAGTGATGCCGTAAGTAGCTGCGACTCTTATCCGAAATCTTCAGTTTATGGTGTTCAGCGCCCCGATGGACTTTTGCAACACGCTTAATCTTCGGTTCAACCCGAACGGCGCCTTTGTTTCGCAGATTATTTTCCATCGCTGAGCAGCCTGCCTTGTTGAAGGGTAATAACCCGATGCGGCATCCGCGCGATCAGTCCCAGGTCGTGGCTGGCAATCAGTACCGTGGTACCCACCTGATTAAACTGTTGAAACAACCGCATAACCTCCTCTGACAACTTCGGGTCAAGGTTACCGGTCGGCTCATCCGCCAACAGTAGTTGCGGCTTATGAACAATCGCCCGCGCGATGCCCACCCGTTGTTGCTCACCACCGGATAGCACCACTGGGTTGAGCTTTTCTTTACTCAACAGCCCTACTTTATCCAGCGCAGCATGTGCCCGACGCGCCGCATCCGCCGGATCAAAGCCGCAGATCCGCAAAGGCAGTACGATATTTTCGAAAACGGAACGATCAAAGAGTAACTGATGATTCTGAAACACTACGCCAATACGACGCCGATGAAAGGGAATCTGGCTATTACCCAGAGTTGCCAAATCCTGATCACCGACCAAAACCCGACCATTAGAGGGCCGTTCCATCAACATGAGTAGTTTGAGTAAAGTACTCTTACCAGCTCCTGAATGACCGGTAAGAAATGCCATTTCACCCTGATTAAGACTAAAATCCACCTGACTCAGGGCATCATATCCATTGGGGTAACGCTTAGTAACATTGTCGAAACTGATCACAGGTTGATTACCTTAGAAAGCCTTCGAAATAATTCAGCAATAAATCGGTTAGCCTAAACCTCAGTCAAACAGGGCAGAGACGAACTCTTTCGCCTTAAACGGCCTCAGATCATCAATCTGTTCCCCTACACCGATGTAACGAATAGGCAGATCCAGTTGTTTAGCAATAGCAAAGATAATACCGCCTTTAGCAGTGCCGTCCAGCTTAGTCAGACTAATACCACTGACGCCAACCGCTTCTTTAAACAATTTTGCCTGACTCATTGCGTTCTGGCCGGTACCAGCATCCAATACCAACATCACCTCATGGGGCGCTTCCGGGTCTAGCTTCTTCATTACCCGAACTACTTTTTCAAGTTCCTGCATCAGGTGATCTTTATTCTGTAACCGGCCAGCAGTATCCGCGATTAACACATCAACATTTTTTGCCTGTGCCGACTGCAGCGCATCAAAAAGAACAGACGCTGAATCCGCACCGGTGTGCTGCGCTACAACAGGTACATTGTTGCGATCGCCCCAAACCTGTAATTGCTCCACAGCTGCAGCCCGGAAAGTATCACCCGCCGCCAGCATAACCGACTTACCTTCCGCCTGGTACTTCTTCGCTAACTTGCCAATCGTCGTGGTTTTACCAACACCGTTTACACCCACCATCAATAGTACAAAAGGCCCTTTACTGCGATCGAGATCCAGCGGTTGTTCAGCCCCTTCAAGCAAAAGCGCCAGTTCCTCTTTTAAAGAGCTATAGAGAGCATCCGCGTCTGCCAATTGTTTACGACTCACCCGGTCGGTGAGTTTAGCAATAATGTCCGTAGTTGCTTCCATACCAACATCGGCCATCAGCAACTGAGTTTCGATCTCTTCTAAAAGATCATCATCAATTTCTTTGGCTCCAAGAAACAGATCCCCCAGCCCTTCTGCCAGATTTGCTTTAGTGCGACTTAGTCCAGCTTTTATCCGTCCAAAAAAGCCCTTCTTTTGCTCCGGCTCATCGGTCACGGGATCTGGGAGACTGGCAGACTCTTCAGCAACCGTCTCTTCTTTAACACCCAGGCCGTCTGCTTCAGGTTCTGACGTTTCTTCCATCGCAACTGGGCTGTCAGCTACGACCTCTACAGGCGTCTCAGTTACGGCAGGGGTTACTTCTTGAACAGGCTCCTGCGCTAATGCCTCAACGGGCTCTTCTACCGGCGCCTCAGGCTCAGGCTGATTTGATTCAACAACCGGGCTATCCTGCTCATCTGCAGGTGTATTCTGAGCATCGCTCTGCTCAGAGTTAAACATTGATTTAAGCTTCTTAAACATGCTTCATCGCTATCCGCTGTCAGGCTCAAAAGGTGCAAAAAAACAGGGAGATCCCTGTTCCATCTGCGAGTCGTCCTGTATGTTTCAGTTAGGCGGATTATCTTACCATAGGAAAGTCCATCTGGGGCACTGAAAACCGGCTAGGAAATGACCAGGAACAACTGATGGCAGAAAGTAAATCTCCACTCTTCAACCGCACCTATCTGAAGATAATCATTTGGGTTATCGCTATCGCTATCGTGCTACTGACTGCGGGACAGAACCGTAGCCCGGATTACCTCACAATTGATCGATATGAAAATAGCCCGCTCTACTCTACCCAGCAAAATGACGCCACCTACCTACAAATTGGACTGCTGTTCCGTACCGGCGCAGCGATCAGCAATGAAGAACAATTACTGCAAACGCTGCTGCTGCAGACAATCCAGCAACGACTCAATAATTTCGCCGAGCAACCGTTATTCACCCGCTTGGAAGCCCATTTAAAGGCAGAAGCCACACCTGACAGGATCAAAATAAGCCTCGCGATACCGGCAAAATACAACGCGCAGCCCCAGGATATATTAAAAGTAACAAGATCCCTGCTTCAGCAGCTTCAGGAATTCGCTCCACCGGAAACCCTTGAACAACGCTGGAACCGGCTTGAAGCGGAACTGTATCTGAGTCAGAAAGATCCGGAGAATCAACTTCTGAACCAGTTCTTCAACCAGATAGCAGGCCCGACTTCGGTACACCCGATACAGCGCTTCTCTGGCTTTTATCGAAACAGCATTAGCCCGACTACACTCACCCTCACTCTGCAAGGCCCTGAGCTGGAAACTCTGCCACAATTACTAAGCAGCCTGCTGCCCGGCTACCAATCCGGTTCAAACCTGCTAACCACCGCTATTTCACCTGAATTTCAACAGTTAAAACCCACAGGCAAACAAAGCTACTTACTCACCGGACAAGCACTGCCAGGACGCCAACAGGAAAACTTTGCCCTGGAGTTACTTGCTGTCAGAACCTTGCAGCAACTGTTAAACCAGCCCGGAGTACCTGAATCTCGCCTACTCTGGAAGTCATTAGACAAGCAAGGCTATCTGGCTATTATCCTGCACGGTTCGAAGATCTCTGCAGACTCCCGGATAACCCCAATAATGCAATCCGTACTGGGCCAGCTCGATGATCGTTTAATCGACGCCACACGCACCCAGTTGCAAGATAACTATAAACAGCAGATGGAACAGACCGATGCACAACTAGGTCTACTGGACACTATTGCTTTCTATCAGCTTCCAGTGGATTATCTGGCTAGTTTTGAGAAGCAACTGACCCGGACAGACAATCAACATGTCAGAGAGCTGATTACCCAGCTCCTGACCGGCCCAAATCAGTACCAGTTGTTACTACCGGCATATTGATCTCTACACATTTTAAGGAACTCACATGGCACGACGTCGTCCTCAGCGTCCTACTCAAAAAGTCAGCTCTGGCAATCAACAAGTCCGCATTATTGGCGGTGAGTGGCGCGGACGAAAACTCAATTTCCCTGAAATTGAAGGACTTCGCCCTACGCCGGACCGAGTCAGAGAAACCCTGTTCAACTGGCTGTCTGCCTACGTCCCTGGCGGACGTTGCCTGGATATGTTCAGCGGCAGTGGCGCACTGGGTTTCGAAGCGCTTTCCCGAGGCGCGATCCACGTAACCATGATCGACAACTCTGCCGAAGTTATCCACCAGCTGCGGCAGAATATCCAGGAACTGAAATCTCAACACGCAGAGCTGGTCACAGGTTCCGTCGTAAATTGGTTAGAAGCACGTAGCGGTGATCTGGAGATCCAGTACGATATCGTCTTTATGGATCCACCATTCAACAAAGATCTGGCACCCCTATGCTGCTTATTGCTGGAACAAAAAAAAATGCTGGCAGATAACGCAATGATCTACGTTGAAACTGAGAAAGAGATGGCCGACCTGCAGGTCCCGGATAACTGGGAGCTTTATCGGGAAAAAACAGCAGGTCAGGTAACTTATCGGTTATATCAACGAAGGAGTTGCTAGAACGCAGCTTCGCGGCTAGCTAGTTGTTAGACGGAAGCTTCGCTTCCTTGCTAGAAAAAACACCGAAAAAATAGCAGTTAGAGCTTCTGCTTTGTGCCAGGAGCGGACTAGCTTTAGTAGCTAGATGTTGCTTCGGAACTTGCTAGTGGCTAGAAAAAGAGTGACTCACCTTCTTTTAAATGCCTCCTTTGTGCCAAAAGCGGACGTAATCATTTTAATAACTGTGATCATTCAACCAGATAACGGCTCTATTTTACCTTCACCTGTAATCAGAAGAATCTAGCTTATTTAAGTAAATATACAACTCATCACCATCAACCTTTATATACACGCCATCTTCTCTATAGGATCCACTTACCCTTTTTTCAATTACGTCCGACACCTCTTGAGGAATTACACTGTAATAAGAAGCAATTTCCGTATCCGCATAGCAATACGCTTCAAAAGTGATCAAATCCTGTCTTAGAAAACTGCTTATCTTTTTTGAACCTGTATATATGTTTAGGTAGCCATACAGTTCACTGTGAGAGACAGGCTTTCGATAAAACTTGCGCAACTCTACACGATAATCACCTTTAGCCTCTATCTTGCTAATTAAGCTTTCCGAAAACTCTTCGCACTCACTTAAGACTGGAACTGAGATATATTCATTATCATCAGAAAAACAGCCTGCAATGAATACCGTGATAAGCGTTATGTTGATTATTCTTAGAATGCGCGTAATTGCTTTGTCCAATATCATTAGTCCAACCACCTTGTTGTATCAGAGAAGAATATTCAACTCTGTAGCAATTTTCCAGTGAACTGAGTAACGACATTCTCCTGCTAGTTAATATGTTTCAATAATGTCCGCTTTGGGTCGAAAGCAGGCTTTTTTGAAAAGCGGGAACATTGGGTTTAATGCTTTTATCTAGCAAGTAAAACGAAGTTTTACGTCTAGCCACTAGCGAGCTGCGAAGCAGCGTTCTAGCCGCTTCCGTCGACATTGCTGGCTTAAAAAACGATCAAATGAAAACAAGTCGGTTAGATTGAGATCCCCGCCAGCTTAGTTTCGTAATACTCCATCAGGCCCTCACGCGCACCTTCACGACCCAGACCGCTCTCCTTCATACCGCCAAACGGCGCTGCCGCGCTGGTTGGGTTAATATCATTAATCCCCACCATACCGAATTGCAGCCCTTCAAAGACACGCATCGCGCGTGAAATGTTCTGGGTATAGATGTAAGCCGCCAGGCCATAGTTAGTATCATTCGCCATCGCCAGCACTTCTTCCTGGGTATCGAATGGAATCACCGCTGCCACCGGACCAAACGTCTCTTCGCGATAGATCAACATCTCTTCGGTCACACCGCTGAGCAAGGTGGGTGCATAAAAGTTACCCTGACCCAGCTCGCCGTCTCGCAGTACCTGACCGCCGGCATGCAGTTTAGCGCCACGATCTACAGCATCCACAACCTGATTATTAACCTTACTAATCGCTGCATCATTCACCAGTGGACCTATATTTACCCCCGGTTCCATACCATTACCCGCTTTCATCTTGCTTACGCGGTTTTCAAACTCCGCCAAAAAAGGCTCCAGAATCGAGCGCTGCACAAAAATACGATTCGGGCTGATACAAGCCTGTCCGGTATTGAGAAACTTCACCAGTGACGCGCCTTTAGCCGCATGCACCGGATCAGCATCTTCAAACACGATGAATGGCGCATGACCACCCAGTTCCATAGAGACCCGTTTTAGTTGTGGCGCGGCATCCTGCGCTAATTTTTTGCCGACCGCTGTGGAACCGGTAAAAGTCAGCTTACGCACAACCGGATTGGTACAAAGCTCTTCACCTACCGGCACTGGATCATTAGTAGTTACCAGGTTAATCACCCCCGCCGGAATACCCGCCTCTTCCAGTATTTCAAAGATAGCCATGGCGCACAGCGGCGTCGCTTCTGCCGGTTTCAGTACAATAGTGCAGCCCGCCGCAATTGCCGGTGCCACTTTACGGGTAATCATGGAGACTGGGTAATTCCAGGGGGTGACAGCCCCGACCACACCGATCGGCATATGCTGGACAAGAAAGCGCTGATCCGGACGCGCAGAGGGAATCGTTTCACCGTAGGTACGCTTCACCTCCTCAGCAAACCAGAGCAGGTAGTCCGCACCATACTGCACTTCGGCCATTGCCGCCTTGAACGGCTTACCCTGCTCTTTAGTCATCAAGGCCGCCAGTTCTTTCTTACGTTCAATCATCAGACCGTAAGCGCGACGCAGATAGTCGGAACGCTGATAGTTAGTCAGCGCAGACCACCCCGGTAGCGCCGCAGATGCTGCATCAATCGCCTGTCTGGTATCCGCCCGCGTGCCATCCGCGACCTGAGCAATCTCCTCACCGGTTGCCGGGTTGTACACTGCGAAGGTGTTATCCGCTTTAATCCACTCACCATTGATAAACATAAGAGATCCCCTTCCCGCTTACCTGCCCGATCAAGCACGGGTCAGGCAGAAAAATAAATAGACACTTCATCGCCGGCAAACGTTAAGTTCGCCTCAGACAGGCCCTGTTAGATTGAGGCTAGTCTGTCGTATCTATTGAGGGAGATCAACTAAAACTAAGGGTTTACCCTTAGTTATTCGAAAATAATAACGTGACAACACTCATGTTAAGACCGGAGTACATCGCGCTTGACCTGAACGGTCACTATCAGGCGGGCAGGAGTTACTATTTATCTATAGGTGTAATATAGCGCAGTAATGTTCTGGCAAGCAGCGAAACAGCATTCCTGCTGCTACGCCAACCTGCTTCTTACATTAATGTAAAAACTGTTCTTAATTAGCCGGCAGCGCATCATCAACATAATACCGGGCCTTCATCTTTTCTAGCTGCTTCAAAGTTACGCCATCCTTCATAACAAACGTCACATCGAAACGCTGTCCCGGACGGACGACGCCTGGCTGGTGGGCAACATAACGATGAACCTTTCCTTTACTGTCCTGCGCCAGAAAGCCCATAACAACACCTCTAAGGGCCCGGTTACCTGAATAGCGCCAGCGGGTTGCCCAACTGGTATTCGAGGCTCTTTTTTGCTGCTCAAGTTTCATGTACTTTTCCACAGCCTGGACAAACTGGGCATGTTGAGACTGGCGTACAGCTTCCTGTTTTGCCTGCTGATGCCCGACATAAGCCCCTAACGCTGTGGATAAAATTGCAGAAACACCGCCGCCTTCACCAGCGGTAGCGGCATCACGGTTATCTCGTTTTCGCCACAGGCTGTTATTATCTCTGAGCACTGCGGCGTTGGGGTTAATCCGACCTGGTTGATAATACTGTTTAACCTTATTAGCCAACACTTTAGTTTCAGCCGCCCGCTCGGCATTCACAGGATGATCATGAGCGAACAAACTACGAGCATTGCCCTCTTGCTGATACTGACGCTGCCAGATTTTAGTCGCTGCGTAGGGATCAAAGCCCGACAGTGCACTATACAAAACACCGATACGATCCGCTTCTCGCTCCAGCTCATGTGTGTAAGCGGCCTGATAACCTTTCTGACGAGCCGCGCTGGAAGCCAGTAAACTCAATTGTTGTGTCGTCTGCCGCTCACCTACATGATTCGCGACGGTATGGGCGATCTCATGCCCGACTACCGCAGCAACTTCGGCATCATTTAGTTGTCGCATCAAACCACTGTGCACCACAATATAAGTACCTCCGGTGGTAAAGGCATTAAATGAATTCCGGTCAATCAAAACTGGCTGCCAGCGTTCTTTACTCAAATGGCTTACCTGATGAATTCGATCAAAAATACGGACAAGACGCTGATACTGCTTGCGATCAAGTGCTGCATTAATTTTTCGGCCCGCTTTTTTCTCTGTGACCAACATCTGTTCGACAGCAGCATTGCCCTGGCGAATTTGAGCACTACGATCAGCCGCACTCAAGGTACGCTGCCCGGTCACTCTATCGGTTTCACTGATCGACTCTGCAACGTTGTATAGCCCCTTATCAAGGCTCTGCAACGTCTGACAACCACTCAGAACAGTGACACCAAGCACAATCAGTAACATGGATACTCGCTGTTGAAGCTTCATCTAACCACCTCCCTAGCCATCAAAAACACCACTTATATTCTATAATGTAATTAAAAAAATACTTCTTATAACCGAACAAGATCAATACATTCCATTATTGTATTTGTGATAGCCTTCTATTTCAGCTAATATCGCGCACTTGCGGATTTGCTAATATTCATACATGCAGAGTAGACGTAAACTCATAATGAACATTGCAGTATACCCGGGTACATTTGACCCCATCACCAATGGTCACGCAGACTTAGTCGCACGTGCTTCTAAGCTGTTCGATAAAGTTATCGTTGCTATTGCTGCCAGCCCCAAAAAAGCTCCTTTGTTGAACTTGGAGCAAAGGGTAGAACTGGTAGAAACGGTAACAGCACACCTGGATAACGTTGAAGTCATTGGCTTTAACTGCCTGCTGGCTGACTTGGTAGCTCAACATGATGCCAATATCATCCTGCGAGGACTGCGTGCAGTTTCTGATTTTGAATATGAGTTTCAACTCGCCAATATGAATCGCAAGCTGGCGCCAACAGCGGAAAGTATTTTTCTGACGCCGGCTGAAGATCTGTCATTCATATCATCGACCCTGATTCGTGAAATTGCGAGTCTGCAAGGCGATGTAGAACAATTTGTGCATCCTGCAGTTCACCGAGTACTGCAAGATCATTTCGGACACTAATTTTTAGTATTTATGACCCAGTGAGGTAGCCACAATGGCATTAATTATCACAGATGAATGCATTAACTGTGACGTATGTGAGCCGGAATGCCCGAATGAGGCGATCACTCCGGGAGATGAGATCTACGAGATCGATCCAGCTAAATGTACTGAGTGTATCGGTCACTACGACACGCCACAGTGTGTTGAAGTTTGCCCGGTAGACTGTATCCCTAAGGATCCGGACCACGTAGAAAATGAAGAACAGCTGATGGATAAATACCATAAGCTAACCGGTTAGTAAGCAGCCTCCATTGCACTAACTAATTAAAAAGCAGGCTATATGCCTGCTTTTTTATGACTCGTACTCAGCGGTTAAAGAGAGAGTTCCAGCTCTTTCAAAGCGTATCGTTCATCCAGCAAACAACCTATCGCTGTCCCCCCTACAGCTAAATGATAGGCATACTGCATGTGCAGGCAGCGCACCTTATCCCAGTGTCTGATCCCACCGATACCATAACAATTGAACAACTCAGTAAAGCCCAGCTCTTCTATTCTCCGACGATCATTCTCAGCCATCATCTTCCAGCGCAGATCAACATAGCGCTGCTGGTCTGCCAGATGGTTCGCCCGCAGATCATCATCGGTTTCAATTTGCAGCTCTATACGTTTTACTTCTCCGCCAGTCTCTATCTCAGCGATCGCTTGATAAAGATCTTTAGAACTAAGCCAATATAAGGTCGGAAAAGGCTGATCATCTACCAAAGAGCGCATCTGTAACACAGCAGGAACTCCCTGCTTGTTTTGCCAGGCGATATCAACCAGCCCCCGGGGCTTTCGTCCCAGCTGTGTTTCAATCAATTCAAACTGCTGCTCTGTTATCGTCATTTTAAGTTCTTATCCGCAATTATTTTCAGAGACACTCTGCCAAAGTAACCACCTCTTCCCCGACAATCGGTACCCGGGCGGGCATAATCAAGGCACAGTTGTCGAATGGGGCTGCGACCAACACCTGATCATCGGTGGCAATCAATTCACCTTTATTAAATCGCTCAAATCCATTAAAGGGCTCAACAAACCGAAAACGTTCACTTTCCGCCTTAAGTACCCGGTCGATTCTGTAATGCCCTGCGGTGCTATCAGGCAGATACCCCCAGTCAGTCAGTTCAACGGCTTCATCAAGCATATCGTGTAGTTTAAGAAACCGCAGCGTGATTGCCAGAGCTTGCCGGCTGGTCGACTCAGCAAAATGCTGACCACATTCAGCTACCAGTGAGAATCCGCCATCACTATGACGCTCATGCTCAGAGATCAGCATCCCGGTGTGATACTGGCCCAAATCATATAAGAGATGAGGAAAAGGAAATGCCAACTGATCGGCAAATCGCCGATTACATTCGTTGTTCGGGTAGATCAACATCGGCGCAACAGCAAAAGTTGTGGAATGAAGATCCAGCAGACTATCTGCATTTTCGATGAACGGCAGTAGTTCAATCGCCCGTCGAGCTTCATGAGTATCCGGCTGGGTAAGCCGCGACGCATGCCAGACCCGATTCATGTCTTCATCGAGGCAGCGACTGGCAAAAGGACGTTGCGGGTCAAAAGCATTATAAGCCTCGACGTTAGCAAAGATCAGTGTCAGTGACCCTTTAACCGGACGGACACCCCTTTCCAGCAGCCACAACAAGGCGTTAGCGCCACAAATTTCATTTCCGTGGGTCAACGCCTGGATAACCAGCTCCGGGCCGGCTACACCCGACTCAAGCCGGTGTACGTAGTCGACGCCACAATTGCCCTGCCGCCAGGCACTCAGATCCCGGGGCAACAACTCAACAGGCGAGTCAGACTCAGCAATAGAAAAACGACATGGGGGCACAGACATAGCAAACTCTTACAATGAAACAATAATTTAAATGTTCAAACAGTTAACAGCAGCCTTAAACTGCCGCATACTTCTCATCCCGCCCCAGCCAGCGCTGAATGATTGCATCACTCAACTGCGGGTCAATCGCTATCTGGCTGGCAACTTGTTTAACCCGAGTCAGCAGATCCGCATCCCGCTGTAAATCAGCCACTTTAAAAGAGATCATGCCAGTCTGCCGGGTACCCAGCACCTCACCCGGCCCACGCAATTCCAAATCTTTTTCAGCGATACGAAAGCCATCCGTCGTTTCTCGCATAACGCCCAGTCGTTCTCGCCCCTGTTGAGAAAGAGGCGCATGATACATCAGCAGACAGAAACTCTCGACCGATCCACGCCCAACCCGGCCGCGCAATTGGTGTAACTGAGCCAACCCCAGACGCTCTGGATTCTCGATAATCATCACCGAGGCGTTCGGCACATCGACCCCCACCTCAATCACCGTTGTCGCCACGAGCAAATCCAGCTCAGCGGCTTTATAGCTGGCCATAATCCCGGCTTTTTCGGCGGGTTTCATCCGCCCATGAATTAAACCGATACGCAGTTCTGGCAACGCTTCCCGTAAGGCTTCGGCAGTCACTTCTGCCGCCTGACACTGCAACGCTTCCGACTCTTCTATCAGTGTGCAGACCCAATACACTTGCCGTCCCTGTCCACAGGCATCCTGAACCCGCTGCACAACCTCCGGACGTCGTTGGTCTGATATCACTACCGTATTAACCGGTGTCCGGCCTGGTGGTAACTCATCAATGATCGAACAATCCAGATCAGCATAAGCGCTCATAGTCAGTGTGCGGGGAATAGGCGTTGCGGTCATAATCAATTGATGGGGCGAACGATGGTCTGTCCGTCCTTTCTCCCGGAGTGCCAGGCGCTGGTGCACGCCAAAGCGATGCTGCTCATCCACAACAACCAACCCCAGGTTGGCAAAGACAACCTCATCCTGAAACAGCGCATGGGTACCAACCACAACATGGGCGGAACCGTCAGCCATAGCCTGCAGTTGCTCCTGCCGTTTCTTACCTTTCAGTTTGCCCGCCAGCCAGGCAACTTTTAAACCCAACGGTTCCAACCAGTTGCCAAAGTTGATGAAGTGCTGCTCGGCCAGAATTTCAGTAGGCGCCATCACGGCCGCCTGAAAACCACCCTCAACCGCCTGGAGTGCCGCCAGAGCGGCCACTACCGTTTTACCTGAACCAACATCCCCCTGCACCAATCGCAGCATGGGAAAGGGCTCAGCAAGATCAGCACTAATTTCATGACTAACCCGCTGCTGCGCACCCGTCAGAGGGAAAGGCAGGTTATGCAAAAAAGCCTTCTGATACTGATCAGTTGCGATTAATACCGGGGCGCCCTGTTGCCGGGTACGCTGACGCAGTTTCAGAAGAGAGAGGTGATGTGCCAGTAATTCTTCGAACGCCAGGCGCCGCTGCGCAGGATGATACCCCTCCAATAACTGCGTCTGGTTTGCGTCTACAGGCGGACGGTGCAGATAGTGTACGGCATCATTTAAAGGCGGCAACTGCCACTGTTGTCGCAGCGGCTCGGGTATCAGTTCAGTCAGAGAACCATCCGCAAGGTAAGCCAGTGCACCATCCGTCAATGCCCGCAAACGCCCCTGATTCAGCCCCTCTGTGGTCGGATATATCGGCGTCAGAGACTCCTCAACGGGTGCCGCTTCTGCCTCATCAACGCGCCGATACTCAGGATGATAGAGTTCCAACCCACTCGCCCCGGTGCGTATTTCACCAAAACAGCGAATACGGGTGCCCGTTTTAAGATTATTTTTCTGGGCGGCTGAAAAGTGGAAAAAACGCAGGGTAATCGTGCCGGTACCATCCTGCAGTCGACAGACCAGGCTACGACGACGGCCCATGGAAATATCCGCCCCTTTTATCTCCCCTTCGATCACCCCTTCAACACCGGGACGCAACGACCCGATAGGCATAATCCGGGTACGATCCTGATACCGTGAAGGCAGATGAAATAGCAGATCCTGTAAACTGAAAATTTCCAGTTTGCTCAACTTTTGTGCCAGCGCCGCTCCGACTCCTTTCAAGTCAGTCACCGGAAGTTGCGCAAGGACCATTCGGTTCATATCAGTCTTCGTTTTCGAGTATCGGACAACTATTCAACGATTCTATCAACAGGTCAATCGCCTGCGGACGAGGGAAGCTAGCCCGCCAGGCCAGCCCCACTGTGCGGACCGGAGGCGGTGCCTTAAACGGTTTAGTAACCACCATATCGGAACGATAATATCCCCCGGTGGCAGACTGCGGAATGACACTGGCTCCAAGTCCGGAAGCTACCATCATGCGAATAGTCTCAAGCGAACTCCCCTCGGTTACAGTATGTCGGTCCGACGCATTACCTGACAAAGTCGGGCAGGCCTCCAGCACCTGGTCACGGAAGCAATGCCCTTCACCCAGAAGTAAGAGATCCTGTTCATGCAGCGTCTGACTGTCTATCTGATCCTTATTGGCCAGAGGATGGTCCTTTGGCAGCAACATTTTAAACGGTTCTTCATAGAGTGGACGGGTCAGAATATCTGGTTCATCGAAGGGCAACGCAACTATAATCGCATCCAGCTCACCATTGCGGATTTTAGGGCGCAGGTTATCAGTAAAATTCTCTTCGATATAAAGTGGCATTTTAGGTGCCCGCTTTTGCAATTCAGGCACCAGGTGAGGAAAAAGATAAGGCCCGATAGTATAAATGGCACCCACCCGCAACGGGCTGGCCAACTGGTCCTTGCCTTCCTGAGCAAGATCTTTAATCGATTCAGCCTGTTCCAGCACCGTCTGTGCCTGGCGAACAACTTTCTGGCCAACAGGGGTCACGCGTACCGCATGTTTACTTCGCTCAAACAGCGCAGTACCCAGCTCCTCCTCCAGTTTTTTCACCGCTATGCTCAGGGTTGGCTGGCTGACAAAACAACGCTCAGCAGCGCGGCCAAAGTGTTGTTCCTGGGCGAGAGTAACGATGTAACGCAACTCAGTGAGAGTCATTCGCAGCTTTCCTTTGTTATGATGCTAACTCAACCTGAAACAGGATAAGTACATTGAGCCATACGTTAAACAGGGATCAGATTCTAATCGCCGGTTGCGGTGATATCGGCAGCCAGCTTGGCCTTAATCTGATCACGCAGGGATACCCGGTCTTTGGCCTCCGTCGTAATATAAACCAGCTTCCCCCCGGTATCCAAGGAATTAGCGCTGATCTGAGTCAGCCTGACACGCTTATTAATTTGCCGCAACAGATAGATACTCTGTTCTACGCGGTGGCTGCAGGTACCCGGGATGAGTCCGTCTATCGCGCAGCGTATCCGGAAGGCCTGAACAACCTACTCAACGCGTTGCAACAACAGGGCATAACGCTACGTCAACTCTTCTTCGTTTCCAGCACCGCGGTTTACCATCAAGAACACCATGAGTGGGTCGATGAGACCTCCACGACCCAACCAGAAAATTTCTCAGGCAGAATTATGCTGGAAGCGGAGCGGATCGCACTCAATAGCGGCGTTCCTGCAACTATCGTGCGTTTCAGTGGGATTTATGGTCCCGGACGAAACTACATGCTCGGGCAGATCAATCGAGGCACCGGCTACCCATCGGACCCGGTTCGCTATAGCAACAGAATTCACCGGGATGATTGCGTGGGTGTATTAGAACACTTATATCAACGTTCACTACGACAGGCTCTGGCATCGATCTACCTCGCCAGCGATGATGAACCCGCGGCATTGCACGAAGTGAGCAACTGGCTTTCTGAACAGCTCGGCGTCGAGATAACCGACACCTCCGCCCGACGTACTATCGGCAGTAAACGCTGCAACAATAAGCGACTCAAAGAGACAGGTTATTCCTTCAAACACCCCAGTTTCCGGCAGGGCTATCCGCCCCTGATCAGCCAGTTCAAAGGCTAATCAGTTATCAATATGCGGGTCTCGAAGCTGTGGATCCAGATCCGCTGGAGTATCCGTATGATGATAGTACTGATAACGGTTAAAGCGATATTCCATAAACCGGAACAGCGCAATAACCAGCGCACTGATCGCCAGGTACACCATACCTGCCGCCAGAAACATCTCTAACGGAGTATAAGTCCGGGCGATAATCGTCCGCGCCATACCCGTCAGATCCAACAAGGTAATCGTACTGGCCAAAGCACTGCCCTTAAGCATCAGGATCACTTCATTACCGTAAGCAGGCAGTGCAATACCAAAAGCCCGGGGCATTATAATACGGCGAATTTGTACCGGCTTACTCATGCCCATCGCTTCGGCAGCCTCTATTTCGCCTGTGGGAATTGCCTGAATGGCACTTCGAAACAGCTCAGCACTGTAAGCTGCCGTATTCAGGCTAAAAGCGATAATCGCACACCAGTAGGGTTGTTTCAGTACCGGCCAGAGCATCGATTCCCTTACTGCTTCGAACTGAGAAGCACCGTAATACACTAAAAAAATCTGCACCAGCAGCGGTGTACCACGGAAAAAGTAGATATAGATAAACGGAAAAGCTTTCACCCAGGAGTGAGACGATGCTCTCATCAGAGCCAGGGGAACCGCCAAAGCAATACCGATCAGTCCAGAGACCAGCACCAACTCCAGTGTCAGCCAGGCCCCCTCAAGCAAACGAGGAAGGTACTGCCAGATAACATCCCATTCCCAGCTCATGAGTTATGCCCCCGTGCAGCGGGGTTTGCCAATCGTTCCATAAACATCGTAAAACCGGTGGTCGCCGCTGTCAGTAACAGATAGATCAATGCAGCCACGAGGAAGAAGGTAAAAGGCTCTTTAGTTGCACTGATCGCAACCTGTGACTGGCGCATAATATCGTTCAGACCCACCACTGAAACCAGTGCGGTATCTTTCAGCAGCACCTGAAACAGATTACCCAGGCCGGGTATAGCCAGCCGCCAAACCTGCGGAAGAATAATCCGAAAGAAAGTCCGCAGAGGGCTCATCCCGCAGGCCAGACCCGACTCCCACTGTCCTTTAGGAATCTCCATCATCGCCATGCGAAAAACCTCAGTCGCATAGGCGCCAAAGGCAATTGACAGAGCCGCTACGCCCGCCACAAAAGGGCCAATCTCAATATACTCGTCATAACCGAAAAAACCGGCAATCCACATCAGTAACTGAGAGCCACCAAAATAGATAGTGAGCACCAACAATAGCTCAGGTAAACCCCGAACCAGCGTGGTATACGCCGTCCCCAGCCAACGAGCCAGACGATTTTTGGATAGCTTAGCCGATGCCCCCAGCAGGCCAATGACTAACCCTACCAGTAAACTGGATAATGCCAGTTGTATGGTAATCCAGGTACCAGAGACCAGGAGATGGCCAAAGCCTTGCAGATCCATGAAATTCGCCTAAAAACGGGCCGACCAAAGGCCGGCCCCAATTACTAAACAGAGACTAAATAACTAATTAATAGATAGAGAACGGAAAGTATTTCTCGTTAATCTTCGCGTAAGTTCCATCGGCAACGATCGCTTTAATCGCAGCACTAAACTTATCTTTCAATGCATCACCTTTACGAACAGCAATACCGATCTCATCGTTGATATCGATATCTTCACCATTAAAAGCAAAACCTTTACCATCATCAGTGCGCAACCAGTCGTAGGCAGGGAATTTATCAGACAGGAGTGCATCGAGACGGCCGGTAGCCAGATCCAGATAAGCGTTATCCTGAGTGTCATATAGCTTTACATCAACCACATCACCCAGGTTGTCTTCCAGATACTGACCCGCAATAGTGGCACGCTGGGCCCCTACTGTTTTACCCTTCAGGCCCTCTTTGGTCACTGTGACATTGCTACCTTCGGGAGTAACAAACGCCAGCACATTGGAGTAATACTTCTCAGAGAAATCCACAACACGCATGCGTTCTTCTGTAATCGACATAGAAGCCACGATCGCGTCATATTTACGCGCACGAAGCCCCGGAATAATGCCATCCCAGTCCTGTGCCACAATCTCACAATCAGCCTTCATCTGGGCACACAACGCTTTAGCTATCTCAACATCAAAACCGATTAGCTCACCGCTGGAATCAACCATATTGAAAGGCGCATAAGCCCCTTCAGTTGCAATGCGAATTTTATCACCAGCAGTCGCTACCTGAGCGGCCATCAGACCTCCCGCAATCAGTGCGGCAGCGGCAAAGAGTTTACGAATTTTCATCATCTGTTTCCCTTTAGCTTTTTCATCAAATAAATAAAATCTTAGCTGTGACTGGCCATAAATTCCTGCACACGGGTAGATTTCGGGTTATTAAACACTTGTTCCGGAGGGCCAATCTCTTCGACCTGCCCCTCATGAAGAAAAACGACCTGACTGGAAACATCCCGGGCAAAACGCATCTCGTGGGTAACGATCAGCATAGTACGCCCCTCCTCAGCCAACTCTTTCATCACCGCCAATACTTCGTTCACCAATTCTGGATCGAGAGCCGACGTGGGCTCATCAAACAACAATACCTGCGGATCCATCGCCAGAGTCCGGGCTATCGCAACACGCTGCTTTTGACCACCGGAGAGGTTGTCCGGGTATGCATTACGCTTATCCGCCAAGCCAACCTTTGCCAACAGTTCCTCTGCCCGGGCAATCGCCTCGGCCTTCGGCTGTTTGAGCACCTGAACAGGCGCCTCAATAATATTCTCTAAAATAGTCTTATGTGGCCAGAGGTTGAAGCTTTGAAACACAAAACCAATACGGGAGCGCATCTGCTCCAGTTGCTTACGATTGGCGGCGATCAGATTGCCATCTTTACCAGGCTTTAGCGCCAACGGCTCATCGCCAACGATGATTTCACCTTTGCTTGGGTTTTCCAGCAGATTGATACAACGCAGAAGCGTACTTTTACCCGAGCCACTGGAGCCCAGTATTGAAATAACATCACCGTCGTTAGCGGTTAGAGATACGCCCTTGAGCACTTCAAGGTCGCCGTAGGACTTGTAGATATCGTTCAGCACCAGGGCTGTCTTGGCATTCGCCATGTTAAGGCTTCCGTCTCGTTCTTATTATGCCGTGGATAACAGCGACCAAACTGAAGGATAGTACTCTTTCCTCCAAAAATGAGGAGGCAAACATAAACAGGCAGGATCCGCTGCCCTGTTACTTATATTTCCTATCGGAAACTCAGAGTACAAAAATGCAATTTCCCATAAAAAGGGGTTTGAGGCAAACTAAAATTGACCGAATGTTCAAAAGGAAAACGACCAGGGCAGCGAACCCTGATCAAAAAAAGCCCCGAAGGGCTATGTTTTAATTACCCAGAATTACCCTGCTTATCAGCTGGCAAACTCTTTTAGTAAGGTATCCTGAGCACTGATAAGTTCTTCATCTTCGCCCGGCTTATTCAGTGTGTAACTGCCATCAGAATGCAGTTCCCAGCTTCGACTGTTATCAGCCAGATAAAGATCCAGATCACGCTTAACCCGGTCTGCCAGTTTTCCGGACAATGGAAAGCCCGTCTCTACCCGGTTAAGCATATTACGTTCCATCCAGTCAGCGCTGGCGCACAACACATCCGGCTTACCTTTATTGCCAAAGTAATAAACCCGGGTATGCTCCAGAAAACGACCAATAATTGAACGTACTGAAATATTCTCAGAAATACCCTCAATACCGGGACGTAAACGGCACATTCCCCGCACGATCAGCTCGATCTTCACCCCTTTTTGGGAAGCCTGATAGAGCGCTCGAATTAATTGGGGCTCGGTCAGACCATTGATTTTGACAATGATATGACCCTGTTCACCATGTTTGCCTTCCCGTTCGATCATTTCAATCATACGAGAATGAAGCGTAAACGGTGCATTGTGTAGCTTCTTAAGCCGTAGAATCTTACCCATGCCAGTAAGCTGCTGAAAAATCTTGTGTACATCTTCGCCCACATCGGCATCGCTGGTCATATAGCTGTAGTCGGTATACAGCCGCGCAGTACCGGAGTGATAATTGCCAGTGCCCAGGTGCGCATAGCGAACCAGCTTACCCTCTTCACGCCGTACAACCAGCATCATTTTCGCATGGGTTTTGAAGTCAACTACACCATAAACAACCAACGCTCCCGCTTCCTGCAAACGGCCAGCCAATTGCAGGTTTGATTCCTCATCGAATCGCGCCCGTAGTTCAATAACAACCGTTACTTCTTTTCCGCTTCGGGCCGCATCCACCAGCGCATCAACGATATCTGAGTTCACCCCAGTGCGATAAAGAGTCTGTTTAATAGCCAGTACTTTAGGGTCCTTAGCAGCCTGACGCAGCAGATCGACGACCGGAGAAAAGGACTGAAAAGGATGGTGCAGCAGCTGATCTTTCTGACGCAACACATCAAAAATATTCTTCTGCTTATATTTACCCGACATCCCCGGTGTAAACGGTTTCCAGCACAGTTTTTTACCGTCAACCAGATCCCGGAGCGCCATCATTCGGGTCAGGTTAACCGGCCCATCAACCCGGTAAGTATGGGCCTCATCAAGACTGAACTCACGCCACAAGAAGCGAATCAAATCTTCCGGAGTGCGCTGATCTATTTCCAGCCGCACCGCATCACCATACTTCCGTGAATGCAACTCACCCCGCAGCGTACGCGCGAGATCTTCCACCTCTTCAGAATCAAAAGTCAGGTCGGCATTTCGGGTGATACGGAACTGATAACAGCCTTCCACTTTCATACCGGGGAACAATTCATCGGCAAACTCATGGATAATAGATGACAGGAAGATCAGGTTATCACCGCCATCGCACAGGTTATCAGGCAAGCGGATCAACCGTGGCAGCGAGCGCGGCGCAGGAATAATGGCCATCCCACTTTCCCGGCCAAAAGCATCCTTACCATCCAGTTCAACAATAAAGTTCAGGCTCTTGTTGATCAGACGGGGGAAAGGGTGAGAGGGGTCGAGTCCGATTGGGCTGACCACCGGCTGCACCTTTTCCTCAAAGAAGATGCGAATCCACTCTATCTGTTCATCGGTCCAGTCCCGGCGACGCTGAAAATGAATATTCTCTTTTTCCAATTCCGGGAAGATAGTCTCGTTCAGAATTTTGTACTGCCGCTCGACCTGCGCACTACAAATTTCACCTACCCGATTCATTACGGCCTGCGGATGGAGAGCATCCGGACCAACCGATTCACGGCTATACTTCAGCTGTCCCATCAATTCCGCAACACGAATTTCGAAGAATTCATCCAGGTTGCTGGAAAAGATCAGCAGAAACATCAAACGTTCCATCAGCGGATGGGTTTCATCCAGCGCCTGCTCCAATACCCGAATATTAAACTGCAGATGGCTCAGTTCGCGGTTGATATACAGTTCAGGCGCTTTCAGGTTGAGTGGTAACTCTTGTACCGGCTCGGTTACGGCGATCGCTTCCCGACTTTCCACCAGTGCAATTGACGCTTCGTTTTGCTCAGCCGTCGGTTCAGCAGTTTGGCTAACCGCTGACTCAACCTTCGTTTCAACTACCGGCTCAACAACCTGTTTTACTGCCTGTTCCTTGATCTGCTCAGTCATAACCGCAATCCTTTAACCCTCACTTAATTATTCTTTCCCTGGAGCTACACAAGCCTATTCATTCAATAGCTGTGCAGCGCGTTTGGCAAAATAGGTCAGAATCCCATCGCAACCTGCCCGCTTAATACAGACCAAAGATTCCATCATGACACTACGTTCATCCAGCCAGCCATTCTGAAACGCCGCCATATGCATCGCGTATTCACCGCTGACCTGATACACGAAAGTTGGTGCTTTCAGCTCCTGCTTTACCCGGCGCACAATATCCAGATAAGGCATCCCGGGTTTAACCATGACCATATCGGCACCTTCAGCCAGATCCAGCGCAACCTCATGCAAAGCTTCATCGCTATTGGCGGGGTCCATCTGATAATTAAACTTATTACCTTTACCCAGATTTCCAGCAGACCCTACCGCATCCCGAAAAGGTCCGTAGTAAGCGCTCGCATACTTAGCAGCATATGCCATAATGCGGGTATTAACGTGGTCATTAAGCTCCAACCCTTCGCGAATGGCACCGATCCGACCATCCATCATGTCACTCGGCGCAACGATGTCAGCGCCAGATTCAGCATGGGACAACGCCTGACGCACCAGCGTTTCAACCGTGCGGTCATTCAGAACATAACCATTGGTATCGATAATGCCATCCTGCCCGTGGGTGGTGAACGGGTCCAAAGCGACATCGGTCATCACGCCCAGCTCTGGACAGGCATTCTTTAGTGCTCTGATCGCACGCTGAGCAAGACCGTCAATATTGTAGGCCTCTTCTGCCAATTCAGTTTTTACGTTTAGCGGGGTAACCGGGAACAGCGCTACCGCGGGCACTCCCAGTGAAACAAGCTCCCGGGCTTCCTTGACCAGCAGGTCAATACTCAAGCGCTCAACACCCGGCATCGAAGGCACAGCTTCACGCTGATTTTCGCCTTCGATAACAAACACCGGATAGATAAGATCATCAGGGGTCAGAACAGTTTCCCGCATCAGGCGGCGGGAAAAATCATCGGCCCGCATACGACGCATGCGGGTTTCAGGGAAAAAACGCTGACTATTAGTAAATGACACAGAAATCTTCCTCCAGAAGCGGATATTTAACCGGAAAACAGTTACAACATTATGACAGAAGCCACTTAGTGACGCTTATAAATAAAGCATTATACTTGGGATTATGGGGGATAAATCCTGAGTCCGCAGTAGCGATTCACCGGCCGCTGCTTATCAGCACTCCCCACGGCGATTAACCGCCAGACTAACAGGAGCATTAATGATGAAAAAAGTCGCTGTAATTCTATCGGGTTGTGGGGTTTATGATGGTGCTGAAATCTATGAGTCAGTCCTGACCTTATTAGCGCTTGAACAGGAAGGGGCCTCCTATCAATGTATGGCACCTGACATCGAGCAGATGCATGTAATCAACCATCTCAGTGGTGAAGAGATGCCTGCTCAAAAGCGTAATGTATTGATAGAGGCTGCGCGTCTCGCCCGGGGTGATATTATCAACCTCGCTCAGGCTGATCCGGAAGAATATGACGCACTGATTATTCCCGGCGGCTTTGGTGCAGCCAAGAACCTGAGTAACTTTGCCGTAGCAGGAGCCGAAGCCATAGTTAATCCCGACCTTATCCGCTTTGCTCAGGCCATCCATCAAGCTGGTAAACCCGTCGGCCTGATCTGTATCGCTCCGGCAATGACCCCTTTGCTATTTGGCGAGGGAGCTCTGTGCACTATTGGCGATGATGCCAGCACAGCGGCTGCAATTGAAGCGATGGGCGGCCGTCACCAGGACTGCGACAGTAGCAGTATCGTCATTGATGAACAGCGCCGCATAGTCACCACACCGGCCTATATGTTGGCAGGCAATATCAGTGAAGCGGCCAGCGGAATAAATAAACTTGTCAGTAAGGTGCTGCAACTTTCCTGATCGCTGGTATTATTAGGCACGATAATTTATGCCATATGATAGTGAGTAGTTCTATGCCATCAATGAAATTCACCTGCTACCTTTGCCTATCCGCGGCATCCGGGGAACATTGATGGCCGGCTCACTATCTCTGCGCATCAGCCTGATCATCACACTATTGTCCGCCAGTGTGACGGCAATCATGCTCGCAATTGCACTTTATCTACTCAGCGACCTTTATAATCTATCACTCACAACACCAGATAAAACGCTTAATGACACATCAACTACTGTCGGCATTTTAACTGCAGCCTTTATACTATTGTTGCTCCCCACGTTCTTCCTCTCCCGGTTTCTGACCCAACAACTATTAAAGCCTCTGCACCAGTTAACGGCCAAAACGCGGCATTATAGTTTGGAAGGTAAGCCTGTCAGCTTTGAACTGGAGACCGACGACGAGTTCAGCGAACTGGGTAAAGCATTACAGGATATGCAGGAACACCTCAGTGAGAGCCATCAACAGATGGAACTGATGGCCTATCGAGACCCCTTAACCGGTTTACCGAATCGTAGTGGGCTTTATCAAGAGCTGCGAAAGCTAATCCTTTGGGCCCGCAAACATGAAAGCAGAATAGCCCTGCTCTATATCGATCTGGATCATTTCAAGCAGGTAAATGATTCATTAGGCCACGAACAAGGCGACCAGATCCTCAAAGAGATAACTCAGCGCCTGTTACTACAGGTCAACCAACAGATCAGTCACCGTGAGCTCCCTTTTCCGGAAGATCTGTTGCTCTCCCGTCCGGGGGGCGATGAGTTTGCCATCATGCTGCCAGAAATCCAGCGCGTGGAAGAAACAGAGCAACTGAGCCAGCGAATTATTGACGCGTTACAACAACCTTTCAGCATCGATGACAAACACTTTTCGTTGTCATGCAGCATCGGCATCACCCTTTATCCGGACGATGCCAACAGCGCGGAACGAATGCTCAAGCATGCCGATATCGCCATGTATGAAGCTAAGCGCGCCGGACGTAACCGGGCGAGTTATTTTCTCCCGGCAATGCATCGCCAGGTAGAAGAACGCGTTGCGATTCAACAGGGAATCAGCATCGCTATCGCTGAAAATCAGTTACATATTGAATATCAGCCGATCGTAAACCTTAACAATAAAAAGATCATCGGCGCTGAAGCACTGTTACGCTGGCACCACCCCAAACGAGGCCGTTTAGGGCCTGAAACATTTATCCCCATCATTGAAGAATCCGATCAGATAGGCCCCTTAACTGTTTGGATCATTGAAACCGTATCGGCAGAACTTAAAACCTTGCCGGATCTGGGTGATACATCAAAGCTATCAATCAATATTTCGTCCGCCATTCTGAACAAGCCGGAATTAACCGCACTGGTCGATGAAGCATTGAAAAAGGTAGACGCACCCAATCAACGCATCTGCCTTGAAATAACCGAAACCAGCTTGATGGAAGATATCGACAATACACTGCCACTGCTAAACCAATGGAAAGATGCGGGATACAGTATCTGGATGGATGACTTTGGTACCGGCTACTCTTCCCTTAGTTACCTGGCCAGATTACCCATAGACGGTGTAAAGATTGATCGTAGCTTTATTCGCGATCTGGACAACTCCAAACCGGTCATCGAAACGATTCTGGCTCTGGCCAAAACAATGAACCTGCTCACCGTTTCAGAGGGGATCGAAGAAACCTACCAGCAGCAGGAGCTAACCAATCTGGGCTGTGGCTTTGGCCAGGGTTATCTCTACTCAGAACCACTGCGTATAGAAGCACTCCAGGAACGGTTGGAGCAACAGGCTAAGCGAGAAGCTCATCAACTACTGCAGTTCAAACTGCCTAAAGACAGGCTCTGATTATTTCCACAAGCAACTCCCCCCTTGTCAGGCGCGGGCATGCAGGCTGTACCATCAAATCACTACGCACTTTCCGTTCGCCAAAGAATTAACAAGCCTCAATTAAAGCCAATTTTGCGCGTTACCGACTCACTCATCAATCCAGGCTACCTCCTCTGATCAGCCTTTGGGCAATTCTTGACCTGTATCAATTTAGAGACTCTTTCTGAAATGAAGGCGTGATTACTGCCGCGACAGGTCTATATTGTGCAGTCTGATTAGTGGTCAATATCGGATGAAAAGGATGAAATACGTAACCGCTATGTATATCTCATTAAGTGAATCATTAGGTATCTATACGCTTGATCAGCTATACGAGCTGCTGACCAACAAACAGCACAGTATGCCGATCTCGCGCCATCGCGCGTCCATTATGCAGAGCCGGATTTTCTTCTTCTGTGCAATTTTTGCTGTATTAGTACCGGTTTGGTCACTGATTGATCTTTTATTTCTACCGGGCGAGCTATGGCGCGAGTTACTCTTAATCCGGGTAATCTCAGCGACAGCATTTGCACTTTTAGCCTGGCAAGCGCGCAAAGAACCCGACCTCAAACGCGCCCGGCTTTTATTAGCCGGAATGCTCGCCGTCACGCCGCTCTTCTACTTAATATCCGATCATTGGCTACAAGCCTATGAACTCACCGGTACGGAACAGGTTGTTGCTGAGCTTTACGCATTACTCCCCTTTGTCATGATTGCAGGTCTGACGCTTTTTCCCCTAACGCTGCGGGAGCTTCTCTCATTCGCCGCACCGATGCTTGCTGTCGTGGTGTTGTCGTCAATACCGCAAACCCATAACGAAATCCCTCAGGCCGTCTCGACTATCTGGTTGTTTACCCTGATTCTCGGTGTGGCGATGTTCGCCTCACTGAACCAGTTACGCTATATGCTCTCGCAGGTGAATCGCGCCAGCTATGACGTCCTTACCGGCCTGCTAACACGCAGAGCAGGAATCGAGATGCTTGATCTGCAATATCGCCTGACAACCATGAGTGAAACCCACCTATCAATCCTCTATCTCGATCTGGACCATTTTAAATCCGTCAACGATATCTACGGCCATGACGCCGGAGACGTCGTACTAAAAGCTGCTGCGCAGCAGCTTTGTGCGACAGTACGTAAAGGCGACAGCGTCATCCGCTGGGGTGGCGAAGAATTCATCGTAATTCTCCCCACCGCAACCCCCGACGAAGCTAACGACGTCATTTCCAGAATAATGTCTGCGGGTTTGGGCTTACGACCCGACGGAAAGCAAGTCACCGCCAGCATCGGCATTGCTGAAATTCAGGCGGACGACGCCCATGACTGGAAAACTCTGGTCGAACTCGCCGACCACCGGATGTATACAGCAAAAATTCAGGGACGGGCACGTAGCATGGGCATTAACGATTCCCAATTACTGTGGCCTGATTTTCCTGCAGCAGGAATTGAGAAAAATTATACAATGGACCCTGCTCCACTAGGTGCCGAGAGCTAAACCCCACAGGGAAACAGAACAGCTCTGGATGACCGGAGCATTTTTGTGACAACGGTTGAGAAAAATGATCAGAAACGAGCCTTTAAAAGCCTTCGACTAAGCACAATTCAGCATACAGTGCGCTTTAAATTCTCAGCACGAACGTCCTTTACAGGTCGATAGGAATCGCCGTTTCATTTTTAATTTCACGCAGAGCAAAGTTAGACCTCACCTGACTCACCCCTGGCAGGTTGAAGATCTTTTCATTCAAAAAGCTGTCATAAGCGGCCATATTCTGAACAATCACCCTCAATACATAATCGGCATCGCCGGTTACCGCAAAGCACTGTAAGACTTCCGGGTAGCCCTGTACGGCTTGTTGAAACTCAATGGCATCATCCTGCTGATGCCGAATCAGAGTCACCATCACCAATACACACAGGTCATAACCCAGCGCTTCTGGGCTAACCAACGCCGTATGCTTTTTCAATATCCCTTTTTCATCCAGGACTTTCACCCGGCGCCAACAGGCCGCAGAGGAAAGACCCACTTGATCTGCCAGTTGCTGGTTAGAGATACGGCCATCATCCTGCAAAATAGCCAGAATATGGCGATCATAACGATCTAGCTTTTCAGTCATAATTTCACACAACCACACCAAAACAAAAGATTATTCATTTAAACAACAATAAATCTAAAGATTCTTTCTTATCTAGACAAAATACATAGACATTTCGAAAGCACCTTTCGCAAAAAAAATCATACACTTTTTGTCATCAGATGGGGGAATTGATTTAGATCAATAAAACCTCCCCCCTCGTATAACAATAAAAGCGATTACTGAGGTGTATGGCATGAACCATTACGACGAGAGCCTGGATCAGGGCAATAATGACCTGGCCGCTATCGATACGTCCCTTCCCGACGCTGCCACGACGCAAAAGTTAGACAGCTATGCCCTCAATGACCGCTATCTGCGAAAGACCGGGCGGGTCTTTCTGACCGGAACCCAGGCATTGGTTCGTCTGCCAATGATGCAACGAGAGCTGGACCGACAAAACAACCTCAATACCGCTGGATTTATCAGTGGCTACCGAGGCTCGCCACTGGGCGGCTATGACCAGGCGTTATGGCAGGCGAAAAAGCTCCTGCAGGCGCAGGACATCGACTTTATCCCTGCTGTTAATGAAGAACTGGGCGCAACGCTGGTACTGGGAAGCCAACAGGTAGAAACCGCAGAAGATAAAAACGTCGATGGTGTCTTTGCCATCTGGTACGGCAAAGGCCCGGGTGTAGATCGCGCAGCTGACGCACTTAAGCACGGTAACGCCTTTGGTAGTTCGCCTCACGGCGGCGTTCTGGTCGTCGCTGGTGATGATCACGGCTGTGTTTCCTCGAGTATGCCACATCAGTCTGATGTGGCATTCATGTCGTTCTTTATGCCGACGATCAATCCGGCCAACATTTCAGAGTATTTCGAATTCGGCCTGTGGGGCATCGCGTTATCACGCTTCAGTGGCACCTGGGTCGGATTCAAGGCGATTTCAGAAACAGTCGAAAGCGCCGCCTCGGTCGACATTGCTGAGTTACCGCAATTTACTACCCCCCAGGATTACACTGCACCCGAAGATGGGCTGCACTATCGCTGGCCGGATCTGCCCGGACCGCAAATGGAGACCCGGATAGAAGAAAAGCTTGAAGCAGTAGCGGCCTTTGCCCGCACTAACCCACTGGACCGATGCCTGTATAACCTCAAACAAGCACGCATGGGTATCATCACCACCGGTAAAGCACATTTGGATCTGATGGCCGCGCTAAAGATGCTGGGGCTGGATGAAGAGAAACTTCGAACTCTTGGCATTGATATTTATAAGGTAGGCCTGGTCTGGCCGCTGGAAAAACAGGGGGCTATGAACTTCATCCGCGGTAAAGAGGAAGTTCTGGTCATTGAAGAAAAACGCGGAATTATCGAAAGTCAGATCAAAGAACACCTATCGGCTCCCGATGAGACCATTCAAGTCCGGATAGTGGGTAAGCATGACGAACAGGGGAGCCCACTAGTCCCCTATGTAGGTGAACTTAGCCCGAATATGTTGGCGAAAGTGGTTGCTGACCGAATTACCCAATTACTCGGTGAAAATTTCCGGGAGCAGCTGGCAGATATCGGGGTCCGTGGCAGTGATGTATGTGACCCACAAGGGGTGCGCCGATTACCCTATTTCTGCTCCGGCTGCCCACACAACACCTCCACTAAAGTGCCTGATGGCAGTAAGGCTCAAGCAGGTATCGGCTGCCATGTTATGGCTACCTGGATGGGACGGCATACCGAATCCCTGACTCAGATGGGTGGAGAAGGCGTTAACTGGATATCGAAATCGCGCTATCTGAAAAATAAACATATCTTCCAAAACCTGGGAGAGGGAACCTACTTCCATTCAGGCACACTGGCAATCCGTCAGTCCGTCGCTGCCAACACCAACATTACTTACAAGATTCTATTTAATGACGCAGTCGCAATGACCGGCGGTCAACCGGTTGATGGCGTCATTACCGTACCGGCAATTGCCAATCAGGTGCATGCTGAAGGTGTAAAGCGTATCGCAATCCTCAGTGATGAACCGGAGAAATACAGCGACAAGAGCATCTTTCCCTCTGCGGCAACCTTCCACGACCGTCTGGAGCTGGATGTTGTACAGCGAGAATTCCGTGAAATAGCGGGGGTAACGGTACTGATCTTCGATCAGACCTGTGCCGCCGAAAAACGGCGCCGACGTAAACGTGGGCAGTTCCCTGACCCGCAGAAACGAGCCTTTATCAACCACAATGTCTGTGAAGGCTGTGGCGATTGTTCAACACAGTCTAACTGCCTTTCCGTGATCCCCCGCGAGACGGAACAGGGGCGTAAGCGCCGTATAGATCAGTCCTCCTGTAATAAGGATTTCTCCTGTGTTGAGGGTTTCTGTCCGAGCTTTGTCACCATTGAAGGTGGTGCATTACGTAAAGGAGCTGGCGTCGCTACAGGAGAAGCCTTCCATCAGAAAATCTCCAGTCTGCCTCAGCCGCAGCAAACGCCCCTGACTGGTTGCTACAACCTGCTGGTTGGCGGCGTCGGTGGTACCGGCATCGTAACCGTTGGCGCACTGATCACTATGGCCGCACACCTGGAATCCAAAGGAGCCACCGTGCTGGATTTTATGGGCTTTGCACAGAAAGGAGGAACCGTGCTGAGTTATGTTCGTCTGGCACCTGAACCAGACGCGATCCATCAGGTTCGGATTGAAACCGGCCAGGCAGATGCGATGATTGCCTGTGACATGGTGGTGGCGACGACCGATAAGGCACTCACCGTATTACGTAAGGATCATAGCCGTGCCGTACTCAATCTGGCCGAAATAGCCACTGCAGACAACGTGCTCTATCGGGATGCAGATATGGAATCCACCCGTCGGACACGTATCCTCAACGAGGCCCTTGGCGATGATCGTCTCGCGTCGATAGATGCCAACCGCCTCGCGGAAGCTCTGCTGGGCGATACCGTTTTCTCCAATGTCATGATGCTGGGCTTCGCCTGGCAACAGGGTCTGGTGCCGGTTTCACTAACCGCTCTGCTAAAAGCCATAGAGATGAACGGCGTAGCGATTGAGAAAAACCAGACTGCGTTTAACTGGGGCCGCCTCGCGGCGGTTGATCCTGCCTTTGTAGAACAGGCCGCCGGTGGGCACACTCCGCCACCAGCATTAACGTTGCAGCAAAAAGTGGAACGTAATACAGAGTTTCTCAGCCGCTACCAGAATACCGCTTATGCCGGACGCTATCAGTCACTGGTTAAACAGATTACTGATGCGGAGCAGTCTCTGTCAGTTAACAGCACTGAACTGTCCGAGCAGGTTGCAACACAGCTGTTCCGCCTGATGGCGTACAAAGATGAATATGAAGTAGCCCGTCTTTATACCGACACAGGTTTCCTGCAGGAAGTCGCCCAAACGTTCACCGGGGATTACCGTATTAAATTTAATATGGCACCACCATTGCTGGCACGTAAGCGTGATAGCCAGGGGCGTCCAAAGAAAATGCAGTTTGGTCCCTGGATATTGAAAGGACTGGGTATGCTGGCGCAGATGCGTCGTCTGCGGGGCACCCCTCTGGATCTGTTCGGCTACCACCCTGAGCGTAAACTTGAACGACAGTTGCGCGATGAATATATCACCCTGATCAACGAACTGAGTCGGTCTCTTACGCCGGATAATCTCTCGACGGCAATTGAACTGGCCGCAGTACCTGCGGAGATCCGCGGCTTCGGACAAGTCAAAGAGCTGGCGATCAAAGAAGCACAAGCGCGGTCTCAGTCTCTGTCTCAACAACTCAATCAGGACAGCGTTTAAGCGCTATCGGGAACAGGTCAGGAGATCGCTATGTTTGAACACTTACAACCGCTGCCACAGGACCCGATTCTGTCCTTACTCGGGGAATACAGAGTCGATACCCATCCACATAAACTCGATCTCGGCATCGGTGTTTATAAAGATGAGCAGGGTAATACCCCGATCATAGGAGCCGTTAAAGAGGCCGAGAGTCGCTTACTGACGTCCGAGCAAAGTAAAAGCTACACCGCACCGGCTGGTACCGCTGAGTATAATCACTTAGCGAGCGCTCTGGTGTTTGGCACAGAGCACCCTGCGCTCAAAGATCAGCGTATCATCTCAGCACAAACCCCGGGGGGCTGCGGAGCGCTGCGAATGGGTGCCGAATTCCTCCGCGGCTGCAGCCAGAAGAGCCGCGTCTGGGTGAGTCTGCCAACCTGGGCCAATCATGCCCCTCTGCTGACGGGTGCAGGCCTGGAGATCGCAGAGTATCCCTATTATGACTACGCAACCAAAGGCATTCAGTTTGAAGCAATGCTGCAGACCCTGGAGCAGGCTCACGCAGGGGACTTTGTCCTGCTGCATGGTTGTTGCCACAACCCCAGCGGAGCTGATCTGAATCCGGCACAGTGGCAGGCGGTGGCAGATCTGATGGCGCGTAAGGGGCTGATCCCTTTCGTCGATATGGCTTATCAGGGGCTGGGCAACGGTCTCGAACAGGATGCCTTCGGGGTACGCCTGTTGGCGGAACATTTTCCGGAGATGCTGGTAGCCACATCCTGCTCAAAAAACTTCGGTCTCTACCGTGAGCGCACCGGCACCCTGTTTATTATTGCCGCTAACCCTGCGCAAGCGGAAACCGCAGGCAGTCAGCTGTTCAGCAAAATCCGTAGTCACTACTCTATGCCACCAGCTCATGGCGCGGCTATCGTGGAAACTATTCTTGCAGATACTGGCCTGACGCTGTCCTGGAAATGCGAACTGGCATCTATGCGTGAGCGGATTCAGGGGCTGCGCCAACAGTTGGTTTCCGCGATCACAGCGTCCGATATTGAGGGTGATTTCACCTTTATCCAGCACCAGTTTGGCATGTTTTCCTTCCTTGGTATCAGCCCGCAACAGGTCGAGCAGCTACGCCAGGACTACAGCATCTACATGATCAACTCCAGCCGTATGAATATTGCCGGGCTGAACCAAAGCAGCATGGATTATTTTGTATCGGCCCTGGCTAAGGTGTTAAGCGCCCGCTAGCTCCGCCCCCGTATCAGCAACCGAAAGGGTTACGAAATTTTACACACCGTTTAAAAAAACAAAGCCCGATAACAGGTCTGTTACCGGGCTTTTATACGAGAAGCTGCCAACAAGTTCCTGACATCCACAGATAACAGGCTGAAATATTCGCACCAGCCTTAGTCGTTATCCACTAATATCAGAGACGAACTTCGATGCCCCGCTCTTTCATGTACTGCTTCGCTTCAGGAATACTGTATTCATTAAAGTGGAAGATCGATGCAGCCAACACGGCATCCGCCTTACCCTCAATACAACCCTCAACCAGATGATCCAGATTACCCACACCACCGGATGCGATAATAGGCACATTAACCGCGTCACTGATCGCCCGGGTAACCCCTATGTCATATCCATTTTTAACGCCGTCCTGATCCATTGAGGTCAGCAAAATCTCTCCGGCGCCCAGCTCAACCATCTTCTTAGCCCACTCAACGGCATCGATACCCGTTGGCTTTCGGCCACCGTGAGTAAAGATCTCCCACTTATCGACCTCGCCCTCTGCAGAGACTTTCTTAGCATCGATCGCGACCACGATACACTGGGAGCCAAACTTATCTGCCGCTTCACGGACAAAATCTGGATTAAAGACCGCAGCACTGTTGATGGACACTTTATCTGCACCGGCATTCAACATAGTACGAATATCATCCACCGTACGGATGCCACCACCCACTGTCAGCGGAATAAACACCTGCGATGCCATTCGCTCGACAGTGTGAACCATGGTATCCCGGCCTTCATGGGTCGCGGTGATATCAAGGAAGGTAATCTCATCAGCGCCCTGTTCATCGTAACGTTTAGCCACTTCTACCGGGTCCCCGGCATCACGAATATCAAGAAACTGAACCCCTTTAACAACGCGGCCGTTTTCTACATCCAGACAGGGGATAATGCGTTTTGCCAGAGCCATGGTATTACCTATAAAACTGATATGAATATTATAACGTGGGTTGAGCTTAAATGAGCCGGCAGATCAGACCTTGCCATCCCAGTTAAGGAAGTTCTTTAACAACTGCAACCCAACAGTATGGCTTTTCTCCGGGTGGAACTGAGTCGCAAAAACATTATCTCTCGCGATAGCCACATCGAAATCAACACCGTAATGACAGTTACCGGACACCAAAGATTTATCCACAGCATCCACATAGTAGCTGTGCACGAAATAGAAACGGCTGCCGTCTTCAATACCTTCCCATAGCGGGTGATCAAAGGTTTGATGCACTTCATTCCAGCCCATGTGCGGCACTTTCAAGCGCTCGCCATCGGCTTCTTTCAGCTCGTCACCAAAGTAACGTACCCTGCCATCAAAATGCCCCAGGCAATCAACACCGGCATTCTCTTCAGACAGTTGCATCAACGCCTGATAGCCGACACAGATCCCCAGAAAAGGTTTGCCAGAAGCGATCGCTTCAGCAACCTCTTTATCAACACCCAGACGACGAATCTCTGCCATACAATCCCGAATAGCCCCAACGCCGGGCAGTAAAACCCGGTCAGCATTACGAACTTTCTCAGGATCATTGGTCACCAACACTTCAACGCCGGGCATAACATGCTCCAGCGCCTTAGCAACCGAGTGCAGATTCCCCATACCGTAATCGATGACTGCAACACTACTCATTTACAGCGATCCCTTTGTCGACGGCATCTGATCAGCAGCCCGCTGATCTATCGTCAAGGCGCCGCGTACCGCACGACCAAAGGCTTTAAAGATCGTTTCCGCCTGGTGGTGAGCATTGAAACCTTTCAGGTTATCGATGTGCAGCGTCACGCCGGCATGATTCACAAAGCCCTGGAAAAACTCCCAGAACAGTTGCGTATCAAAGCGACCGATACTGGCGCGGGTGAACTCAACATTCATATCCAGCCCCGGACGACCGGAAAAGTCGATCACAACCCGCGACAAAGCCTCATCCAGCGGACAATAAGCATGCCCGTATCGAAGAATGCCTTTCTTATCACCCACTGCCTGAGCAAACGCCTGGCCCAGAGTAATACCGATATCTTCAACGGTGTGGTGATCATCAATGTGATTGTCACCCTTGGCAACGATATCCAGATCAATCAAGCCGTGGCGGGCGATCTGATCCAGCATGTGCTCAAGAAAAGGAACGCCGGTATCGGCATTCAGCTTACCGCTGCCATCCAAATTCACAGACACAGTGATTTTGGTTTCCAGGGTATTACGGGTGACGGTGGCTTTCCGTTCAGCCATGCTCTTCTCCGCGATGGTTATATTAGTCAAACAAAGCAGGCATTATACATTCAATACAGCCCTAAGGCATGCTCTGAAACTCATCCCAACTTACTGATTTCATTTGCGGTTAATCTTTGGTCTGTAAAATCGTTCTGCTACTATGCTGTTAATACTCGTTTTTACTAACGCGGTGTTACCGAGAGATATGTTTTACCGGCTAATCTGCCTGATAGACGGATGGTCCAAGGAGAAGTGATGAAAACGCTGTTAAAAATTTTTGGTGGTATTGTTGCCCTGCTACTCATCGTCGTTGTTGCAGGCGGGGTCTTGCTGGGTATGTTCTTCGATCCGAATGAGTTTAAGCCGGAGATCAAAAAACTAGCGCTTGAGAAAGGCGGCGTACAACTGGAGATCAATGGCGATCTGGGCTGGTCTGTCTTCCCTTGGCTGGGTATAGAAATTAACCAGATTAAAGTGAATTATCCCGGCCAGCCACAACTGGCGGAGCTGAACCAGGCACAAGTTTCCGTAGAGCTACCGGCCCTGCTATCCGGCAACGTCAAGATGAGCAGCATTCTTTTAGATGGTCTGACCCTGAATCTGGAAAAAAACCAGGACGGCAGCACCAACTGGGCAGTCTCTGGTGCGGGTAAAGCAGCCTCTGGCAATATCGAACAGAGCACTCCCGGTACTGCTGAGGCCAGCGGTGGCGCGGCTATCGCACTGGACATCGAAAGCATCGCCATCACCAACGGTAATATCAGTTACAGCGATGCAGGGCTCGGCAGCAAAGTTCTGCTGAAAAACTTCACTATGACCTCCGGTAAAGTCACTACCGGTCAGTTATTCCCGGCAGAGCTTAGCTTCCAGGCAGAACAATATCTGGCCGAACAGCTTCAGCTGACCGTCGACGCAGCCCTTTCTGCAGAGTTCCTCCTCGATCTGGAGAATCAGCAGTATCAGATTAAAGGCCTGGAAAGCACCCTTGGCCTGACCGGCGTCGCGTTCAACGGAAAAACCGTTAGTGTAAAACTAAATACCGACATTGAAAGCGATCTGAATACTGAAACCGCCAGCCTGAAAGGGATGAGCCTAACGGCAGCCAACCTGTCCGCCAGCGGCGATGTCCAGGTTAAGAGCTTCAGCAAACCGGTCATTACCGGCAACCTGAAAGTCAGCCAGTTCAGCCTGCAGGAGCTACTGGTAGCACTGGGACAGCCAGCAATTGAAACGACCGATACCGGTGTCCTGAAAGCGATCAGCTTCGATGCAGAGCTTGGCGGAGCCCCTAACACGCTCGGCCTGAACAAGATGAATCTGACACTGGATGACACACAGTTCAACGGCAACTTCGCCATGAATATGGCAAACGGTTCTATCGCCTTCAATTTACAAGGCGATAAACTGAACGCCGACCGTTACCTGCCTCCCTCTAAGGAACAACCAGCACAAACCGCTTCTTCCGGTGATACCTCTGCCAAATCCACCGGCTATTCTAAAGAGCCCGTGATACCTGTAGAACTCCTTAAAGGGCTGGAAATAGATGTTGATCTGGGGCTGACAACGCTGTTGATTAACGGCCTTACCCTGAGCAATCTTGAGCTGGAAACCAGCGCCCACGGCGGGTTGGTCAACATCAGCAAGATCAATGCTGACATGTACAGCGGTACACTTCGCAACTCGGTTGTAGTCGATGTCCGAAAATCACCGACAAAACTGACGGTGAAGAAAAACATCACGGGCATTCAGATCGGTGATCTGCTGCAGGACATGGCCGACGTTGACCGCCTGACCGGCACCTTCAACACTCAATCGAACATCACCGCGCGGGGCGAGTCAGTACACGCGATCATAAACAGCCTTAACGGTAACGCTAAAGTCACTATGCCGAACGGCGAGATCAAAGGGATCGATATCGCCCAGACTATCTGTCAGGGCTTTAACAACGTTGCAGCACTTGGCTCGACTGCTGATCAGGTTGATCGTTCGACCCCGTTCGCCGACCTGAGCAGTAACTTTAAGTTCACCAACGGCGTAGTCAGTAACCAGGATCTGATTACCAAACTGGACGCTATCAGCCTGCGGGGCAAGGGCAAAGTCAGTCTGCCGGCGCAAAACCTGGATTACCGCCTTGGCCTGACCATCGAAGAAAACCTGTTTAAACAGACCTGTGCCGTCAATAACAACCTGGAAGGGGTTGAATGGCCGGTTAACTGCAAAGGCAGTTTCGATACTGAACCGGCTAAACTCTGTCGTCCCGACGCCAGCGTGCTGAAAGAACTAATCAAACAAAAAGCCAAGAAAAAAGTTGAAGCCGAACTCATGAAACAGCTGGGTGGTGGACAAGACGGCGAAGAAAGTGGCGCAAAAAAACTACTCAAAGGTCTGTTCGGTAACTAATGAACTCTTCCCTATGAACCCAGGGCAATTTGCCAATGCCGTACTGGTCTGGTTTGATCAGTGCGGCCGTCACGACCTGCCCTGGCAGGAAAACAAAACGGCCTACTTCACCTGGCTCTCTGAGATCATGCTACAGCAGACTCAGGTTGCTACGGTGATCCCCTATTTTGAACGATTCCGGGAGCAGTTCCCCACCGTTGAAAAGCTGGCGGCGGCCGATCAGGACGAAGTCTTGCACCTCTGGACAGGGCTGGGCTACTACGCCCGCGCCCGCAATCTGCATAAAACCGCCAGGATCATCAGCCAGGACTTTGCCGGCCAGTTCCCAGAAACAGTTGAAGAACTAGAGCAACTACCCGGAATCGGACGCTCCACAGCCGGAGCGATACTATCGATTTCCACCGGTAAACGGGCAGCAATTCTCGATGGTAATGTTAAGCGGGTCCTGGCCCGCTACTATGCAATCGATGGCTGGCCCGGCACCACTGAGAATATTAAACAACTCTGGCTTTACGCCGAACAAAACACTCCCTCGAAACGGGTGGCTGATTACACCCAGGCGATGATGGACATGGGAGCGACACTCTGTACCCGCAGCAAACCTGCCTGTCTGCTCTGCCCCCTGCAGAAAGGCTGTCAGGCTCATATGCAGGGTCGCGCCAATGAACTTCCCGTGTCTAAACCGAAGAAAGTCATACCGGTTAAACAGACACTCATGCTGCTCATTCGGGATGAGCAGGGACAAGTGTTGTTGCGCCAACGCCCCCCTACAGGAATCTGGGGCGGGCTGTGGAGTCTGCCAGAAACCTCTGATCTGCGCGATGCAGCACAGGAAACAGGTCTGCCAGTCGACCCTGACAGCGCCACAGCGCTAGAACCGGTCAGACACACCTTCAGCCATTTCCATCTGGACATCACCCCGGTACAGGTCTCCCTGTTAGATAAAGAACAGAATAAAGACCTTACAAATCATGTCATGGAACAGCCAGCCACTCTCTGGTATAACTTGCACCAACCTCAGAAGGTCGGCCTGGCCGCCCCCGTGAAAAAATTACTGGGTAAACTTAAGAGCTAAGCTTCTAAATTCAGAAAGCAGCATTGAGTAACGCCCTGAACAATGTTGGAGAAAAAGATGACTCGCACCGTAATGTGTCGCAAGTACAAAGAGGAACTGGAAGGACTCGCACATCCGCCTTACCCAGGCGAAAAAGGCCAGCAGGTATTCGATACCATTTCGAAAAAAGCCTGGACCGAATGGACCAACCACCAAACGATGCTGATCAACGAGAAACACCTGAGCATGATGGACCCATCAACCCGTGAATTCCTGCAGCAAGAGATGCAAAAGTTCATGGATGGCGAAGACTACGAGAAAGCCGAAGGCTATGTTCCGCCGTCAAAATAAGCGATTAAACCCCTGTCGGTGAAATAAAATCGATTAAATTCAGTATGCTTGTTGACACCGAAGCCTGAAATCAGTTTAATACGCACCTCCTGTTTGCCCGGATAGCTCAGTCGGTAGAGCAGAGGATTGAAAATCCTCGTGTCGGTGGTTCGATTCCGCCTCCGGGCACCACTTACAGGACTCAATTAAGCCTCGCTTCATAGTGGGGCTTTTTTGTGTCTGAAATATCGCAGGGCGAAACACGAACCGTATTCGATTATTCGTCGCTTCGCTCCTCCCCTTCGGGCCATCGCCCAAGAACGGCGATGTTGTAATGACCTTCGGCCATTGCTCCGCCTCCGGGCACCACTTACAGGACTCAACTAAGCCTCGCTTCATAGTGGGGCTTTTTTGTGTCTGGAATATCGCAGGGCGAAACACGAACCGTATTCGATTTCTTTACGTCTTTATATATTGTTTGTATGACTCAGCTTTCTCCAACAGCCTTTTGGATAGTAGTTCATCCGCTTCATGAAGCTCTTTGTGTATCAATAAGGCTTCCTCTCTATAGGCTGCTCGTTTTTCATCAGTCCAATAAGCAGGGGGCTCTGAGAGATTGGTAATCCTATCAGCTAGCTTCACCATCCAGACTTCTCTGGGTTGTAGCTTGATCCTTTTTAAGGAATCGAGCATCTGTTCTCTCTTCGTTGGAAGCCGTTCATCCTTTGAAAGGGCACTAACACCTTGAGCTACATCTAAGCCGAAAATAGATTCAATTGTTCTGAAATCAACATCAGTATCCTCTAATACGTCATGTAACAGTGCACATTGAATTGCGAGATTTCCATTAAGGCTGGCATTAGAATTCAGACCACATATTAATTCCATGGTAACGCTCCCTATATGGTTAATATAAGGTATACGCTGGCCTTCTATTGGACCTCCATACGCTTGCCCTTCATGCGCCATAGTGGCGAAGTCCCAGGCTTTAACATAGTGATCTTGTGACCAATTTTGTATCATTTTATTTCCTTAGTTTGGATCTCCAATTAACAGCGTGGGAGTAATTGATAGTTGGCTGAACTGTAACATTTCACTACCCGCCTTACCTTTTCAGCACTTTACTTCCAATCATACCTTTATCGCTATGTCCTCCGTGCCCTCTGTGGTGAGTCTTTACTAAAGAAAGAGCGAAGTACTTTTACCACAGCGAACACAAAGGAAGATAATTGTGTCTTTAATTTTTAAAATCCACGTGGAGTACCTTACTAACACAACCTAACTTCCCTTCTTCGCTGTCGAGCATTGGAACTTAGAAACAGAATTAGACGATAGGCGAATTAATAGCCGCAACAGCGAACCTCGGGCCAGCTGAAACCGTTCAATCTTCGCCGACTAAGCAGTAGCTCTTGCTGCAATTGACCGGTACTCTGGATCTAGCTAATTTTTGACCGATTACACTTATTACCGAGGATTTCAGACATGTTCAGTCATATCATGGTTGGTGCCGACGATATTCAAGCGTCGAAGACTTTTTACGATGCGGTTTTAGGCGCTTTGGGCTACGAGCCTGGTGTGATGAGCACTGAAGACCGTTGTTACTACCGTAGCGAAAGCGGCGTCTTTGCCATCACCAAACCTCTTGATGGTGAAGCCGCCAGCCGCGGTAATGGCAGTACGATTGGTTTTACAGCCGAAACAACTGCGGCGGCTGATGCCTGGCATGCGGCAGGGATCGCCAATGGAGGCTCTACATGTGAGGATGCTCCTGGCATACGTAATAATCCGAATGGAGATCTTTACCTGGCGTATTTACTTGACCCCTCCGGCAACAAGATATGCGCTCTTCGACGAATGGGCTGACCACAGCTCAACTTCATCCGGACAGCTAATCGACCCCTCGCAACCGTAAGTCGAAAGTATTTCCTGAAATATCGCGGGGAAGAATCAGTCCTCGCGAATAATGAGTCGCTGTGGATAACTATTACGGGATGCATGAAAGAGATTGTAAAGCTTATTATCCCTGACTCGAGGCCGGTGAAAGAACGGCAATCGTCCTATACAGACATATAGGTTTTATTCGTAAAAAAGGGGGAGGGAGAGAAATAGACACCCCAAAACAGTCTGGTGAAACCAGAGCAGTATGTTTCGAGGTGTCGAGGTGTCGAGGTGCTAATTACACGTAGCTTACTGGTTCAGAACCTGTTCTTTAAAGGCTGGAACAATCTTCTCCCAGTAGCTAAAAGAATCTTCAAGGTTTTCTATGGTGACACCATAATCAATATTTACAGCCATATCTAGATTTGGATCACCATCGCTATCCAGATACGCAACGCCAAACTTCTTAGTTCTATTCCACTCGTTTACTGTTTCAAGTGAAACTCTGTCTTCTACGACCCAGGCTGTGCCAAATTTAATCTCATCGCACCTTTCACCATCAGAGTTACAGCCGTGAAAATAAATGCCATATTTAGTGCCATCTATCCGTCCGCTTATTTTTGGATCTCCAGCAGAATCCTCTGTCAATCGAGCGCTGCCAAAGCCTCTGGCAATATTTAAAATAGCCTCAGGATCATCAGCAGAGATTAAATCTGCGGCATATGTCGTTGGAGCGATTAAGGGAGCAAGCATGCAAGCTGATAAAAACGCAGATTTGATAATAAGTTTTCCCATAGCTGTCAAAATCCTTATATAAGTACGTAAAAAATTTTTATGTAATCCATATAATGTACACCCTGGCGATTAAGCGCTCAACGATGTAATCGGCTTCAGCAATGCATGAGACATTAAACACAAGCGTCACAGAACCCTAAAGTTAAGTAATTGTATATTAGGCGTTTAAGATAAACGACTATTTCTTAACCACTAAATACTCATCATGAGCACGTAGAGGCCTTAATCTTTTAGTTTCTTCACCTCGATAGCCTAAACACTCTACGAGAGATAACGGGAGCAAAACAAAGATTCATCTCCATTCCTGAGCGAATACAACTAACTCAGAGCCTCACCATCGAGCATATTTTGTTCGCAAAGCTGACCAATCAACTCGATCAGCAAAGCCTCCAAAGCACGGCAAGCGGTTGTTCTCGGACGGTCCTTCAAACGCACCAGCGAATGAATTCTCTCGATACTCGGCTGAATGATTTTCAAGGCACTTAACTCACCCCTTTGCAACTCCATCTCCATCACATCTCTCGGGATAATCGCATTCGCAATCCCGCTGTTGACCAAACACCGTATCCCCAAGCCGGTGTTTTGTTCATAGCGAATATCTAGCGGACGACGAGCTTCCAGCGCAGCCTGCTCAATGTGCAGGCGAATGTTATGCGGGCGAGAAGGTGCGACGAGGGGGTAATCTGCCAGCTCCTCAAATAGAATGGTCTCATTCTCCATCACCGAACCTATGTTTTTCCCAACAAGACACAGAGACTCTCGGTATACGGGTAACACTTCCACGCCACTGAGATCAGCGGCATTAGGAATCAATCCAAGATCGACCTTTCCATCAGCGACCTGCTGAGCAGCCACAAGACTCATGGCATCAAAAACATTTAACTGAACCTCAGGAAAACGCTTTTCTGTCTCGGTTACGAGCAAAGGTAACAGGGAGTATGCCTTAGAGGCATCAATCACAAGACACACCTCCCCCCTGGGAGAAAATTCATGAGAATTCACATCCGCCCGTGCACTTTCAACCTGCCGCAGGATCAATCCTGCATGGTGGAAAAGCTTTTCCCCCGCGGGGGTAAGCTGAACCCCTTTAACGGTTCGGATGAACAACTTTACCTCAAGTTCTTTTTCCAGAGCCGCTACCTGATGACTCAGCGCCGGCTGCGCTATATACAACTGCCGTGACGCCGCTGAAACACTACCTAGCTCTGCTATTTTGAGAAAGTACTTCAACTGATTGAGTTTCACATCGGTCCCTCCAAATCATCTCACCTGCTTCTTGTCATATTTTTTTTATATGGAACACTATAGTCATTATGTATTTTTTTTTATACAAGATCAGGATTACAGTGATTTGAATCGCTTTCATCTGGCTTGGCACGGCCCAGTTGGTTGAGTCACCAGCCGTAGTAGTCAGCATAAAATAATAACAATCTGGCTTTTTAGAGGAATAGATAATGAGCGTCATCCATAAAGAAAAAATTGAAGGTCCATCAGCCTGGAAAGGAAAAGATATAAAGGATGACGGGACATGGATTTATCATTGGTCTGATGAATCCATTAGCGTTCTCGAAAAGGCCTTAGAAAACGTCAAACAAAAAGGACTAAAAGTCCCCGACTTTGCCAAAGAAGATTTCCCGATTACAGCTCTCACAGAAGAGATCAATTACTTCAATGAGGAACTTGAAAATGGGAAGGGTTTCATCGTCATTCGCGGCTTACCAATTGAGCAATATACGGATGAAGAAGCAGCCATTATTTACTACGGCCTGGGCCTTCATATGGGCACACCGGTTTCTCAAAATATAAAAGGCGACATGCTAGGGGATGTAAAAAATATTGGAGCCATAGATCCAAAGCAAGTTCGTGTATATGAGACGAATGAATATCTGCCTTATCACGCCGATCTATCGGATGTTGTTGGCTTACTTTGTTTGCGCAAAGCCAAATCAGGCGGTGTGAGCAGCCTTTCAAGTGCGATGACACTCTACAATGAAATCCTGGAAAAACACCCGGAGTATCTTGGGCTTCTGCACCGCCACTTCCTGTTAGAGCATCTTAATGACGGTGACGTTGGTCAAACACCAATCTTTAGTTATCACAAGGGCAAATTAAGCGGTATGTATTTGCGCCAGTATATAGAGATAGCTCAGGAAAATGCAGGCTTACCGTTATCCACTGTCGAAGTTGAAGCCTTAGATCTCGTTGATTCGATTTTAAGTGATCCGGATATTCGTATAGATATGTTGATGGAGCCCGGTGATATCCAGTTCGCAAATAACTATGCCATCTTCCATTCCCGCACGGGCTTCGAAGATTACGACGAACCTGAACGCAGACGGCATCTTTATCGACTATGGCTGAAGATGCCTAATGCCAGGGAGCTGGCTTCAGATTTCCCGGGCCGTAGTGGTATTTCCAAACGCTAATAAACAGCGATCCCATATTCTCGCATGACACTCAACACCCCATGTTTTTTAAAAAAATATGGGGTGTCATACCCCTATGTTTTTTATTTATACAAGACAAAGGTGACCATCATTTGAGTCACCTTTAACCTGAAAATAATAATAACCCGGATCAGGATATGACGCTCAACACCGCAACCCAGCACGATAACTTACTTAACAGCCTTCTCCCCCAGCTGGGCCAGCTGATCCCTGCGCAATTCATTATCACTGAAGTTGAGCAGTTACACGCTTACGAATGTGACGCTTTCACCACCATGCGTCAGCTACCATTACTGACCGTGCTACCAGAAACCATCGAGCAGGTGCAGCACGTAATGCGTTGCTGCAATCACTTGAATATACCGGTGGTTGCCAGGGGGGCAGGAACCGGTTTAACTGCCGGCTCGATGCCGGTTGAGAATGGTGTCTTGCTGGGTATGAGCAAATTTAACCAGATCCACGATATCGATCTTAACAATCGCACCGCCCTGATCGATCCTGGAGTACGCAATCAGTCGGTATCTGATGCCGTTGCCCCCCACAACCTGTATTTTGCACCGGACCCGTCATCGCAACTGGCCTGTTCGGTCGGCGGCAATGTCGCCGAAAACGCTGGCGGGGTGCACTGTCTCAAGTACGGTCTGACCGTACATAATATCCTTGAGCTTGAACTGGTAACCATCGAAGGCGAGCTGATTACCCTTGGCAGTGCGGCGCTGGACGCGGCGGGGTACGATCTCACCGCAATCATGACAGGTTCAGAGGGTCTGCTGGGTATCATCGTCAAGATCCGGGTCAAGCTGCTACCTATCCCAGCCAGCACACGTGTCATGCTGGCCGCCTTCGCAACCATAGAGGACGCCGGTCATGCCATTGCGGCAGTGATCGGTGCCGGAATCATTCCTGCCGGACTGGAGATGATTGACCAAACCGGTATCCGTGCCATCGAAGAGCTAATGCATGCGGGTTACCCGGTCGATGCCGCAGCTGTCATTATCTGCGAACTGGATGGCAGTGCTGCGGAGGTTGAAGATGAACTGAATAACGTCATCAGTATATTCACCGGCCTCAACGCGACTGACATTCAGATCGCCAATAGCGCCGAAGAGAGCAAACGAATCTGGGCTGCCCGTAAAGCAGCGTTTCCCGCACTGGCCCGGCTGGCGCCGGATAACTATATTATGGACGGCACTATTCCGCGCCGCGCACTGGCTCAGGTTTGGAAGCAGATCAACCAACTGGCTGACCAATATCAGCTGCAAGTGGTCAATGTATTCCATGCCGGGGATGGCAATATGCACCCATCGATCCTTTTTGACTCCTCTGATGATGACCAACACCAGCGAGCCTTTGAACTGGGCACCCGTATTCTTGAGCTCTGTATCGAAGTCGGCGGAACGATTTCCGGCGAACACGGCATCGGACTGGAGAAGATCAATCAGATGTGCCTGCAGTTTTCCCCGATCGAGCTGCAGCAGTTCCACGCCCTGAAACAGGCATTTGACGCAAAACAACTCCTCAACCCTGGCAAGCAGATTCCGACCCTGGCCCGTTGTGCCGAATTTAATGCCATGCATGTACATCATGGCGAGATGCCTTTTCCCCACCTGGAGCGCTTCTGATTATGCAAGCTGTGGCAGAACAAGTATTTCCGGGAGCCCTGACCCAGGATCAGGCCCGTGACCAGGCTCAGTCGTTAGCCAATCAGGTAGAGCAGGCATTTGTAAACCAGCAGCCCCTGGTAATATGCGGCGGTGGAAGTAAGCGCTTTTATGGTCGCCCCCTTGAGGGAGAAACACTGTCGCTCAGTGATTATCAGGGTATTGTCAGTTATGAACCTTCCGAACTGGTCATCACCGCCCGGGCAGGTACCCCGCTCCAGGTCATAGAAACCGTACTGGCTGAACAAGGGCAGATGCTGGGCTTCGAACCGCCTCATTACGCAGATAATGCCACTCTGGGCGGTACTATCGCCTGTGGATTATCCGGCCCCCGGAGACCTTATAGTGGTGCGGCACGGGACTTTGTCCTGGGTGTCACTATGATCAACGGTAAAGGTGAAATCCTGCGCTTTGGCGGTCAGGTGATGAAAAATGTAGCGGGCTATGATGTCTCCCGGTTGATGAGCGGCGCCCAGGGCACCCTGGGTGTACTGCTGGAAATCAGCCTGAAAGTAATCCCCATGCCAGCCCATGAAGAGACCCGGGTACTCAGTTGTAGCCAACAACAGATGCAAACCCTGTTATGCGACCTGGGGCGTCAGCCATTGCCGATCTCAGCCACCCTGTTCCATAACGACCAGCTCTATATTCGCCTGTCTGGTGCAACCGCCGGCGTCCATAGCGCAGCACAGATAATTGGCGGGGAGCGATTGAGTACAGATCAGTTCTGGCTGCAGGCAAAAGAACAACAACATCCATTCTTTCACCCTGCACAACCCTGCTGGCGTCTGTCATTGCCACCGGCGGCAGCGGCTGTTCCTGATGCTCTTGCCAGGCATCAGCTGATCGAATGGGGCGGAGCGCAACGCTGGCTCTACAGCGAAGCTGACCCTTGCCAGATTATTCAATGGGCTGAAGCGAATGGAGGCCATGCCACGGCGGTGGATCGCAGTGAACCTGGCCACACCCTGTTTCATCCGCTCAGCAATGCCCTGCTACCACTTACCCAGCGAATAAAACAGAGCTTCGATCCGGCCGGCATCCTGAATCCTGGTCGCCTGTATACCGAGCTGTAACCTACTTAAATATAGATGGAAAACAACTGTGCAGACCAACATCACAGAATCACTGAGACAGAGCCCGCTCGGCCAAGAGGCAGAATCAATACTCCGCAAGTGTGTTCATTGTGGCTTCTGCCTGGCAACCTGTCCCACCTATAATCTTACCGGGAATGAACTAGACAGCCCCCGGGGACGGATCTACCTGCTCAAGCAGTTGCTGGAAGGTGACCCTGTTTCCCAGCTCACCCAGCAACATCTGGACAGCTGTCTGAACTGTCGTGCATGTGAAACCACCTGTCCTTCTAATGTGCAGTATCACCGCCTGCTGGAGATCGGTGTGCCGCTTGTCGAGCAGGAGGTACCCCGCAACCTGAAACAACGCCTGCTGCGTACCGCGATTCTTAATGTTTTACCTTACCGCAACCGTTTCACCCGTTTATTACGTACAGCACAGGCTATTCGTCCGCTACTGCCCAAAGCACTCAGCAACAAAGTGCCCGCCAGGAAACTAACCACCACGGCTGCCAAGCAGACCCAGGCTGCCCTGCAGCGCACCATGCTAGTACTTGAAGGCTGCGTACAACCCGCCATTGATCCGGATATCAATGCGGCGACCACCCGGGTATTGAACAAACTTGGAATATCTCTGATTACCGCCCCTAAGGCGGGTTGTTGCGGTGCGCTGAGCTATCACCTCAATCAGCAGCAGGATGGGCTGGACTTTATGCGTCGCAATATCGATGCCTGGTGGCCACAAATCGATCAGGGCTGTGAAGCGATCATCATGACCGCCAGCGGCTGTGGTACCACGGTAAAGGAGTATGGTGAGCTGCTTAAAGATGATCCTCACTACGCAGAAAAGGCCCGCCGGGTTTCAAAACTGACAAAAGATATTGTGGAAGTACTCAGTCAGGAAGCCATTGAAACGTTGCCAATTAATACGACGGCCAGCCTGGCGTTCCAGTGTCCCTGCTCGTTGCAACATGGTCAGGGACTGGCGGGGAGCGTTGAAGCGTTGCTCAGCCGAATGGGCTTTGAACTGAAATCCGTCATAGACAGTCACCTTTGCTGCGGCTCAGCAGGCACTTACTCAATTTTTCAACCTGAGCTGGCAACCGAGCTTAGACAAAACAAACGTAGAACCCTGGAACGTTCCGGTGCAGATCAATTTGTATCCGCCAATATCGGTTGTATCAGCCACCTGTCTGAGGGTGCTGATCGTCCGGTCAGACACTGGATACAAGTTGTCGATACAGCACTGGAATAAACTCCAGCTTGAAATAAACCAGGCCTGATGAAAGGCAAAACAATAAAAAGAAGGTAAAAACGATGAAACTAAAAACGCTGTTCAAACCGCTAACCGGCATTGCACTAAGCATGACCCTTGCCACCAGCGCATTAGCGGAAACCACCATGCGGGTTGCCAGCTGGCTGCCACCAACCCATCCACAGAATGCTGTAGTACTGGACACCTGGGGTAAGTGGATCGACGAAGCCACCGACGGCCGGGTGAAAATGGTGATCGAATACGGCATGGGCCACCCAAAGACCATGTTTGAGCTGGTGGAAGATGGCGTTGTCGATGCCAGCTGGAGTGTACACGGCTATATGCCCGGCCGCTTTAAACTGACCGAATCAGTCGAGTTGCCTAACCTTAACGCCAGCGCTGAAGCAGCCTCAGTCGCCCTGTGGCGAGTGAATAACAAGTATTACAAACAAGCTAATGAACACGAAGGTTTGACCCTGGCAGCACTGTTTACCCACGGGCCGGGCCAGATCCACCTGGCGGAACCAATCAGTTCGCTGGAAGAGATGAAGGGCCGTAAAATCCGTCTCGGTGGCGGAATTCAAGGTGCTCTGGGTAAGCGAATGGGCGTAACCCCGGTAGGCGCTCCCGCCACTAAGGTGTACGAAATGATGCAGCAGGGTGTTGTCGGCGGCGTCTTTATCCCGGCAGGCGAGCAGAAAACCCTGCGCCTGAATGAAGTTACAAAGCAGCTGGTTCTGCTACCGGGCGGTATGTACACCATGAGCTTTTCGATGTTCCTCAACCCTGGTTTCATGGCCGGTCTGAGTCAGTCTGACCAGGAAGCAATTATGAAAGTATCAGGTGAACAGCTATCCGCATTGGCAGGCCGGGCCTGGGATGCCGGTGATACTGAAGGCCTGAAGATAGCAAAAGAAGCCGGAGTGTCGATTCTTGAGGTACAGCCTGGCGATCCGATTGATCAGGAGTTCCAGACCATGATCAAAGGTATGGATGAAGATTACCTTACCCGGGTTGCAGACAGGGACGTAAATGCAGCAGGCGCGCTAAAAGAGTTACGTGAGATTGCAAGAAACTATAATCCTTAACGGTCCTGTCAGAGTTATGCAGGTCTGAAAGCAGGACCTGTATATTCTGGTTAAATCTGTTCAGCCAGGTTAACAATCGATCAGCTATCAAATTAAACCAGACGTCCTGTGTTTAGTTTTGATTATTAACCTGCTGAGGAAAACAGAAATGAAATGGCTGATCGAGCCTGCCGATCAATCTTCCTTTCCCGTCTGCATGCCTGGCCATAAAGCTGCAGACGGGCTTTTTTCCTTACAACCTCTGGCCAGCACGCCCAAGATCCACTTTCTGCGTAATAATAGTAAGCAGGGGTTCTCTGCTTCCTTCGCTAAAGCCCCCCTAATTTTCCTTCCCGCACAGTTAAGTATTTAAACTTCGATATAGAATAGAGCCGAAACGAAGACACGGGAGAGGGACATCATCCAATCGGATAAAACACCGGTATCAGGAAGCTCAGGGATAGCCACATTATGATGGTTAGTGGGATACCAACTTTTAAAAAGTCGTTGAAGGTGTAGCCCCCTACGGTCATTACCAACAGATTTGTCTTATAAGCCATTGGGGTGGCATAGCTCATATTGGCGCCAAACAATACAGCCAGCACGAAAGGCTCTAGCGGCATGCCTAATTGGTTAGCGATCCCGATTGCGATGGGTGTGCCGATCACGGCTGCCGCGTTATTTGAGACGATATTGGTCATCACCGCCATTAATAGCATCAGCCCACTTAACTGCATCGTCACCGACATCCCCGCCGTCAGATTAACAAAGCCTGCGGCCATCGCATCTGCAGCACCGGTTTCAAGCATGGCGAACCCCAGCGCTAATGATGCAGCAACAATCAGTATGATCTGCGCATTGACGGCCTGAGCCATATCTTTCCAGCCCAGGCAGTTTGTCAGCGCCAGTAACAGCACACCACAGACCGCACTGATAGCGATGGGCAGAATCCCTAATGCTGCGATAGCGACAACAGTGATCATAATCATTAATGCCAGTGGCGCTTTTTCTGAATGAGGGATATGTGAGGTAGCATCCAGTACCAATATTTTGCCCTGCTGCTTTAGGTCTGCGATTGTTTCACTCGCACCCTGTACCAGCAAAACATCACCCACCTGCAACTGCGTATTATCTATATCCGCCACCGCTTGACGACTCTGTGTGCCAGAACGATGTAGCGCCAGAACAACCAACTGATAACGATCAGCAAAACGTGTTTTTGCAACTGTCGTATTCAATAGCGGCGAGCCCTGAGCAATGATAATTTCCGCTAACTGCTGACCTTCTGCCTGCAAAGGATGATCATCGTCTATTTTTTGATCACTGCTATATAAGTCGGCATCCAACAGTTTCTCATACGCTTTTAGATTTTCCGGACTATCACTCAACAACAGTTGATCATCCTGCTTCAAGGTCAATTGCCGGGAAGGCACCGTCAGTGCATCGCTCCCTGCCCTTTTAACATACTGTATTTTGATCTGTTTATCGGTCTGTTCAATAATCTCTTCAACGGTTTTACCGTCAGAAAAGCCATCCTGATTAATGTTTAGCGCGGCGGAAAAAATACGCGGCGATGTGTCGCCAAGCTCCGATGCCCGATCGGGCAGCATTTTCGGCGCCACCAGCCATAAGTACATAATGGCTATCAGACTGCTGAGCGCCACGGGCAAAATAAATTCAAACATGGAGAAAGGATTCATTCCCATGCTCACAGCCACCGACACCACCAGCAGGTTCGTCGATGTACCGATGGTGGTTCCCATCCCTCCTATCAGCGTAGCAAACCCCATGGGCATCAGAATACGTGAGGCCGAGGTTTTCATACGTAACGAGACACTGGTCAGGATGGGCAGCAGTAAAATAACGATAGGCACGTTATTAACAAACGCACTCAATACGGCCCCGACTATCAGTGTCAGTAAAAAGGACAGCTGCGGCGATACTTCCCATAAGCGAGTCAGCGCTCTGCCAACGGGCTCAAGCGCCCCTGTTCGCGCCAGCGCGTGGCCTATTATCATCAATGCAGTCACAGCGACCAGGGCTTCATGCCCAAAGCCGGAAAAGAAATCTACCGCGTGAAGTGTTTTGCCATCAGAGCTAAAAGGGAAAAGCTGAAAGCCGGTAGCCAGCGCGGCCAGAACAAATAAGCTGGAGGATTCCAGCGGCAGCCAGTCCCGGGTAAACAGAAACAGAGCCAGGGCTGTCAGTAACAGAACGGCAATGGCATGAGTATTCAATACTATGTCAGCGGGCATCATTATATTTGCTACTCGGTTTGTAAAAGCATCTCATGCAGTCTAACAAAGCCCGCAGGGGAAACTACAGGTTACAGAAATAAACGAGGCCAGAGCAAAAGACTATACGACCTTCTCCCCCAATTACTCGCTAAACATTTTAACCAAAAATGAACTCAAAAAAATCATTTCCCGCCGAATACCCATCTGAGAAAACACAGACAACTTCCGCATTTACGCTTCGATCTCCAGGGTATAAGGAGGCATTGTCACCCAAACAGAAAGTTCAAAACACTGTAGTATTCTGAGTCATCGACAGATAAATTCTCTAAAACCCAAACCTATAACAGCAGAATATTAACGGAAATTTCAATAACTCTGGCTTACCTCGCCTTCGCCTCGGCCCTCAAATCAAGGACTTTCCCTACCGTACGATTCCAGTTAGCTGCGCATTCCGGCCCACAACGCTCTGCCCATCGCGGTAAGATAACTTCCGTAGCGACCTGATTACGTACAAGAAGATCAGCATCAGAAGGCTCTACCAGTTTCATCTTACCTGTCTCACCAATAGAACAGGGACCGTCTGACAGACACGCCAGGGCAATGGCATCTTCGGTTGCTGTTTCCTGCCACATGCTTTCGGTTAATGCTGCAAGTTCATTTTGCAAAAGAACCTTCTGTTCATCATTCAACAAATTCCACTTATTCATATTCATTGCACCGAATGCCAGCCCCCAGCCTACCCGCAAGGTAAAGCCATGAGAGGCAACTTTGTACAATTTGCTGGTAAATGCTGACATCGTGCCTGTAATTACGCAGTCAACTATGCCTTTTTCAAGAGCATCAGGTACATCTTTATAAGGCACGCTCACGGGAACAGCGCCAACACCTTCGACAAAATCGCCCAGGGTCGTCAGAAACACGCGTATTCGCTTTCCCTTCAGATCTTCAATGCTGCTGATCTGACTATTACACCAGAGCATCTGACTTGGAAACGGGTACAGCATCATCAGCTTGGCGTTATATTTTTCAGCGAAGGCGCGCTCCAGAGTTGGAAAATAAGCATTAGCTACCTGCTTTTGCACATCGATGTTCTGTACCAACGACGACAGGTCTGCACCTTCAAATATCTCACTTTCCGGCACAACATAACCCGGTAAGCCAAACGCAAAATCAAATACACCATTTTTTACCAGACGCATGATTTCATAGCCCTGCAAGCCCAACTCAGTATGCGGCTTTATCTCACCGATGATTTGCCCATCACTAACCTCTGCAATACGCTCATTCCAGAAAGGGCCCTCGTGCTTTTGATAATTAGTGAAGTAATCCCAGGTGCCTACGCCCTTGATGATGATAGTATCGTTTGCCGCAGATAAACCGCTAAAAGCGGCAGCCATCAAGCAGAAAAAAAGAGACACTCTGTATGTTTTTATTGTTTTCATAAACACCGGCTTAAGCGACCGCCTGAATAATGTATAAGTGAGTTTTTAGGGTAGCCTTAATTATAGTACTTGCCTATAACCACTTACGTAAGCGGATCATAATGGATGTTTCAACCTGACATAATTGCTAATTAATCGCCGAAATGACTATGATGCAACATAAACAAATCAAGGCATCGATTATATGAGTAGTAGGTACCGGCTGGGGATTCGCGGCCGTTTATTCTTGGCATTTGGTGCATTAAGCGCGCTTACCCTACTCGCCAGTATCGTCAGCTGGGCCTCATATAACCGTCTGGGCGACGAATTAAATCATGTAGTGGAAGGTAATATACACACCCTCAGTCTGATGACTGACCTGAAAGAAAGGGGTACTAAAATAACCCTGACAGCCCCCACCCTGCTAGCAGTTAAAGGTGAATCAAGCCGGCAGAGTATTCGTCAGGACCTAAACCTGGACATAACCCTGATGGCCGACCTGCTGCCGCAAATTTCGGCAGTTACTCAGGATCACCAGGCACAAAGGGTTCTTTCTGAACAGATAGAAACACTAAATAAGACCCTGACAGAACTGGATACTAATGTCATCCAGAAGCTCGAGATACAGCAGAAGAAAAGTGCTGAAAACCAACGCCTAAGATGGGTCGCATCAAGCTTTCTCAGTGATATAAACCGACTCATTGAAGATGAGCAGCAATATCTGTTCAGTCTGTTTAATCAGGAGTCCTCTGATTCCTGGATCTCTATGAACAACTTCGGCAAAGATGCTGTCAGCACAATCAATGCGGACCTACAACGGCTGTACCGTATCAAGGCTGATGTAAACCTGCTGATAAACTTAGTAGACAGAGCTCAACATCTACCCGACCTCAACTCTCTGATCGCAACCCAGACCCACTCCGATGAGATCATTCAGCGAATTAAACAAGACATCGAAGCGGTGGGAAATTTACGCGGTATCCAGGCCTTGAAGCAAACCATTATCAATATCGTTTTTCTGACCCGGGGGGAAAACAATATGTTTACCATCCGCAGTAAGGAACGCGCTATTCTGCAATCCGGAGAATCTCTACTCAGCCGTATCAGAGAAGAGCTTGGTGTCTTGAATCAACAGATTAAGATTCAGACCGATCAGGCTGAATCGGCCGCACAGATCTCCGCACAAAATGCCCGAGAGACAATTAAGAAAGGTCGTATCTGGATGCTGTTAATGGTTGCCGCCAGTTTAATATTCTCCATTCTGATTGTCTGGCTCTATGTGGGCCGGAATATGGTGGGCAGAATTACCAGCCTGGATCGCAGTATGCGTTCAATTGCCAGCGGTAATTTGGAGGAACAAGTACAGGTAAAAGGTAGTGATGAAATTGGTACTATGGCGCGCTCACTGGTCAGCTTCCGGGATCAGATAAGTGCCCAGCAGGAAGAGTTGGTACAGGCAGGCAAACTGGCTGCGCTCGGCCAGTTATCCGCCGGTATTGCCCACGAAATTAACCAACCGTTATCAGCCATCGGGCACTACTCGCATAACGGCTTACGCCTGATGAAGTCAGGACGGCTGGACGAAACAGAAAAAAATCTGAACCAGATATCCAACCTTACTAAGCGGGCAACCACCATCATTACCCGCCTTAAATCAATGGCCCGTAAGCAGCAGGAAAACCTTGTTATGGTCGATCTGCGCCTTGTACTGGATAACGTGCTGTCGATGCTTGAAGGGGATGAGGTTCGAAAACTCACCACAATAGAACTGAGCTTTGACAACGATCGCAGCCTGGTTAAAGCCGATCAGGTGCAATTGGAACAGGTCGTCCTTAACCTGATCACCAATGCATTGGATGCGATAAACAATCAGCAGGAAAAAACAATCATCATTGATTGCCGGCATATTCAGGACCGGTTTGATATTCATATAAGTGACAACGGCCCGGGCATTAGCAGGGAATTACGTGAACAGATTTTCGAGCCATTTTTCACTACCAAACGCCGTGGGCAGAGCCTGGGCCTGGGTCTGTCCATCTCCTATAACATCGTAAAAAGTTTTGGTGGCCGGCTCACTGTCGCAGATGAGTCAGCCAGCGGCGCATCATTTTGTATCCAGTTACCCGAATACCGGAGAAGTAAGTCATGAACTCAGCCGTAGCTGATGGCCAGGTAATTATCATTGATGATGAAGAAATTGTCCGTGAATCTATGACTCAGACACTGCAACTCGAAGGCTATAACGCAATTGCTTTTGAGAACCCTCTGAGCGCGATTGCGCAGTGCTCAATGAGTTGGCAAGGGGTCATTATCTGCGATGTACGTATGGATATTATGGGTGGGCTTGAGGTATTACAAAAGATCCTCGAGATCGACCCTGAGATCCCGGTAATAATGTTTAGTGGTCACTCGGATATCGCCATCGCTATTCAGGCAATACGTCTGGGAGCATACGATTTTCTGGAAAAAACCGATGACCCTCAACACCAGATCAATACCGTACAACGGGCCTGGAAAAAACGTCGACTGGTGCTTGAAAACCGTAGTCTTCGCCAGGCGATAGAGGGGCAGCACGAAATTGAGAATCGCCTGGTTGGTCAAACGCCTGCTATCGTCCGACTGAGAGAAACCACTTTACAACTGGCACAGGTCGATGTGGATCTGATTATCAATGGTGCAACGGGCACCGGTAAAGAGGTTGTCGCTAAGTGTCTGCACGACTTTAGTCCCCGGGCTGAAAAACCTTTTGTTGCGCTTAACTGTGGTGCGGTCACGGAATCAGTTATCGAAAGCGAGTTGTTTGGTCATGAAGCCGGGGCATTTACCGGGGCCAATAAAAAGCGTGTCGGAAAAATAGAGTACGCCAGCGGCGGCACTCTGTTTCTCGATGAGATAGAAAGTATGCCAGCTTCACTGCAGGTGAGACTGCTACGGGTATTACAGGAACGAACGCTGCAGCGCTTAGGCGGCAATGCCACTATCAGCATTGATATCCGGGTTATTGCAGCATCTAAAGTGAACCTGCGTGAGTCTGCGGATCAGGGCATATTTCGGGAAGACCTTTATTACCGCCTGAATGTGGCCAGTATCGAGATCCCCTGCCTGGATCAACGTAAAGAAGATATCCCGGTGCTGTTCAGTAATTTCGTCGAACAGGCTAATCAACGCTTCAACCGTGACAGTCGCCCCATACCAGAGCAACTGTTACGGCAGTTACGTACGCAGAACTGGCCTGGCAATGTACGTGAATTACGTAATGCTGCAGAGCGATGGACTCTGGGTCTGTCGATCGGGGCAGATACTGACACTACGCAGACCAATGATGGAAGTCTGGATGACCTTATCGACAGCTACGAGCGTGAAATCATCTCGGCTGCTCTGATGGCCAATAAGGGTCAGGCCGAACTGACCGCAGAAGCTTTAGGGATTCCACGTAAAAAACTCTATCTGCGGATGAAAAAGCACGGCCTCGAGCGAAGTGATTTTGTTAGTGACTAGTTTGACAGGCCGCTCATTGCATAGATGAGTGAGTTAAAACTGACTCAGCACAATCTATCACGCTGAGTCAAAACTGACCCACGAAAGCAATTGACGCTCAAATCAAAAAAGCATAACCCTTTGTTTTATATCTAATTATTTTTAATTTTCAGGTCTGGTATAAGGTTTGCAATTTATCAGGGTAGCAAATGCCTTTGGTATCGCTAACAAACCATTGATCTGGAGAATAATAATGAAATTTGTACCTAAGAAAACCGCTGCCCTGCTAGCATCCCTACTGACACTGGGATCAGCAGGCAGCGCTTTAGCAGAGACTCAGTGGCATATGCCTACGCCTTATGGTGATGCTAACCTCCCTACTCAGATCGCTCACCAGTTTGCTGAAGAGATAAAAAGCAATACCGCAGGAGATCTGGACATTACTGTTCATTCCGGCGCTTCGCTGATCAAACACCCTGAAATTCCTCGTGCTGTAAAAACAGGCCAGGTACAGCTGGGTGAAGTATTTATCGGCATCATGGGGAACACCCATCCGGTCTTCAAACACGACAACATTCCGTTCTTAGCCACGACTTATGACAGTGCAGAAAAACTCTGGAATGCAGCCAAGCCTGAAGTTGAAAAGCAACTTAACAAAGAGGGCATGATGTTGCTGTATACCGTGGCATGGCCTGCTCAGAGCCTGTACACCAAAGCACCCGTTAATACTTTAGCAGATCTGAAAGGCTCAAAAATGCGCGCCTACAGCCCTTCAACTTCACGTCTGGCTGATCTGATGAATACATCTCCTACCACCGTTCAGGTACCAGAAATTCCTCAGGCATTCAGCACCGGTATTATCGATGCGATGATTACATCCCCTTCAACCGGCGTTAACGGTCAGGCCTGGGATTACCTGAGCCACTACACCGATGTCCGTGCCTGGATTCCTAAAAACGTCGTAGTAGTAAATAAGCGTTCTTTCATGCGTCTCGATAAGAAAACCCAACAAGTGATTCTTGCAGCGGCAGCCAATGCCGAAGTGAAAGGATGGGCAGGCGTTCGAGGAAAAGCACAGGAAGATACTAAGACGCTGGCTGAAAAAGGCATCGTTGTGTCAGAACCTTCTGCAGAGCTGATGGCTGAGCTGAATAAGATCGGTGCCACCATGATCGAGGAATGGAAAGCAGAAGCACCTGAAGTTGAAGCAATACTATCTAACTTCAATCAGTAATATTCGTCGCAACAGGTCCTGCTGATCCAGCAGGGCCCATTTAAGAGGTTTATTATTATGCGCTCACTACTCGATAAGCTTTATCTGGCATCAGGGTACTTGTCGGGGTTCTGTATTGTCCTGATTACGTTAATCATTACCGCACAAATTGTCGGTCGGTTGTTTGGCTTTATTGTACCTTCAGCTGAAGATTTTTCCGGTTACGCTTTGGCCGCCTCTACCTTTTTTGGCCTTGCTTATACCTTTCGTGAAGGCGGACATATCCGGGTTACTCTGGTTATCCAGCACTGGACTCGCGGCTCACGCTACATTCAAGAGTTACTAGTACTGTTTTTTGCACTGCTGCTAGTCAGCTTTATGTCTTTCTACTCAATCCATATGGTCTGGGAATCTTATATTTTTGAAGAGGTCTCCTCCGGCTATGTATCAATCCCGATCTGGATGCCTCAGGTGCCTGTTGCACTGGGCATTGTGGTGTTAAATATTGCCGTCCTGGATGACGTTATCGCTCTGATTAAACGCCATACCCCTTCTTATAAAGCCCATGAAGGCGAGCTTCATCTGGAGGAAATCTGATGGATACTACAATTATTGGCGTTTCCCTGGCTGTATTTATGCTGCTCATGCTGGCCCTGGGTGTCTGGGTTTCACTGGCTCTGTTTGGTGTAGGTGTATTGGGCCTGCTTCTGTCGGGTAACGATCAGATCGGTTTGCTCTTTGCGACCTCAACCTGGGGTGCCAGCACCTCCTGGTCCCTGACTGCTCTGCCATTATTTATCTGGATGGGTGAGGTTCTGTTTCGCACCCGGCTTTCTGAAGACCTTTTCAAAGGGCTATCACCCTGGTTAAGTGGTTTGCCTGGCAAGCTGCTCCATGTAAACGTATTAAGCTGTGGCATTTTTGCCGCGGTTTCGGGCTCTTCCGCTGCAACTGCCGCAACCATCGGCCGTATGACTTTGCCCGAGCTGAAAGCACAGGGATACAGTGATCGTATGGCAGTGGGTACACTGGCCGGTTCTGGCACCCTCGGGTTGCTGATTCCACCATCGATTATCCTGATCGTTTATGGCGTTGCCGCCGAGGTGTCTATCGGACGTCTGTTCATCGCCGGCGCACTACCCGGGTTGTTACTGGTAACTCTGTTTATGGGCTATACCGCTATCTGGGCCCTGTTGAATAAAGACGAGCTGCCTAAGCACGATAAAACCCATGTCTCTTTTGCTGAAAAGATAAAAGCGCTACGCCTATTGTTGCCGATAATGGGCCTGATCGGGTTTGTACTGGGCTCAATATATGGTGGTTTAACCACGCCAACTGAAGCAGCTGCTCTGGGCGTTGTCGGTGCATTGTTTCTGGCTGCCGTCACCGGTTCGCTGGATAAATCCAGCTTCGGTGAAAGCCTCACCGGTGCAGTTAAAAGCTCCTGCATGATCGGTATGATTCTGGCGGGCGCTCACTTTCTCACTCTGGCAATGGGTTTCCTTGGGATTCCCCGAGCGTTGGCTGAGTGGATCGGGCATATGTCACTTTCTCCAGGTCTTCTGCTGATTTACCTGACAGTGCTATTCGTCGCACTGGGCTGTTTCCTGGATGGAATCTCGGTGGTCGTACTAACCGTTGCCGTTGTACTGCCAATGGTGCAGCAGGCGGGTATCGATTTGCTCTGGTTCGGTATCTACATCGTTCTTGTAGTCGAGATGTCTCAGATTACACCCCCGGTCGGTTTCAATCTTTTCGTCATTCAATCACTAACCGGTAAGAACATCCTGTATGTGGCCCGCGCTGCATTGCCGTTTTTTCTGCTGATTTTGTTTGCCGTGATATTGATCTATATATTCCCGGAGATCGTCACCCACTTACCGATGTCCATGAGCCAACGATGAATTAAAGAGGGCCGCTGCGATGGAATGTTACGGCTCTCAGCTTTAAATCTCTATTAACTAAACAGTCTCACTAATTAACCCTGCCTCCTGCGCTTTACACAAAGCAAGGAGGACAGCTGTCTGACAAAAACGACTAGCACTGAGCATAACCGAATCTGGCACACACGGATTCAAATCGAAAACTGACAGAGATACATCCGGGTTTGATCACCCTTTAAGAGGTTAAACAGGTCATGAAAGCGCAACTTGATAAGAACAAAAATAAGACCGAAACAGGCCCTTCACTCATCCATCGCTGCAGCTTTAGTGAAGCCTTTCCGTCACAACAGAGTATTGATTTTTCGGTTATGGGTAGTGGCAATCTGATCGCACTATCAGACCTGCTACCCATGATCGAAAACCTGGGTGTTGATGTGCTAACGTCTGAAAGCCAGACTGAAGATAAAGCATGGCAGGTCAGGCTGACGCTGCGACCGCAAGCCCAGCAGTTACTGCTATCAGAATCGATGCAGTGTCAGTTTTCTGAAACCCTGTTAGCTATTGCCAACAGAGCCGTCGACAACGATGGCTTTAATAAGCTTATTACCTTGTGTGGATTCGAGCTGCGTACCTGTGTTCTGTTCCGATCCGTTGCCCGCTACCTGTTACAGATCAATCTGCCTTTCAGCCTGTCCTCAATGGAGTCCACCTTATGTCGACATCCAAAGATTGCGACACAGATTGCTGAACTCTTTATCCGTAAGTTCAACCCTGAAAAACAGGCCTCAGAACAGCAACTGAGTGATATTCGCACGACCCTGAACTGCCATATCGATGTGGTCGAATCTATCGATGATGATCGTATCCTCAACAGCTTCATTGAGGTGATCGAAGCGATGGTACGAAGTAACTTTTTCTGCGAGGAGATCTGGCACGATAGTTCACGCTGTCTGGCCTTTAAGCTACTACCTGCAAAAATCGCACTGATGCCAAAACCGGCACCGGCTTATGAGATTTTTGTCTTCAGTCCGGAAGTTGAAGGAGTACACCTGCGCGGAGGAAAAGTTGCCCGAGGAGGACTGCGCTGGTCAGAACGGATGGAGGATTATCGCACCGAAGTACTGGGGCTTGTAAAAGCTCAGATGGTTAAAAATGCGGTTATCGTACCGACAGGAGCTAAAGGTGGTTTTGTTTGTAAAACCCTTGAGGACGGCACCGACCCTGAGCAGAGAATGGAGCAGGTTCGTCATGCCTATTCGTCTTATATCCGTGCGCTGCTTGATCTGACAGATAACCGTATTGATGGTTGTACCCAACCGCCCAAAGATGTCATCCGCTATGATGATGACGACGCTTATCTGGTGGTGGCTGCGGACAAAGGTACCGCAACCTTTTCTGACACCGCCAATGCTATCGCCTGTGAGCAGGGATTCTGGCTGGGTGATGCATTCGCCTCCGGTGGATCGCAGGGTTATGACCATAAAAAAATGGGTATCACCGCCCGTGGTGCCTGGGAGTCGACCAAACGGCTATTTAAAGAGCTGGGGCATGATGCCCAGACTACGCCGTTTACCGTCGCCGGTATCGGCGATATGTCGGGGGATGTATTCGGTAACGGTATGCTGCTGTCGAACCAGATCCGTCTGGTCGCGGCCTTCAATCACCGTCATATTTTTATAGACCCCAACCCTACCCCTAAACTGTCATTTAATGAGCGATTGCGGCTGTTCAAACTGCCACGTTCATCCTGGAGTAATTACAATCCAGCACTCATATCACAAGGGGGCGGAGTATTTTCACGCACAGCGAAGAAAATCCCACTATCGACACCTATGCGACAACGTCTGGGGTTAGCTGAAGAGATTGAGCAACTCAGCCCCGATGAATTGATCCGGGCCATCCTGCGAGCCGATACTGACCTACTGTGGAATGGTGGAATAGGTACTTACGTTCGCGCCAGCCATGAACGGGATCAGGATGTCGGCGACCGGGCTAGTGATGCCCTGCGGGTAACGGCTCTTGAACTAGGTGCAAAAGTAGTCGTTGAAGGCGGTAATCTGGGCCTTACTCAATCCGCACGTATCGAGTTTGCGCGTAAGGGAGGTCTGATTAATACCGATGCTGTGGACAACTCTGCCGGAGTCGACTGCTCCGACCACGAGGTCAATATCAAGATCCTGCTGAATCCAATGATTGAGTCCGGCCGTATGGATGCCGCTGAACGCGATCAACTACTGGATCAGATGACCGATGACGTCTCAGCGCTGGTACTGCTTAACAACTACCGACAAAGCAAGATGCTCAGCCAATCGAATCAGACCGCGCCTCTATTTATCGCCAAACATGCGCAACTGATTCAATTACTGGAACGTGAGGGACGGCTCGACCGACAGTTAGAGCAGCTGCCCGATGATGCCGAGATTGAACGACGTATCGCCAACAAGGAAGGACTTACCCGACCCGAAATAGCGGTTTTGCTGGCCTATAGTAAAAGTCGTTTATTCGAAAAATTGATTGCTACCGACCTTATCGACGACGACCAGATCGCAGCTGAGCTGCTTAGTTATTTCCCGTCCCTGCTACAACAGCAGTATCGCAAAGAGATTGCCGCACACCCGCTGCGCAGGGAAATACTCGCCGCGCAACTGACCAATCAGGTCATGAATCGCATGGGTTCGACCTTCAGCATTTTGTTGTTGGAAGAGGTCAGAACAAACTGTGGCCAATGGATCCGCTCTTACACCGTGGCTCGCGAAGCGCTGGGTATTTCAGACATAGTAAAAGAGATCGATCAATTAGGATTTCAGATCACTAACGAGCAGCAGATGTCACTACAGCTGAGGATTCACCATCCGCTTGAAAAAGCGACTCACTGGTTGCTAAAGAATGCAGACTGGTCGATGACAACAGCGGCGATTATTGCGCACTTCAAACAGGCTGTAGGCCATACCAGTGAACAACTACACAAGAACCAGCTTAATCAGCGCGATCGGGATGATAGTGACACAGTCACTCCACCCCAACGCGTCACCCAAGCCAAAGTCGAGGCGCTAGAATTTCTCTACTACGGCTTTGATATCGCCAAAATTTCAGCAATGACCGGTTGTCATCTTAGCTTTGCTGCAGCGGCTTTTTTTGCCCTTAACACTCAGTTGGAGCTGTTTTGGCTACGGCGTTCGATCGACCAGTTACCGGCGATCGATAAATGGCATCGTAAGGCCAGACAGGCACTGATTCAAAGCCTTGATACCGGTATTCAGGAAAAAGCTATTCAGCTGATAAACAGCAATACGGAATTAAGCAACCTGACCGATTTTAACACTGCCACCTCAGAATCAGTTGGCCTTGGACAACTGACAGATTTGATTCGTGACATTAAATCAGAACCCCGCATAAACATGGCGATGATGACGGTCATAGTTAATCAGCTTCTCGAATCATTAAACGATCGCTAACTTCCGAGAACCTTGGCATTAACCCATAACTGTTCGCTGATAAACATCAGCGATGTAAGGAGTACATCATGTCTCTACCTGAAATTAAAACGATCCTTTATACCACTTCCCTGGGTAAGCATACGCGCCCGGTTTTTCGGCAAGCGGTCAAGATGGCCAGCCTGAATAAAGCCAGAATTATCATGCTACATGTGGTGGAGCCTATTGGTGAAACCGGTCAGGTATTAATACAGAAATATTTGCCTAAAGACCTGATTAAAACTGTCCACGATGAGGGTTTGAAAACAGTTAAACTGAATATGAAAGAGCGGGTACGTAAATTCTATCAGGACGAAATCGAGAAACTTGAAGAGATCCCCGGGGTAGAGATTGATCAGGTGGTCGGCGAAGGTAATCGCTCCGATGTTATTGTCGAACTGGCCAATAAGATTGATGCTGACCTGATATTGATAGGCTCACATAACAGCTTTGGCCGCAGCAGCCGCACTACGCGACAGGTAATTAAATATGCAACACAACCGGTGATGGTAATCCCGACCCGTAACTAAGAGTTACCTAATTTTCTAAGAGCCAGGACCTAAGGTCCATCGATTGTTGAGACGTAATACAAATATAACTGAAGAAGCATTATGAATAAGCGATATCAGAACCTGATCAGCCAATATATAAAGGCTAAAGATAATAGTAAGCCTCACATTATGGCTAAAGTATTTGCTGAGCAGGCAGTGCTGAAAATGGATGTGCAGACCGACAACATATCGTTTCCGGCTGAAGTACAAGGTGTGGATAAAATAACCCGTACACTGGTTCAGGATTTCAACAATAGCTACGATAATATCTACACTCTCTGTATCACCAATTCGGTTAATCAACATCAGCACCAAAATCACCTCAGTTGCCGCTGGCTGGTTTGTATGACAGAGAAATCAAGCGGATCATTACGACTGGGTTATGGGGACTACCATTGGCGTTTCGAAGGGCAATCTTCAGGCCTGATCAGTCAATTAAAGATCACTATCGATGATATGCAGATCCTGCCTGAAGGCATAGAGACTGAGATATTGTGCTGGTTTGATACTCTGCCTTATCCCTGGGCGCTCTCATCTGAGCTAAAAACAACGATGCCGGATATCGAACTCTTGTACAAAACGCTGCAGCCTCTTTTTCAGAAAGAATGCCTCTGAGTGCACAGGATTAAAATCGTATTTAAGGAACTGACAACCCCTTTAAAACAGCATTAACTCTAACGCAATAAAACCTAGATAATCCCTCAACTCTCTGCAGATAAGGAACCGGAACAGATGCCAACTATATTAATTACCGGTGCTAACCGGGGTATCGGACTTGCCCTGGCGCGATCATACGTTAAAGACGGATGGCGTGTCTTAGCCACCAGCCGCACGCCCGATGAATCCCTGATTAAAGGTGCTGAATCCTTGCCGCTTGATCTGACCGATGCGGACTCAATTAAAGCTTTGCAACAATCACTTGCGGGCGTTCCTATTGATATTGTCTGGAATAACGCAGGTGTCTATCTGGATAAAAATCAGCCCCTCGAACAGGTTGATAACCTGGACTGGCTACGGTCATTTGAAATCAACTGTATCGCCCCTATCCGTATCGCAGAAGCCTTATCTGAGAACGTTATGTTATCGCAACGAAAAGTAATTGCTTTCACTACCAGCAAGATGTCTTCACTCGCGGGGAATGGGGTCGGAGCGTATGCCTACCGCTCATCAAAGACAGCACTCAATATGGCCGTGCGCTGTTTTGAGCAAGACCATAAAGCTCAGGGAATCAGTTGCCTGCTGCTGCATCCAGGTCATGTAAGAACAGATATGGGAGGACTAGAAGGAGCTATCGACTTAGAAACCAGCGTTGCAGGTATGCGAAAAATAGTTGATCAGATTAACCCTACCCTTCGTATTGAAACGAGCAGAGGTTTTTTTGATTACGACGGTAGCAGCATTCCCTGGTAAGTAGGCCAAAGTTGCAAGCCATCCTCACGCCTGCTGATAAGAATTAGCCCGGGGGTTCGATTAGTTGTCTATCGATGACTTAACCACCTCTCTCAGAGAATGATTTTTTCACTACCCCCAAGCATCCTCATTCAAACACTTAAACAGTATAAAACTCAGGAAATATGGCATTATCCGCTGGATAACAGCCCGGCTTAACACGGACCTCTTCCGGATTTACACTTGGGTCAGTACCGGGTCTGGGATCCCAGATTGCATCGTCGCCCAACCAGCGCGTTGAGAATGCTATACGATCCTGAGTAGTTGACTGGTTGCCTGCTGAACCGTGCAGGGTCCAGGCCGAAAACAGCAGCGCATCTCCAGGCTGAAGATCGAAACCGGCAATGTCGTAGTCTTCACGGGCAGCTTCGATATCCGGACAAGGAATTCCCTCTCCTGTGCCCGTCCAGGTATTCTTTTTAACTCCTGAGGCACCAAAGGCTTCAGGCAAGTAAAACACATCATCCTTATGCGAGCCTTTCACGAACTCCAGACCGCTGCCTGCCACCGTTACGGGCGTCAGGGCCAGCCAGATCGATGCGATCTGTTTACCCCTGAATGGCCAGTAGGGTATATCCTGATGCCAGGGCGTGGGGGTCGCCGTTTCTGCTTTCTTGATCAATAGATGATCAAAATAGAAACGCGAGGTTTGGCTCTGCATCGCTTGAGCTGACAGACGAGCGCAACCAGAATTCTTGGCGTATTGGTAAACCAGATCATTAGAACGCCAAAGGTAGCGGTCGGTAAACATGCGCCCCTTTTCAGCCCCTGGATTAGCGTCATTACAAAGCTCCCCAGGGTTGTCGAGCTGATGTTTTCCGAAGGCAATCAATTTCTCCACCCACTCAGGGTCGACAGCGTTGCGTACACAGACAACTCCATCTTGCTGATACTGGCGAATCTCGTCCTCTGTTAGATCTCTCTGGCTCATGTCGACTTCCTTTTTATTTATTGTTGACCCGACTATAGCGCTAACAATAGTATTGATTAAGTCGATAATGCTGATACCTATTATGGAAAAATTTGATTACAGCGCGCTGAGTTTCAAAAGTCTCAAGACCCTAAAGCTTATCTATGAGCTGGGTTCCCTGACGGCGGCGGCCATTGAGCTTGGACAGAATCAACCAACCGTAAGCTATACGCTCGACCAAATGCGTGAAGCACTGCAGGACCCTCTTTTTGTGCGCTCTGGCCGGGGCGTGTCCCCTACTCAACGCTGTCATCAGATAATGCCTGAGATTGATAGCCTGCTCAGGGGTATGTCTGAGCTACTCCAGCCAGAAAGCTTTGAGCCCGCAAGTGCCAGGCTGGATATAACGCTGTCCTGTAATCAGTATGAATTACAGGTGATCGTTCCGAATTTGGTGCAACGAATCAGCCGTTTAGCTCCCAATATCCGAATGACATTCATTCAGTCCCATGTCAGTGGTCATCAGCAGCTGCAACGCGGTCAGTGCGATCTACTGCTTTCGCCGGTCATGCATGATTACGAAGCTCTCTATAAACGCGCGCTCTTTCAGGATCGCTATGTTTGTCTAATGTCCGCAGAGCATTCATTGGCCAGGCAAGAGATCGGGCGTGATGAGTATATAGAGGCTAAGCATTTAGAGATTCATTATGAGGGGGGTTGGAAACCCACTTATTTAGACACCCCGGAGCTTCAAGGGGTGAATTTAAATGTCGCTCTACGCCTGCCGAGTATCTCTAACTTCATCCCGACCATCGCCAGCACCGATCTGGTGATGACGCTGCCAGAACGCTTAGCAAAGCTGATTGGCGGGCCTATGTTGATTAAAGATCCGCCCTTCACTAGTCGTTTTGAGCTATGCCTCTACTGGAACAAAATGACCCACCACTCGAAGGCCCATCAATGGTTACGTGAGCAGATAGTCGAGGTTTGTAACGAACTGGACAGCCCATAGCCAGTGCCTTCGCTATAACGAAGCTCTGAATTGACCTCTCAGAATTGAGTATATTTAAGAAGGTACACGACTTAATAAAACTGCGCTGGGATTATCCAGCTTCTTGCTTATGCTGAAGTCGATAATTGCTGGGGGAGAGCCCCAGTTCTTTATTAAATAATCGGCGTAGAGAGCTCTGGCTGCTATAACCTACTCTTTCGACAATCTGTTCGATACTGAGACTAGTTGTCTCCAATAGCAACTTAGTTTGCTCAAGTCGAATACGTTGATGGTAGTCGGACAAACTAATTCCATTAGCTTTTTTAAACCGACGCGAGAGTGTTCTCAAACTGACCGAATGCATCTTTGCCAACGCTTCCATGTTTAACTTCTGAGAAATATCCCTTTGTAACTGACTCTCAACCGCCAGAACCAGGCTGTCTTGATGGTCCGTTTGCTCCTGCATGAACAAGTACGGTGACGCGTAGCTTTTCGAGGCATCGATTAACATAGTCCGCGCTGCATTCTGGGCTAACTGCCTACCCACCTGCTGCTCAACAATCTGCAACATAACCCCCAGATTTGCAGTCATTGAACCGGTACAGTATGTTCCTTCATTGTTTACAAGTAGCTGATCAGCTCGATGGTTAACCCCGGGATAACGGCTTCGGAAAAGCCCGCCAAGCCACCAGCCTGTCGTTGCCTCTTGCCCATCCAGCCCCCCAGTTTCAGCCAATAAAAAAACCCCGCTACAATTAGCAGCGATCACTGCTCCTTGCTCAACTCTGCGCTGCAACCAGTTAATTTCTTTATCGAGAAGTTTCAGATTCTTAAGTAGCGATTTCGCATCCATGTGATGAATACCAGGCACCACAATTAAGTCCGCCTGAGGGGCGTCTTCTAAGGAAGAATCCATCAGCAAGCGCATGCCATTAGAGCAGGTGACAGGCTCCCCTGTGAGCGATGCCAGCTGACAATGGTATAGATCGCTTTCTTCTCCGCGCTGTTGTTTCCATATCGTATTGGTAACATTAAACACATCAAAGGGGGAGCTCAGACCAGAGGCCTGGCATCCATCAAATGCTAATCCGAGTATTTGATACATATTGTCCTAATTTGCACGCTAATTGACTGCTTTGTGTCTCATTTTTGTCGCTAGTGATAGGTAGACTAACTCACGAGTTATTTAAAATGAAGCCAAAGGTGATCATAAATGAGCCAATTACCCATCAGTCGCTACCCTGTTCCGGACCTGGATTCTTTACCCGAAGATATTCTCTCTCGTATTCTGGAAGTGCAGGAAAAAGCACGTTTTATCCCCAACGTTTTTTTAACGCTGGCCCATCGACCCGCCGAATTTAGAGCCTTCTTCATTTATCATGATGCCATTATGGAGCGCGAAGGCAGTACCCTAAGCCCGGCTGAAAAAGAGATGATTATCGTTGCAACCAGTGCCGCTAACGGTTGTCAGTACTGCGTAGTAGCGCATGGAGCTCTGCTTCGCGTCTTCGCTAAAGCGCCGTTGCTAGCGGATCAGATCGCCATTAACTATCTTCATGCGCCTATCAGTGAAAAGCAAAAAGCGATGCTGACCTTTGCTTTGAAACTCTCACGCTCTCCTGAACTTATAGCAAGCGAAGATTATGACCTGCTCAAAACGCATGGCTATGACGACGAAGATATTTTAGACATCACGGGCATAACGGCTTTCTTCGGATTATCCAATAGAATGGCTATCGTGACTAACATGCAAGCCAACAAGGAATTTTACACAATGGCACGCGAGCCAAAGGCTTAATCTGATCCATTGAAATGTAGCACATGGACGTGTTCATGATCTTTCAAAGCAACTAGAGAGCTTTTGCTAATATAACCTGACTCTGTCAGTTTTCAGACGCTTGGTGTTTATCAATATACGCCTGCATCGACGCTAAATTCAGCTGATCAACCTGAGCCTGAATTTCCAGCCTGACATTCGCCTTAGCCTCTGTTGAATAAGCACGATAAAGAACATAATTCACACCCAGCGATATAACAAACAGCAGTACGATAACAATAACCGCATCCAGATTCAGCTCAAACTTTTTCAACTCAGTATCCCTCAAAAACTAACGCTATATAATTCGGCTAAAACAGTAACACAAGGACGATTGTTGGAGATATGCATTCACTCCCTACCGGCTGTGCTTTCTGTATTGCGCTGGACTAATACCAAATTTCTCCCTGAACATATAGATAAAAGGAGACGCGGAACTATAGCCAAGCTCTAAGGCGATCGAGGTAATATTCTGCCCCGTATTCAACAATTCTATCGCCTGCATCAACCGTAACTGCTGGCGCCACTGTTTCAGTGACATACCGGTTTCCCGGCGAAAGCGGCGGTCCAGTGTCCGCAACGACACTGCCAGCGAGTCTGCTAACTGTTCAGACGTATCGCTGCTGTCTGGCTGCTCATAGAGTTGATTACAAAGACTAATCAGATCACCGCTTACCGGCCAGGGAAGGTGTTGGTCATTCCTTTCCAAACGGCTCAGAGACTGGAGCAGCAACTGCACCAAATCATTCTCATAGCCTTGTAACGGATACTCAACCTCGATATCCGCCGCCGCCAGGATAAGCTCCCGCATTAACGATGTGATTTGTAACACTGAAGCACTATCTGCAGCGAGGCCCTGATAGCTGGATTCGATATAGAGGCTTTTCAGATCAGCACCATACCCGCTATATACACTGTGCTGGCAACCACCGGGCAACCAGATCGCTTGTTCCGGTGGGATAAAATATCGCTCACCGATCAGATCCACCACCAGCACACCAGAAACAGCGTACAACAACTGATGCCAATCATGTCGATGGGGCGGGAAAAAGTGACCTGCGGGCATCACTTCCTGTCGTACATAAAGCTCTCGGGGCAAAGACTTCATCGCCAACAGGCTGAGTTCATTTGTAGAGTTGGATGTCATAAGCCATCTGTCTGGTTTTATATATATTTTGTCATTTTATAGAAAGATAACAAACACCTCACCCGTTAATCTACAAATCTCCACAAACCTGAGACCTGAGTATGCCCGATATTAGTAAATTCCGAATGCTACTCACCTGCGTTCTAGGGGTCGTCGCCACCATCGGCATCGCCCGTTTTGCTTATACGCCGATGATACCGGAAATGGCCCGGGGCACCGGCATGAGTGAGTCAGTCGCTGGCTATCTGGCTGCCGCTAATTACGCGGGGTATCTCAGTGGCGCACTGCTGATCTCTTTTATCCACAGCCTGGCGTTAAAAGCCCGCCTGTTCAAAATAGGACTGATAACCGCTGTATTAACCAGCATGGCAATGGCGCTGACAACACTAGAGCCCGTCTGGTATCTGTTGCGTTACCTGTCGGGCTTGAGCAGCGCTGCCGGTATGTTGCTTGGCGGTGGTTTACTGATGCACTGGCTCATGAAACGTAACCATAAAGCGGAGTTGGGCATCTTCTTTTCAGGCCTGGGCATCGGCATCGTTATCACGGCGATTCTTGCGGTTATCATCAAAGATATATTCAGCTGGGACCAGCAGTGGCTGGTTTATAGCGGCGTGACCTTAGTGCTGATCATACCCGTATGGTTCTGGCTGCCTGATTTTAGTGTTGAGCAGCCTCTGGCGAAACACTGCACTAAACACAGCGCTCTTCCTTCAAGCTTTATGCCGGTGCTACAACTTGCCTACTTCTGCGCTGGGGCCGGTTATGTTATCTCCGCTACCTTCCTGATTACGATTGCCGAGAGCATCGAAGCATTAGCCGGACAAGGCTGGATGATCTGGCTGGTTGCCGGGATAAGTTGCGCTCCCGCTAGCGCCCTATGGGATAAAATCATCAACACCACCGGCCAGTGGCAAGCGCTGTTTATTGCCTACATCCTCAATGCCCTGAGCATTCTGATTCTACTGCTTAGTCAGGATTTAGCGGCCGTCATCCTCAGCGCACTGATCTATGGCGCCAGTTTTATCGGCATCGTCAGTATGATGCTGTCGATGGTAGGCCGTTTATTCCCTGACAACCCATCCAAACCGATGAGTCGGCTGACCTTCAGTTACGGTATTGCTCAGGTCATCGCTCCCGCTATCGTGGGCTATATGGCGGAGTACTACGGTAACTTTAATAACGGCCTGATGCTGACGCTGGCAATAATGCTAACCGGCAGTATTGCCTTAATCGTCGCCCAGCGTATTCAACACCACGCAGGGCTGGCCTCTGCACCGTTAAGCCATCAAACGTAACAGCTAAAGCACTTAACATCAGAGAATAAAATCACTAAATAAATTGACTCTGGCCCTGTTTATTCCCATGTTTAATGAATCGTAGCGAAATAACTGATCACTTAGGAGCCTGTTATGGCCACAGATGTCGAGATCGCTCTACAGTTCAGCCCCCTGCCTATCACCGAAATCAGTGAAAGACTGGGCATAAATAGTGACCACCTTCACCCTTTTGGTCGGGATATCGCCAAGATAGACCTAAAAGCGCTAACCCAGAACAAACAAAAGCCAGGCAAGCTAATTCTGGTTTCTGCTACGACACCGACCCCCTCCGGTGAAGGTAAAACCACCACAACGATCGGGCTGGCTCAAGCATTTTCACAGTTGAATGAATCAGTATGTATGGCACTACGCGAGCCGTCACTCGGGCCTTGTTTAGGCATGAAAGGGGGCGCGACTGGTGGAGGCTATAGTCAGATAATGCCCGCCGACCGGATCAATCTTCACTTTACCGGTGATTTTCATGCCATCACCAGTGCTAATAATCTGGTATCCGCCGCCATCGATAATCACATCTATCAAGGCAATGACCTGGGTATCGACCCCCGACAGATCGTCTGGCGACGGGTGATGGATATGAACGACCGAAGTCTGCGTAACATTGTCCTCGGCCTCGGCGGAAAAATGCAGGGGATTCCGCGGGAAGGAGGCTTCGATATTACCGCCGCCTCTGAAGTCATGGCGATGCTCTGCCTTGCTGAAGATGCTGAAGACCTGAAGCGGCGCCTGGATCGCACGCTAATTGGCTATACCTACGCAAGTGAACCCGTCTATGCTGCTCAGCTCAAAATTACCGGCGCGATGATGGCCCTTCTGCGGGATGCGCTTCAACCAAACCTGGTACAAAGCTTTGAAGGCACACCAGCCTTTGTTCATGGAGGCCCTTTCGCCAATATCGCCCATGGTTGTAATAGCGTTATCGCCACCCGAATGGCGATGCAATACGCCGACTGGACTATCACTGAAGCCGGTTTCGGCTTTGATTTGGGTGCCGAGAAGTTCTTCGATATCAAGTGCCGCACAGCTAATCTGGACCCTGATGCCGTGGTTTTGGTCACCACCGTACGGGCATTGAAAATGCACGGCGGTAAATTGAAAAACAATTTGGAAACAGAAGATCTTGTAGCGGTACAACAAGGGCTGGGGAATCTGGATAAACACATTGAAAGTGTTGCGATTTTTAATAAACAACCCGTCGTAGCGCTGAATCGGTTTGCCACCGATACCGATGCTGAAATAGCGATCATTCGAGAGCGTTGCGCGGCGCATGATGTCGCCTTTGCGGAAACAACCCACCATGCCGATGGTGGTAAAGGGGCTATCGAACTGGCCAAAGCGGTCATCCGGTCGGTGACTCAGAACGCACCCTTTAAGCCGCTGTATGATCTGGATTTAACGGTATTGGAGAAGGTCCGGGCAGTCTGCAAATCAATGTATGGCGCAGACGATGTCGCATTTACAAAAGATGCCGAAAAAGACCTCAAGTTAGTCCAACAACTTGGGTTAACTCATCTGCCAGTGTGTATCGCCAAAGCCCCCAGCTCACTGTCAGATGACCCGGAACTACACGGCAGACCACGGGACTTTGAAGTGACCGTTAGGTCGATTCAAATTAATGCAGGGGCGGGGTTTCTGGTCATCCTGACCGGTAAGATCATGCGTATGCCCGGACTACCAAAAGAGCCCGCCGCCAATGGTATTCAACTACTCAAAAACGGTGTCATCGAAGGGCTTGAATGACGACAGCAGATAGCAATAGTTAAGCACATTTCCCCTCATCCAGCCGGAGTCTGTCGTAGAGATTCACCCCCAGGGCGATACCGATCAGCATCGCTATGACGGTGACAAAACCGGACGGAGAAAATGCGGGCAGGGCTAGCAATAGCTGCGAGTCATTGCCTCCCATTGCCAGGGCTGCACCCAGCCCCATCAAAATACCCGCCAGCAAGTGAATCAACCAGACGTTCCAGCGTGGGAATCTGAATTCAAACTGTTTGATCCGCCAAGCCGCGAGAATCATGCCGCCAAGCAACGCGAGAAGCAGATAGTATCTTGGTAGTAGCGGCCACCTTGTACTTTCACCATGCAAAGCTGCAGCGCTCAGATCATGTAGCAGACCACTGGGCGTCCAACCAGGCTCATACAAGAAAAGAAAACTAGCAAGAAGACCTATTCCCATCATGCCAAGCCAAAGCCCTTTACGTAATCTGTCACCCAGTAAAGCCCAGACAGTAATCGCGACAGACAAACTAGCAAGGGCAACATAAGTAAGTGTTGATGGTGCGGGTAATTCAGTAGCGGCGGTATCTAGTTCTGCATTCGCCAACGCACACCAGCCAATAATCCAACCAGCCAAGGTTGCCAGCATCTGCAAATGCCCGCGTGATAGTTTGCTCAGCGTCGATACGCCACAGCCCTGATTAAAAGCCGTGCCTAACCCAAACAGTAAACCTCCCAAAGCAAACCAGCCATTGGCCTCATAGACTTTAAACGGAAGACTGCCGCCCATAAAGATAGCAGTAGATGCTGCCACCCAGGCCCACACGCCCGATAAAAGAATGGCCAGCATAAACATCGGATTCCCGCCCAGCCACTCTTTTATACCCCGTACCATGCACAGGCCCGTGCTTTGAGCCAGATAACCCAGCAGAACAGCCAACAATAGCGCGCCAAGAAAGAAAACCATTATTTTTCACCTTTATAAGCTTTAACCATAATAGCCCAGACTGATTTTTAGCTGAAAAGTGAACATTAAGATCGGTTTAGCCAAACAGGCAAACCAAATACCCATACGAAACTTGCGTCTAAAGGATACTTTATCCTCTGATTGAATCCTGTAATGTCTAAAACTCACAAGCAGTGCAATGGGTAGGTTTCCGATGAGTGACTGGCCTTTTTTAATACAGACATATCGCAAAGATAACGGGCTGAAGCAAGATGCTCTGGCCTATCTGCTAAGTGTCGACCAAACTACCATCTCACGCTGGGAGCGAGGTAAAGACACGCCATCACTGGCCATTCAAAAACGCTTACGCGACCTGTTCCTCACCAAAGAAGATAGCGCCTTAATGGCGGCAACCCGCATGGTTCGATCTGCATTTGGCCGAGCAACCATCACTATACCCGGCACCAAAATCATCGAAGTGTCAGACGGCTATGCTGAGCATTTCAAATCCAGCCGCAACGATATGAAAGGAGCGCTAATACGCCATTTTGTCGGCGATGACTTTTACGAAAGGTACATGGTGCCCGTGGGGGATATAGGAATCTACAGTGGAGAAATTGCCCGTGTTGATTACGTCGCCCCAGTCATTTTTGATGATGGTTCTTCCGGCTATAGCCAATCCTCCGTGGTACCGGTTTTTAACGCAGGTTCAGTCTATACAGTGTCACAAAGCCAGTTTGTAAGTGAACAAGTTTTCCGCAGTCGCCCCCCTATTCGGATATACCGTTTTGATGAATTGATTGATTAGGAGATTTATTCGATGACCACCTCAACACTCTGTACTAACAAATTATTAATGACCGCTCTGTGCAGTGCATTAACCGTCTGGATTCTCACACCGGTTTTTATCCAATTCGGTGAAACATTGATCCAAACAAGCGGACAGTTTATTCAGGATGCAAATCAAAACGTGCAAAACCGCGTACTGCCGTCACTCTGCATGACATCGGCTGACTGATTTTTTCGAATCATCTCGTTCAGTCGCTGACTCCACCTAAAAACACCTGTGAAGATTGTTGTTTGAAATAAAGTACTGCTGAAAAATAAAGCCGTCGATCTGCTTTATTGAGGAAGTGCTGAAATGAAAACACTCATAAAAAAACTATGTGTAATACTAGCAACCCTGCTTTGGATTCAAACGGCACAAGCCGCCAATAAACTCACCCAACTGTCAGAAAACGCCTATGTCTTTTTGGGCACAGAGGACTATTCGGCCAATAATAGCTATGGCGCGAATGCCGGTATTATTATTGGCGACAAATCGGTTTTAGTTATCGATACACAGATCTCTTCGCTGCGGGCACAGGAATTTATTCAAGCGATTCGCGAAATCACTGACAAACCTATTCGCTATGTTTTAAATACCCATTTTCATTCGGATCACACCTTTGGCAATGCTGACTTTTCTGCATTAGGCGCAACTATTATTTCTCATCACATGGCTGATGTGTATATGAAGAAGTGGTCACAAAAAATTCTTGATAACGGCTGGTCAGGACTGACCTCCGATCAGGCGCAAGGAACCCGTATTACTTATCCAGATATGACTTTCCAAGACAAACTGGTTATCGATTTAGGCGGTATAAAACCCGAAATTATATTCCACACTCACTCCCATACTCAGGGCAGTGTATTTGTGCACCTGCCTAAACAACAAATAGTCTTCGCCGGAGATGTCTTATTCAATGACTATCACCCGAATATGAGCGCCTCAGACGTTGCTGGCTGGGTTAAAACACTTGATCTGATAAGTGCGTTGAACGCCAAAACAATTGTCCCAGGACATGGAGAGCTCTCCGTAAACAAAGACCTGACTGAGCTACGCAGTTACTTGCTATTCTTTGATGAGAAAGCGAAACAGTTTGCTGAAATGTCAGATGACAGAAAAGAGGTACAGCTAAAACTTCTAAAGGTATTGCCCCATCGCGCCCATGGTGAGAGCGCGATAAACTCCAGCCTGAAGTGGAAATATATGCGCAAGCCTGCATCTGCAAGTAAAACCCAAAAGTAGTGCAGCCTGCTAAATCAAACTCTTCGGCATCCACCGCAGAAATACAGTAAAATGCCCGCTTTACTATAACTAAGTAACGTCAAGAGCGGTTTAAGCCCGCTCTTTTTTCGGGTTTTTATCAGATGATACGTGTTTCAAATATTAAACTGCCGCTGGATCATGACGAGCAGGCTTTCACCGACGCCATTTTAACAACTCTGGGCATCACCACAGAGCAGCTCACCACGGTGGAGATACGCCGGCGCGGTTATGATGCCCGCAAGAAGAACACGATCTTCCTGATCTATACCCTCGATATCGACACCACCATTAACGAAGCGGTATTGGAAAAACACGCGGGCAATCAATCGATTCGCCTGACGCCTGATATGACTTATAAGTTCGTCGCTCAGGCACCAACCGATCTGCAGGAACGCCCATTAGTCATTGGCTTTGGTCCCTGCGGACTGTTGGCAGGTCTGGTGCTGGCGCAGATGGGCTATAAGCCGTTGATTATTGAACGCGGTAAAGCGGTACGAGATCGGACTAAGGACACTTTTGGCTTCTGGCGTGAGAAAAAATTAAACCCGGAATCCAACGTACAGTTTGGTGAAGGCGGCGCTGGCACCTTCTCTGACGGCAAGTTATCGACTCAGATTAAAGACCCGAAGCAGTATGGTCGAAAAGTTCTGACCGAGTTTGTCGAAGCCGGCGCGCCGGAAGAGATTATGTATGTCAGCAAGCCGCATATTGGTACTTTCAGACTGGTATCGATGGTCGAAAAAATGCGCGCTAAGATTATTGAAATGGGCGGAGAGATCCGTTTTAGCGCCCGGGTAGATGATCTGCATATCGAAGCGGGCCAGGTCACCGGCATAACTCTGGCGAATGGCGAAACGATAAAATCTAAGCATATCGCCCTCGCGATCGGTCATAGCGCCCGTGATACCTTTCAGATGCTATTCGATAAGAATGTTTATATGGAAGCCAAGCCCTTCTCGGTCGGTTTCCGTATAGAACACGAACAGTCACTGATCGATCAGGCCCGGTTCGGTAAGAACGCAGGGAACCCCATTCTTGGTGCGGCGGATTATAAGCTGGTGCATCACTGCAAGAGCGGTCGTTCCGTATACAGTTTTTGCATGTGCCCTGGTGGCACCGTAGTTGCAGCCTCCTCTGAAGAGGGTCGGGTCGTCACCAACGGTATGAGCCAGTACTCCCGTCAGGAACGTAACGCCAACAGCGCTATCGTAGTAGGAATCGACCCTGCCGATTATCCCGGCAATCCACTAGCCGGTATCGACCTTCAACGGCAATTAGAAAGTAACGCCTATCTGATGGGAGGCGAAAACTACGATGCTCCAGCTCAGAAAGTAGGCGATTTTCTTAAAGGCGGTTCATCTGAAGCACTCGGCACCGTTAAACCTTCATTCAAGCCCGGTATAAAACTAACCGACCTATCGAAAGCTCTGCCCGATTTCTGTATTGAAGCTATTCGTGAAGCAATTCCTGAATTTAACAAGAAAATCAAAGGCTTTGCCAAAGACGATGCACTACTAACTGGCGTTGAAACCCGTACCTCCTCTCCGGTTTCGATTAAACGAGGCCATGATATGCAGAGCATCAACACTCAGGGCTTATACCCTGCAGGGGAAGGCGCAGGTTACGCCGGTGGCATTATGTCAGCAGCGATCGACGGTATTAAAATAGCCGAAGCGATTGCGCTGAGCATCAACGAGCAGCAGGGGTAACGCCGAAAAGCTCTCATACAGAGAACTGACTCAGGAGCGAGAGCTCACCTTGCTCCCGTCAGTCAGTTCTGCAGGGGGATAGAGCACGATCTGCTCGCCCTCCTCGAGGCCGCCCAAGACTTCAGCACTGATACCGTTGTTATGATCAACCTCTACAGTCCTCAGCGCTGCCACACCCGACTCAATCACATAGACCGCCCAACGGCTGCCCTCCCGGAATAAAGCGCTGGAGGGAACAATTAGTGCGTCAGACTGCTCCCAGATAACGATACGAGTCTCTACTCTGAAGCCATGCCCAAGGCTGGCACGCTGTTCGATATCACCCACAAACTGAATAGTGGTTTTAACCCGTTGCTCTTCGACCCCCAGGGCGGAGAATTTAGTAAACCCCCAGGGTTCAACTTTCTCAACGACACCCTTCAGTGCATCCGCGCCGCCCCAGTTTTCGATAATCACCCTATTACCCGCCTTTACCTTTACCGCATCGGTAGAGAGCAGTTCTACAACCACTTCCAGGGCTTCGTTGATATCACCAATCTCCAAAATAGCCTGCCCAGCCGGCAGCGTCGTTTCACTTTCCTGTAGCACCCGCAGAATACTACCGGAGTGCGGTGCCAGTATGTTGATCACGTCAGAGCCTGCTGCACTGTTATCGGTCTGCCCCGGAACAAAGGTAATCAGCTGTGACCGGGCGGTTGCCAGATCCGCCTGACGCATTGAAATAGCGGCTTTTGCCATATCCAGCTGGGCGCTGGTCGCTCGAGAAGTCCGCTTAGCCTGATCCAAAGCAGATACACTGATCGCTCCGCGTTTTTGAAGATCACTGATACGCGCAAGTTCTGCACTGCTTAATTCGGTATCAGCCATCGCTTTATTCAGCTCTGCCCGGGCCAGTCGTACCGCCGCTTCCGCAGATGAAACAGCGGCACGGGCCTGTTCACGACTGCGGCTATCCAGTGCCACAGGGTTGGATGGCAGCATACGGGCTATTACCGTTTTATTCTGAACAACCCGGTCACCCGGCTCAACATCGATACGTAATAGCCTTCCGGTAACCGGCGTTGAGACAACATAGGCATCCCGCACCTGTGTTTTACCCTCATCGTCGATGGTTTCATGCATTGCCCCCCGCTGGACAGCACCAACATCCACCAGCAGTGGTCGTGGCATAAACGCCCAGACCAACAGCAACACGATAACAGCAACACAACCCAGTAATAACCAGTGTCCCGACCGTTTTGATGCCATAACGTCTCTACTCCCTCACTTTCAAAGCTGAAACCAGATCTATCCGGTCGATATCTCGCTTTACCAACCAGCCGGACAACAGTGCCGCGATAATCACCGCCAGCGCCGCTATGCCATAGCTTTGCGGCACAAACACCGCCGATACCCGGTAAAGATCGGTACTGAAGCCTTCAGATATCGCAAACACCAAAAAATATCCGAGCAGTCCGCCCAACGGTAACGCCAGTAACGTAATAATACTCAGCTCAGCCAACAGCACAAACGCTGTTTCCCCACGGGTAAAACCTATGACTCTGAGACTGGCAAGGTCCCGGGCCCGCTCAGCAAAAGCGATACGCGCACTGTTATAGACGATACCAAAAGTAATCACCCCGGCGATGGCCGCCATCAGATAGCGCACCGCGCCAGCGCTGGTGTCAATCAGCGTCTGAAACGCCTCCCGGGCCTCCTGCTTAAGACTCACCCCAGCAATCGCTGGTAACAATTTAATCTGCCTATAAATTGCATCCTGCTTTGCACTGTCGATACGCAGATAGGCCCCTGATACCCGATGCGGTTCGCGCAGCACACGATTAAGGCTATCCAGTGCCATATAAGCAGGCGAACCAATTAATGAATCTGCCACCCCCGTCACCGGCACCTGTAGCTGCGGTTGACGCCCCTCTCTGACATCCAGACTCAACATATCTCCCGGGTTCACCTGGAGAATATCCGCCAGCGCGACAGCCAGCACAACGCCCTCTGTACGCAGCGGGATCGCTTGCTGTCGAACATCCAGCGCCCGGTTAAGTCTGGCAGCTGGAGGTAACCCGGTAACCGCTCCGCGGTAGCTGTGCTGCCCATTGCTGAACAGAACAGCAACGGTGCGGACCGGCTCCACCTCTATAACACCATCGATGCTCTGTAATTCATACAAAACCTTGTCAGATAGCGGCTCAACGAAACTTACCGATAGATCACTCCGATCGATCAGACTAAAACTCAATTCCAGCGTTCGGTCAAAAGCACTCATTACATTGAGCATCGCCACCGCCAGCGACATACCTGCTGCTATGCCGATCACTCCACCTGCAGCCCTGCCGGGCTGGCGCAGTAGCCGCCGGGCAACCATCCGCCCCGGCGGGTCCAGAAAGCGCTTTAGAAATGAAGCCAGCGCAGCAGAACGACTATAGTCTGCGGGCGCCGGTGGCTGCATCGCCACCGCCGGGGTGAGACGAAAAACAGACTGCAACACCACCATTCCACCCGCTGCCGCGGCCAGAATACTCACCAGGACCCCGATGAGAAACGTTATCGGATCAACCTGAAACAACAGAAAAGGAAATTTGTAATAGCTTTGATATACCTGCGCCAGACTTCTACCGGAGAGCACCCCCAGCAAGCACCCGATCAGCGCCCCGCCAACGGCGATAACAAAAACAAACTTCATATAATGTAGCGTGATTTCAACGTCTCTGTAGCCAAACGCTTTCAGCAGACCGATCTGCTCCCGCTCCGCCTGAATCATTCTGGAAACAACGATATTGAGCAGAAAGGCCGCCACCGCCAGAAACACCGGCGGCACCGTACGACTGGAGACCCTCAGACCACTGATCTCCTCTTCGATAAAACGATTAGACACATGATCCGCCAACCCATAGGCGCCCAACCCCCCATAGGGTTCCAGCAGAGTATCGACCCGATCGAGCATCGCAGGCAGGGAACTGTCTGCAGAGGCTCCCAGCAGTAGTTGATTGAAGGCACCGTTCATATCGTAGACGGCCGCCAGCGCCGATTGGCTCATCCAGATCACCGCAAACCGGGCATCATCGGGCACAAACTCTCCAGGAGCCGCTGAATACAGAAATTCGGGAGCCTGTGCCAAACCAACGATCCTGAAAGCTCTGCGGGCTCCGTGCATTGTTGCAGACAAAGAATCACCGGGATTCAACCCATGGGCTCTGGCAAAATCCTGCAACAGGATGATTTCATCCTCATGGGAGGGATCGGGACGCCTTCCGGACGTAAGGTAGATATCATTAAGTCTGGCCTCTCCCCGATCAGGCAGCGATACAGCCTGAGCGCTCAGCGGCAGTGGCTGGCCCTGAATATTAATCAGCGCACTGCCGGTCACCCTGCCTGCGACTGCCGTTACACCTTCTAATTCAGCTATCCGATCCAGTAGTGACTGGGGAGCCCGCTGCAAAGGAGCAAAGACCTGCGCAAGTCGATGGCGCTCATAATAGGCCGTTCGGGTATCTTCAAGCGACCGAACTAAACCATTCATCATCACCAGCATCAGTACACCCAGAGCGATCACCAGTGCAATCGCCATCACCTGCCCCTTCATGCGCCACAAGTCTCGCAATAATTTACGATTAAGCGGTGAGATTCCTATTAGGGCAGGCATAAGACGATACTCACCAGACAAGATCTTGGGCTAAGGTTTTTTGAGTGTTCAGATCAACCTTTCTAATCAGTCCGTCAGCAAAATGGATCACCCGATCGGCCATACCCGCAATCGTTGCGGCATGAGTGATAATAATCACCGTAGTACCCAGTTCCCGATTCACCTGCTGCAGCACCTCCATCACCTGTCGGCCACTGGTACTATCCAGTGCCCCGGTGGGTTCATCACAAAACAAAACTCTGGGTTGCTTTGCCACCGCCCGGGCAATTGCTACCCGTTGCTGCTCACCGCCTGACAGCTGCGCCGGGAAATGATCCATCCGTTCACTCAGCCCCACCAGTGCCAGAGCCTCTTCCGGGCTAAGTGGGCTTTCGGCAATTTCGGTCACTAGCTCAACATTTTCGCGCGCGGTAAGACTTGGCATCAGATTATAAAACTGGAAAACAAAGCCGATATGGTCACGACGATAGAGGGTCAGATCAGCATCTGACATGCCGCTCAGGCTTCGATCAAAAAAGGTTATGCTTCCCTCAGTTGGCTGATCAAGCCCCCCCAATATATTCAGTAAAGTCGATTTACCGCTACCGGAAGCCCCCAGTAAAACCACCAGTTCCCCTTGCAATAGCTGCAGGTCTACCCCTCGCAGGGCCGATACTGCAGCCGGACCCTGACCATATACCTTAGTCAGCCCGGCAGTGCTAAAGACAACTTTGGCGTTTTCTGAATCCATATTTTCAATATCTGCGCTAAGAATCATTAACTATAAGAATACAAAGGGACTTGATGTTGCGCACTGAAAAATTATAGCCTCCAATAAAAAATATAACCCATAAATAAAAACGCCGGCCCTGATCTAAACCAGGGCCGGCGTTGGTAGATTATCTGGCTGTCAGACTAATCGGTCGGAAGCTGGCGTTTCCGGCAGAGCCTGATCAAAGAAGCCTTCGGTATGGATCATATCGTCCTGAGCACCTAACTGTTTTGCTGCAGAGATACAGGTATCAACAAATTCAGGGCTGCCCGCAATATAGATCGCATGCTTTGACAGGTCTGGGTAGTGATCTTTGAGAATATTAGGAATACGGCCACTGAGCACTCCCTCTTTCTCTTCCTGAGTTAAAGTTGGAATAAACTTAAAACGACGATGACGTACATTCCACAACTCTAACTGCCCCTTACAATAGAGATCTTCCTCTTTGCGGGCTGAGAACATCAGGTGAACCGGCTTATTATATCCACGACGCAATGCTGCATCCGCCAGGCCCATTATCGGTGCCAGACCGGTGCCTGCCGCCAGACAAAGTACCGGAGCATCGGTACCAGGGTCGCCGATAAACGTTCCATATGGACCAGACAGGTTAACCATCGTACCCGGGAGCACTTCATCATGTACCCAGTTACTGGTTTCCCCATCAGGCACTCGGGTGATCTGCAGTACAATCTCGCCATCCGGACGAGGAGCGTTAGCAATTGAATAGGATCGTGGTGTTACAGTGCGGGAAGTGTTCGTCAGACTCACGTATTGACCGGGCCAGAAACGAATGGCTTCACCAACCGGGCGTAGACGAATCTCAGCGATACGGGGAGTACGTTCGATCCGATCGACAATCATGCAGCGAACGTTTTCCTTAGGCGGAAACAGTTTCGGCATCGCGTCATCGGTTCCCCAGTCGATCTCAAGCGTCGGACTGAGCGGTTTACACATACACATCAGGCCAAAGCCCTCTGCTCGCTCTTCCTTAGATAACGCCATATCCATCACCAGGCCCTGGTCAAACTCGCCTTCCAGGACCTTTACTTTACATTCACCACAAGCACCTGCCCGACAATTATTCGGTAGGGCATAACCGGCATTTTCAAGGGTTTCCAGTACGGTTTCACCGGATTTAGCTTCAACTTCTTTACCTGACGGGGATAAACGGATCGTAGTCATACTTACCTCCGGGCTCTGATCTGCACCAGCTAGCCCTGTAACAGCATATTATTCTTATATAAAACAAAGCAGCCGATCGAATTTTGTCCGACGGCTGCTCGTTAACTCAAGGAAAATAATCAGAAAATTGGGATAATATCCGCAGAATCCAGATCAGCCTGAGTTACCTCTTCACCGGTGATACCCACTTCTGGGATCGCAGGGAAAGGCGTATCGTACTTATCCAACACAGCTTTAAGGTTCAGCATCGCCTCACGCCAGTTTTCTTTCTTCGCTTCATGTGAAGGAATACCGAAACCTGCGTCACGAGCGATCTGTTCAGCTTCACGCTGAGTCGCGATAAAGTCTTCTGGCAGGTCCCAGAACTCTGCTGGTGGCTCATACAATACAGCTGACAGGAACAGGTAACCGGCACGGATCTGCTTAGTGATAACGGACTTATCTTCCTGAGACAGGTTCGGATAATCACGCTCCATCAGAGACAGACAGATCGCCATATGACGACCTTCGTCACGGCCGATGTTCTTGAATGCTTCCTGGAACACCATCTCTTCACAGCTCACAGACATCTGCTTAAAGATAGTTGCTGCAGCAATTTCACCCATCAGGAATGAGGAGAACAGTACTGCCAGGCTGTATTTAGGCACGGCCTTTTTATAACCACCCCAGTAACGACCACCGTTGTAGTACAACCATGCCGCGTTACGCTTCAGGCGCTTACCCAGGTCTGTCTTTGGTTCATATTCCAGAGGACTGCTGCATTCCAGCAGTTTAGTGATCGCCATACCACACATCTGTTCGTGGTTCTGCTCGTCACGTGTTACTGAGAAGAAGCAACGACGAATCGCATCTTCTTCATGATCTTCATAAGTCTTGATAAACGCTTCTGCAAATACCGGCGGTGCAGACGCATCAAATACAGACAACAGAGTCCACCAGTACGCCATTGCTTCACGCTCTTCCCAGGAATAGCTGGTGACGTCAAACGTATCCCAGGGCAGGTCTTTCGGATTCCACGCTTCACGCAGGGAAGCATCCCAGATTTCCTCAGCCTTTGAGGTTTTGGTCTCCCAGCTCAGAGGATAAATATTTGGCTGAGGGGTTGCTGGTGGAAATTCCATTGTGTCGGCTAATTTGTCATGCATAGTAAAAAACCTCTGATCTGGTTATTTTTGTTTTGGGAGAGACAAATCTACCACTTATGACACACAAATCAACATCTATAATTTAATTTCGTATCACTTTAAATCTAATCAAATATCAATGAATAACATATAACAAATTGATTTAAATAAGCTTAATCCGAAAGAAGTCATTGAAAACTGCATGACTTTAATGATACATATATTAATTATATTGAGTAAAAATTGACTCATATCAATATTATTTAGAGCCTGAGTTCAACTTTACAATAGTATTTTAAAATTCAAACAGCTCTGATTAGCGATTAAAATCTGCATGGATAAAGAAAACGACACCGGCTTGTAGCAGCACTCCCGCCAAACCCGACATTCAGAATCAACCTGAAATTGGTTATGTATATTAAATAAGGGACGCTTAGAATAAGCCTGCCACTTTTGAGAATACTGCCACTTACAAAGCGGTAGTCCGCTTAATTCGAGACCTATCGTTACTGATTTAATTTGCGATAGAGAGTTCTTAAACTGCAACCAGCAATATCAGCTGCCTGGGTCTTATCAGCACAAACAGACATCAGCTCTTTGAGATAACGTTGCTCTAGTATCTCGAGGCTTATCCCCTGCTCTGCCAACTGACGCAGACTATTAAGGTTGCTATTTTTAGCTTGTGTAACCGGTAACAGATCAAGACTTCGCTGAATAACATCACGCCCGATTACATCTTCGTTTCGCAGCACAACCGCTCTCTCAAGAATATTTTTCAATTCCCGCACATTGCCTTTAAACGGCTGTCGGGCCAATAGCTCCAGCGCCTCCTCCGTAAGTTTCAGCGGCACCTTATCCTCAATTCTCATCAGAATACTTTCCACCAGCAGAGGAAGGTCCTCGATCCGGTCTGTCAACGATGGCAAGCGGATAGGAAAGGTGCTGATTCGATGGTAAAGATCTTCCCTAAACTCTCCATTCTCGACCATATCAGATAAACTTTTGTGGGTTGCGCAGACCAACCTGAAATCGGCCGCCGTAGGCTTAGTATCACCGACTGAACGGAACGTTTTGGTCTCAATTAAACGCAGGAGCTTTACCTGAAGATGCAGGGGAACATCTCCCACTTCATCGAGGAACAACGTCCCCCCCTGAGCTGATTGAACCAGACCGGTTCGCGAGTGTGTTGCTCCGGTAAAAGCGCCTCTGACATGACCAAAGAGCTCGCTCTCAAACAGACTATCGGTCAACCCGGAGCACTCTACCGTAACAAAGGGCATATTGGCACGGGAACTGGCAGAGTGGATGGCCTGAGCAGCCAGCTCTTTACCCGCTCCTGAAGCCCCCATTAGCAAGACATTAGTATCAGTTCTACCCACCCGCTGAATCAGCTCCACTAGCTCATTAAAGGCTCTGCTACGGCCAATCATTTTATTGGCAATAGGCTCAGCACTGACTTCACGAATCGGTTTCATCACCTCGATAAAGTAGGTCTGCTCGCTATCATCGGTTATGGGGATTGTGTCGATACCGACATGCTCTTTTCCCTGAGGCGTATTATGAATATGCAGCACACTGGCCCGCTGACCGCTGTAACGAGCCTCTTGCATGGGACAGGTCTCGCCTTCAAGATCACAGGGGCGCTGGTAACCGTGAGAGAGAAAGTAGCATTTTGCCGAACGGTGACCACTGAGCCCACCAAAACGAAAATCATAACTTTTATTGGTAGCAACGACGTTATAATCCACATCAATCAGCACCGCTGGATAACTATAGCTATCCAGTACATTACGCATCGTTTTCAACCAGCTTGCTGTCGTCATAGCCCTATTCCGTCAGTTATGGCAAGAGAATGACAATAATGGCAAGCCTCGACCAACAATACTAGCGAACTCAATTGTTATTTAAGCGATGCATGCCCCCAATCAAGACCATCTCACCCTTCTTTCATACAGCCTGAGCCTATATCGATAACATCTTATCCACAGGCACAAAAAAGCCTGCACACGGCAGGCTTTTTTAGCAGAGCTTCAGCAACAATTACTTGTTAGCTTTACGCTCTTTCTCTTCAGCAATAACCTTCTCTGCAACAGAGTTAGGACATGCAGAGTAGTGTGCAAATTCCATAGAGAACTGACCACGACCAGAAGTCATAGTACGCAGAGATCCGATATAACCGAACATCTCAGACAGAGGTACGTCAGCTTTAATACGTACGCCTGAACCTGCAGCTTCCTGACCCAGGATCATGCCACGACGACGGTTAAGGTCACCGATAACATCACCAACGTGATCTTCAGGAGTAAACACGTCAACCTTCATAACAGGTTCCAGCAACTGTGGACCCGCTTTAGGCATAGACTGACGGAAAGCACCCTTCGCAGCGATTTCAAATGCAACCGCAGAGGAGTCAACCGCGTGGAAACCACCATCGAACAGTTCAATTTCAACATCCAGTACAGGGAAGCCTGCCAGAGGACCAGTATCCATCATGCTCTTGAAGCCCTTCTCGATAGCCGGGAAGAATTCCTTAGGTACGTTACCACCAACAACAGTAGACGCGAACGTAAAGCCAGTGTTCTGCTCGCCCGGCTTGATGCGGTAATCGATCTTACCAAACTGACCAGAACCACCAGACTGCTTCTTATGGGTATAAGAATCTTCCAGAGGCTGTGTAATAGTCTCACGGTAAGCAACCTGTGGCTGACCCACAATCAGTTCAACACCGTAAGTACGCTTCAGGATGTCTACCTTGATATCCAGGTGCAATTCACCCATACCTTTCAGGATGGTTTCACCGGAATCTTCATCAGTTTCAACGATGAAAGTAGGATCTTCTGCAACCATCTTACCGATCGCAACGCCCATCTTCTCAGCACCACCCTTATCTTTAGGTGTTACTGCGATTGAGATTACTGGCTCAGGGAATACCATCGCTTCAAGCGTACATTCATTTTTAGGATCACAAAGGGTGTGACCTGTTTGTACGTTTTTCATACCAACGATTGCAATAATGTCGCCAGCCTGAGCAGTGCTCAGCTCTTTACGCTCATCGGCTTCCATTTCACACATACGACCGATACGTTCGGTTTTACCAGTGAAAGAGTTAAGGATGGTATCACCCTTATTCAATACACCTGAGTAGATACGAACAAAGGTCAGGGCGCCGAAACGGTCATCCATGATTTTGAATGCCAGTGCACGGAAAGGCTCATCAGTAGATACTGTCGCAACTTCACCTGTTGGCTCACCAACTTCGTCGGTCAGATCTTGTGGAATAACATCTGTTGGGCTTGGCAGGTAATCAACAACCGCATCCAGAATAAGCTGGATACCTTTGTTCTTGAATGCAGAACCACAGTAAGTTGGGAAGAATGTCAGATCACGAGTACCGGTACGGATACAACGCTTGATGTCTTCCATAGCAGGCTCTTCGCCGTCCATGTAGGCCATCATCAGATCATCGTCCAGCTCTACTGCTGTTTCAATTAGCTGCTCACGGTACATTTCAACATCTTCTACCATATCGGCAGGAATGTCGCGAACCTCAAAGTTTTCAGGCAGACCAGAGTCATCCCAAACAAAAGCCTGACGAGTCAGCAGGTCAACAACACCTACGAAGTCCTCTTCACGGCCAATTGGCAGAACCATGATCAGCGGCTTAGCAGCCAGTACATTTTCAACCTGATCAACAACGCGATGGAAATCTGCGCCCATACGGTCCAGCTTGTTTACGAAGATGATACGGGAAACGCCCGACTCATCCGCATAACGCCAGTTAGTTTCTGATTGAGGTTCAACACCACCAGAACCACAGAATACACCAACACCACCATCAAGTACTTTCAGAGAACGGTAAACTTCTACAGTGAAGTCAACGTGTCCTGGAGTATCGATGATGTTCATGCGGTGATCTTTCCAGAAGGTAGTGATCGCAGCAGACTGGATAGTAATTCCGCGCTCAGCTTCCTGTTCCATGAAGTCAGTTGTAGATTCACCATCATGAACCTCACCGGTCTTGTGGATCTTACCGGTCAGTTTCAGGATACGTTCAGTAGTCGTTGTTTTACCCGCGTCAACGTGGGCAAAAATACCGATATTACGGTAATGAGATAAGTCAGCCATTTCTTCACTCGAATAGGTAAGGGCACAAAAATTGGGCGCAATTGTACAAGATTTTATGGCGCTTGTAGATACATAAAAGCAATAAAATTATTCATCTGGCTTTTTGCGAAGGATATCACCACAAAAGTAGCATCTTATTGCCGTTTATCACCACATCAACGATAAAATCTAATCTTTTGCTCGACCACTGTCTGTTTTTTAGACAATTCAACTTCTCAATTGTCAGTTTTAGGCCGCCCGGTAACGAAATAAAACAATTTTTAAGCGGTTTTCAGCAGAAAAAAGCTGACATCATCAGCTTCTCCCTCAGGGCCATCAACATCAGCTGAAGTAAATGACCCGGGCACCGGAACGATTAAAGCATAAGTATTCAGACTTCATACTCATCGAAGATCGCTTTCAATCCCGGCTTGCTTGCAATAATTTCTTCCCGACTCAAGCCCTGAAGCTCATGCGGGAACACCAGCCAGTCTTCTGATTTATGCAGATAATAGTGCGGTTCCAGATCTGTCTTGTTGTTTGCCGGTTTAAACCATGGCGTAGCGATCCGAATATCATGGGGTGCATTCAGACGCGCTTTTTCGTTTAGCGTATCAATCACCGCTTTCACACTCAGACCGGTATCGAAGACATCATCTACAATCAGCAGGGAATCAGGCTGGTTTACATTGCGAATCAGATAATCCAGCCCATGTACCCGTACCTCTTTACCGCGAGTACCGATACCCGTATAGGATGAGGTTCGAATAGCAATATGGTCCGTCTTCACGCCCATATAATCCAGCAGTTCCTGTACGGCGATCCCCACTGGCGTGCCTCCACGCCATACACCCACAATAAAGTCAGGGCGAAAGCCGCTGTTATAGACTTCCAGCGCCAAACGAAAAGAGTCCTCAAGAAGGTCCTGCGCACTCAGATAAACTTTTTCAACCATAACCTTGCCTATAATTTGCCCGATGCCGGGCTACTGGGAAAAAGCGCTAATGTAAGACTATTACTACGACGGCGCAACTTCAGTCGAGTAATTGTTGACCTGAATGCTTGTCCTGTCAAAGCAAAGACTGGTAGCCTCTGCTTCTTTCTTTGGCTGTAGCCGAAACAAAGCACCGATGTGAACGGAAGTACTCCATGAATGCACTGAATCGATACTTTAAAATTTCAGAACGTGGCAGTGATATCTCTACTGAGATTCGGGCAGGTTTTACAACCTTTCTGACCATGTCCTATATCTTGTTTGTGAATCCACAAATTCTCAGCCTGGCGGGGATGCCAGCCAATGATGTCGCCATTGCGACCGCCTTAGCCGCAGCAGTCGCCACATTTATCATGGGCGTCTTTGCTAATTACCCCTTTGCGCTGGCTCCGGGAATGGGCCTGAACGCTTACTTTACCTTTGGTGTCGTAAAAGGCATGGGGGTCGATTGGCAGGTAGCACTGGTCGCCGTCTTTATTGAAGGCCTGATCTTTATGGCCCTGGCCATGACCGGTGTGCGGACCAAGTTAATCAATGCCATTCCACACTGTATAAAAATCGCGACCATGACCGGTATAGGCCTGTTTCTGGCCATTATCGGTTTTCAGGGGGCGGGGCTGACCGTAGATCACCCTGCGACGCTGGTAACCTTAGGCAGCCTCCACGAGCCCAAAGTACTCTTAGCACTGGTGGGTATCGTACTTATCGCGACACTGATCGTAAAACAGGTAAAAGGCGCAATTCTGATCGGTATTGTCAGCCTGACACTTGTCGCCTGGGTAACAGGGCTATCACCGGCGCCTGACTCCATTGTTGCCTGGCCAAGTCTGCCAAAAGAAACTTTTATGGCGCTGGATTTCAGCCAGATTTTTAACGCCACTCTCATCACTGTTGTGATTGCCTTTTTGTTTGTCGATATCTTTGATACAGCGGGTACATTACTGGGCGTTGGTCGTCTGGGCGGTTTCCTCAACAAGAAAGGTGAACTGCCGGGGGCTGACCGGGCGTTTATGGCCGATGCCACCGGCACCACTGCGGGCTCTTTACTCGGAACAAGTACCGTTACCACTTACATTGAATCAGCCACGGGTATTGAAGAGGGTGGTCGTACCGGCTTAACGGCCGTTACCGTAGCAGCGCTATTTCTGTTGGCGCTGTTCTTTACGCCGCTGTTTACCTCAGTACCGGCATTAGCGACGGCACCGGCCCTTATTGTAGTCGGTGCGATGATGATGTCTGCTGCGCGAGAGATGGACTGGAATAAACTGGAGGATGGCGTCCCTGCGTTCTTGACCATCATAGCCATGCCTTTCACATACTCTATCGCCCATGGTATTACCTTAGGCGTTGTCTCTTATGTGCTGATCTATACCCTGACCGGTAAAGTCAAAGAGATCCACCCACTGATGTTCATTTTAACTGCTGCACTGATCGCTTATCACACCTATATCTGATCGAAACAGTATAAAAAAAGGCGCTGGACTCGTTAGAGCCCAGCGCCTTTTTTGTCTCTTGAAGATACCCCGGTTTAATTCAACCCGCCCCGATCGATCCAGGCCTGATAAATCTGATCCGGCCACTTACTTTGAAAGTAACTGATCACCGCGTCAGTCTCCGAGTCGGAAAGCTTATCGCCAAATCCGGGCATGCTACCACCGATGGCGATCCCGCCATTAGCAATGGATTGCTTCAGGCCTTTTAATGGATGGTGCCAGGCATGGGCTTTACCATTCAAAGGTGGTGGTGGGTATTTACCATCTGCTTCAGGCTTATTCCAATCCCGGGTTCCCTGCGCGGCTACCCCATGGCACTCAGCACAGTTATCAAGAAATAACTGCTTCCCCGTATCCACCTGTGACTGTGCATACCAACGCCCCTCAACCCTGGGTTCTGAGTCACTACAGCCACTCAGTAAAATAACTCCGATTAATATCACTAAGCCCTTCATCTTAATAATCCGCATACTGGCTAAAACTGCTTACCCGGTTCTGGCTATCCATTGAGAATACCGTAAAGGAATCCTTACGAGCGCCCTCGGTATCCATCCCCGGACCACCTGAGGGCATCCCGGGCACAGCCAGTAACTGAATATCACTCTCGACTGCCAGAAGGCGTTTAATATCCTGTGCAGGCACATGCCCCTCTATCACTTTGCCATTCACTTCTGCGGTATGACAGGAGGCCGCTTTCGGCGGAACCCCAAGACGGGTTTTATGGGAATTCACATCATTTACCACCACATCTTCAACTGTGAAGTTGTGATCTTTCAGGTGGCTGATCCAGCCTTTACAACAGCCACAGCTGGCACTGCGATATACCGTAATTTCATACTGCTGCTCTGTTTTGCCTTTCAGCCACACAGGATCTGCAGCATAACTGTTCAGTGACAGGCTAAGCAGACCTATCCACATGAATACGATCTTTTTCATTTTCTACTCCTGGCTATCGTTATCGACCGCCACACCATTTAACTGGTCTAAGATTGGACAGTCAGCACTATCATCACCACGACACTCCCGGGCAACCGCCTCGAGTAGCGAACGCATCTGCTGTAATGATTCAAGCTGCTGATCAATTCGTTTAATCTGTTGCTCCGCTTTCTGTTTAACGCTTGCGCTGGTGCGCTGTGGATCCAGTGATAGTTGTAATAGCTCGCGACTCTCATCCAGCGAGAACCCCATATCTCTGGATCGTCTGATAAAGCGCAACATATCCACCTGTTGCTCAGTATAGATACGATAGCCATTTGCCGACCGGGCAGCCGCAGGAATAACCCCTTGCTGCTCATAAAAGCGAATGGTTTTACTGGTCAGTCCAGCTGCCGCTGCAGCCTGGGAAATATTCATACTGAACTCCGTCTATTTTATTCAGACAGTGATAAATTCATCAGTGCATTAAACAGATAAGACCGTTGAGCGGGGAGGGTGGTATACCGGAGGGGATATTGCCGAATGGTAGGCTGGCAGAATCCAGACAGGAGGGCTCTGAGCCGGTGAAAATTCTTGAAAGCCGGCTGGCCAGAGAAACAGTGCCACTGATAGCTGCAGACAACATCCCGGCAACTCCGTTTCACAACCGTCCATATCAACCCTATCGCAGTTATCGCCCGCGCAATCCATCGTCTGATGGGATGCCATGGAAGGCACATCAGGCGAAATCGCTGCAACCGCAGGGCTAAGAGCCACTACGCTAAGCAATAAAATCAGAAGGGCACGATAGCAGATCAAAACAGGTCAGATTCTCTTATGACTTTCTTGTATTCCTATACAGATTCGCCCGTTCTCTGAAAAAAAGCAACTGTCGATTGACCTTACAGTGACTGGAAGCTCTATGCTTTATTCAGGACAAAACAATTCTGAGAAAGCAGTATGACGATTACCTTGTTACTTGAAAATGTGAGTTGTGCTGGCTGCGTTAAAAAAATCGAGACTAAGATTAACGCCCTGCCCGATGTCGAACAAGCGTTAGTCGATTTCCCCCAGCGACGCCTGAATGTAGAAGGCTCGATCAGTAACGATCATCTGATTCACGCCCTGACAGAGATCGGTTATCGCAGCCGTCTGGCAAGCAACGATATAGAAGACAGGGCTCGACAAAAAGCCCAGCAAACCGCTCAGTACAAGACTCACATCCGCAATACGCTATTGGCGCTCGGTGTGGGCATTCCACTGATGATCGCGGGTATGCTGATGGATGAGATGACCGTCCGCACCCCTCAGGATCAAATTATCTGGGGCATTGTGGGCCTATTAACACTAGCCATTTTACTGGGTCCCGGGCGTCACTTTTTTAACGGCGCCTGGTCCTCGTTGAAAAACCGCTCCACAACGATGGACAGTCTGATAGCACTGGGAACCGGAGCGGCCTGGCTTTATTCTACCGCCGTAGTACTGTTTCCTGAGATGCTTCCGGAAAACTCGCGCCATCTGTACTACGAAGCCAGCGCCATGATCATCGGTTTGGTTAATTTTGGCCTGGCGATGGAGATTCGCGCCCGCGGCAAAACCTCAGAAGCGGTCGAACGACTGCTCAATCTGCAACCCAAAACAGCACGGGTAATCCGCAATGATAAAGAACTGGATCTACCGCTGGATCTGGTTGAAGCAGGCGAAATATTACGTATTCGTCCCGGCGAGCAGATCCCGGTTGATGCTTTAGTAGTGGAGGGCAACAGTCTGATTGATGAGTCAATGCTCAGTGGCGAACCACTACCTGTGAATAAGTCTGTCGGCGACCAGGTTAGCGCGGGAACGCTGAATAAGTCCGGCGCATTGATCATTAAAGCAGAGAAGGTCGGCAGCGAGACAGCGCTGAGCCGGATCATTGAGATGGTCAAGCAAGCTCAGGCCAGCAAACCTGAGATATCCCGAATGGCGGACAACGTTGCCGCTATCTTTGTCCCGGTGGTAATACTTTGCAGCCTGCTCACCGCGCTGCTCTGGTACCTGCTTGGCCCTGAGCCTCATCTGGCTTACATGTTGATCACCGCAACCACCGTGCTGATTATTGCCTGCCCTTGCGCTTTAGGACTGGCAACACCGATGTCGGTCATGGTCGGCGTCGGTAAAGCCGCTGAATACGGCATCCTGATCCGTAATGGCCAGGCCCTGCAAAGCGCGTCTCAACTGCAAACTCTGGTGCTGGATAAAACGGGCACCATAACCGAAGGGGCTCCCCGGGTGACCGATATACTGGGTGAGCAGCCAAACATGCTCCAGCTGGCGGCCTCACTTGAAACCGCCTCAGAACATCCTCTTGCCGAGGCGATTGTTCGCCATGCACAAGCGCGGCAAGAAACGCTACTACCGGTCGAACGTTTTAAGGCCATCAGCGGACGCGGGGCCAAAGGGGTTATTAATAATATTAAGGTCACCCTCGGCAATAAGGCCTGGATGGCTGAACAAAAAATAGACTGCTCACGCTTTGAAACTCAGGCTCTGACACTGGCTGAACAGGCTAAAACACCCGTATATGTCTCCCTTGATGGGCAGTTAGCCGGAGTACTGGCGATCGCAGACCCGGTCAGACAGGATTCAGTCACCGCGATTGCCCGGCTTAAAGCCGCTGGCATTAACGTCATTATGCTCACCGGCGATAATCCACAGACCGCTGCTGCAGTAGCTCAGCAAGTGGGTGTGGATAACTTTATTGCCGGGGTGTTGCCTGCAGGTAAGGCGCTAGAGGTAGAAAAACTCCAGCAGGCAGGCAGTAAAGTCGGAATGTGTGGGGATGGTATTAATGATGCCCCGGCCCTTGCGCGGGCCGATGTCGGCTTTGCTATCGGCAATGGAACCGATGTAGCGATTGAAAGTGCCGATATGGTATTAATTCGCAACAGCCTGCATTCGGTCGCCGACGCCATTGAACTATCCCGGGCCACCTTGAGCAATATTCGCCAGAACCTGTTTGGCGCTTTTATCTATAACACCCTGGGCATACCGGTGGCTGCTGGCATTCTATTCCCATTAACCGGCATGCTACTGAGTCCGGTCATTGCCGGTGCAGCAATGGCCTTCTCATCCGTGACAGTAGTCAGCAATGCAAATCGATTACGTTTGTTCAAGCCTGGACAATAGCCCAAAACATATTCCTACAGTGACCTGGAATCGAGTTGAGAAACTTTCAGCTCGGTTCCCGAAACCACTGCCATAATTAAGGTATCCTCAAAGTCGGATACATTATCATGTGCACAACCTCCAAAATTCACCACCAGACACTAGGTGGTAAACGTTCAATAAAGTACGACATACAACTGAGTGGTGAGCAACAATTTGAATTCGCTAACCTTGCCAATGCAGCATGGGAGCGTCGTAAGGCTAAACGTTACATCGACCGAATCTTCTATAAACGAACAGAAGAATTGATTAAGTACGAAGCCAATTCGAAGCCCGTTTTACCTACCATCTGGTCTTTAATGGTTAACTACTTTTCCCACACTGATCAGATCAGATAGATCACCGCTAGCAGTCCCGAGATACTCAGCACAATAGTGTAGGGCAGTGCCATAATGACCATCCGCATATACGAGAGTCTGACCAACGGCGCGGCCGCTGAGGTCAGCAGAAACAGAAAAGCAGCCTGACCATTCGGTGTCGCAACACTCGGCAGGTTAGTACCAGTGTTGATCGCTATAGCTAAACTATCGAAGTGTTCACGGCTAATCCGGCCAGTCCGAAACGCTTCAGCAACCTCATTAATATAGACCGTCGCAACAAACACGTTGTCACTGATCGCTGACAGCAAACCGTTGGCAACAAAAAACATCGCAGGCTGGTTACGCAGATCCATACGCAATACCCATTCGATCACCGGGGTAAACAGATGCTGATCGTGGATAACAGACACTATCGTGAAAAACACCACTAAAAGGGCGGTAAAAGGGAGCGCCTCTTCAAACGCACGGCCAATCCGATGCTCTTCTGTAATGCCGTTCATGCTGGTCAGTAAAATAATGACTGTCAGACCGACAATACCGACTTCAGCCAGATGAAAGGCCAGTGCAAAAATCAGAAAGATGGCCACGGCAAACTGCATATAGAGCTCAGCTCGTTCCTTTACTCCCCATTGCGACTGAGCTTCCTGATCAAACGCTTTGAGAATATTAAACACCGGCTCAGGAATTTCGGCACCGTAGCCAAACCAGCCGGTTCGCTCCAGCACAATGGTCGTGAGCAAGCCACACAAGAGCACCGGCATAGACACCGGTGCCATATAAATAAAGAAGTCGACAAAATGCCAGCCCATTTTCTCGCCGATCAGCAAGTTTTGGGGCTCTCCTACCAGCGTACTGACACCACCCAACGCCGTGCCTACCGCACCATGCATCAGCAGACTACGCAAAAAAGCACGAAACTTATCTAACTCTATCCGGTGGCCTTCATGCAGGAGATCATCAATTGAGTAATCATGAGCCTCACCTTTATTACGGCCTGAAACAACCCGGTGATAGACGGAATAGAAACCGACTGCCGCGCTGATCAGCACGGCGGTCACTGTCAAAGCATCCAGAAAGGCTGAAAGAACCGCTCCCATCAGAGTAAACAGGAGCGAAAGGGCAGTTTTATTCCGTACATTCAAGAGCAGCTTGGTAAAGACATAGAGCAGCATCCCCTTCATGAAGTAGATTCCCGCCACCATAAACATCAGCAGCAAAATCACCGGCAGGTTAGAGGACACTTCATGGTAGAGATTGGACGGTTCGGTCAGATGGAGCACCACTGATTCGATCGCCAGCAGGCCACCGGGCAGCAAGGGATAGCACTTAAGCGCCATAGACAACGTAAAGATAAATTCGAAGATTAGCAGCCAACCCGTGATTACCGGTCCGAAGAGCACCAAAAGAACGGGGTTAAGCAACAAAAAACTAATAATCGTCAGCTTATACCAGCTAGGCGAATTACCCAGAAAATTACTATAGTAGGCTTGTAGCAGAGGGCGCATGAGTGAATCCCGGAACAATAAAATAGACAACAGAAAAGGCGCGCTAATCGTAAGTGATTTAAGCCATATAGGCTAGCCAGGGAGCCGGGACTCAGGTGTAAATTGTCAATTTTTTGACCAGCTTAGACAAGATAATCCTAAGACAAGGTCTTAATTAGCTTTTAACTATCAGCTTTGTTTATTTAATTAATTTTATTAAAAGACCGCTCTTTGGCATTATCTCTCTATCGAAACAGCACACATTTGAAGGAAAACGAAAAATGTCCACCAACAGCGAAGGTCAAACCGTTCCACAAGTAACCTTTCACACTCAACAAAATAATCAATGGGTTGATGTCACCACAGATGAGCTGTTTGCCGGTAAGAAGGTAGTTGTATTTGCCCTGCCTGGCGCATTCACCCCGACTTGCTCAACGACTCACCTGCCCCGGTATAACGAGCTAGCACCGGTATTCGCTAATGAAGGCGTTGATAGCATTATCTGTCTGTCGGTCAACGACACCTTTGTGATGAACGCATGGCAGGGTGACCAGGGGGCTGAAAACATCACCTTTATTCCTGATGGCAACGGTGAGTTCGCTGCAGGAATGAATATGCTGGTAGGGAAGGACGAGCTGGGCTTTGGCAAACGCAGCTGGCGTTACTCTATGCTGGTAGTCGACGGCGTAATCGAGAAGCAATTTATTGAACCGGATCTGCCTGGCGATCCGTTCAAAGTATCCGATGCCGATACCATGCTTAATTACATCAACCCTATCGCTGAGCAGCCAAAGCGGGTCAGCATTCTGACCAAGCCAGGATGCCCACACTGCATACGCGCAAAAAAACTGCTGACCGAGAAAGGCTTAAGCTATGAAGAGGTAGAATTGGGCAGTCACGGCCTAAGTTACAGCTCTTTAGCCGCGATCAGTGGCCAGGGCACGACACCGCAAGTCTTTATTGATGGTCAGCGAATCGGCGGAGCAGACGAATTAGAAGAGCACTTTTCATAGGTATTGCGGGAGGCCAGCAATGATTGCTGGCTTCTTTTTTTTGGCTGACAGCGGCCCTTAAAACCCCGATGAGGACGTATATTCCGGTTACCAATACCATTAGCGCCAAGCACTACGCTAACCCCAAAGCCCCACCCGATATCTCTGACAATATCCACTATAGTCTCACCTCAATAAGACCAAAAAGGATCGTAATGTCTTTCAGGGACAGTATACTCAAATTAACGATTCAACAGCGTCCCCTTGTATGAATAATGGAATAACTCTGTGCCGCTAGCCCTACCCTACAAGCTCTTAATCCTGCTTATAACGCTGAGCATTCCCGTTACGGAGCCAGTAACGGTGCTTGCTGAAGGAATGGCGATATACAACCCTGGAGAGGAGCTGCCCGGTGGCGATACCAGTCACCACAAACCCCGGAATCGTGATGTTTTCACTCACGCATCGGCGAATATGAGGCTTGCTAACCGATTGCGCTTTGAGCTTGGGGACAGCGTTTTTGCAGATATCTGGCTGCCATCCCCCTCAACATCCACCGCAAGCGACGGACTCGGCCCTCTATATAACGCACACGCTTGCGAGGAGTGTCATCCAAGGGATGGCCGTGGCCATCCTCCTACCGCAAACTGGCCCAATGACAGAGCCGTATCGATGTTTCTGCGTCTGAGCATCCCTCCGCAGACTCTTGAGCACCACCAACTGCTCAAGAGTGGCAAAGTTGGCGTTATTCCAGAGCCTGTCTATGGCGGACAACTGCAAAATTTTTCCATCAACGGCCTCTCGGAAGAGGGTCATATGCATATCAGCTATACCGAGAAGACGGTTAACATGGCGGATGGAACTGAGATCAGACTGCGCAAGCCCGAATACACCGTAAGTGAATTGAATTTCGGACCGCTCCATCCGGATGTCATGCTCTCACCCAGAGTCGCTCCACATATGCTGGGACTATTATTGCTGGAAGCGATCCCTGAAAGCGATATTCTTAGCTTGAGTGATCCCGATGATACCGATGGCGACGGCATCTCAGGCCGACCCAACCGGGTATGGGACATGTTTAGCGAACAGCAAGCACTGGGACGATTTGGCTGGAAAGCCGGTAACCCTACAGTTATACAACAGACTGTTAGCGCACTCAGCAATGATATTGGCATTGCCACGCCTTACATGCCCTCCTCAAGTGGTGACTGCACCTCGGCCCAAATAACCTGCTTAAGCCAGCCAAATGGTAATACTCCATTACAAGAAAACACTGAAGCCTCCTCAATAGTTGTCGAACAGTTGGTAATCTATACCGGTAATCTGGGGCCTCCTGCCCGGCCTGATGCCTTAAAGCCGGAAGTTTTGAGGGGTAAGAGAGTGTTCCAGCGCATTGGCTGTCATAAATGCCACCAACCCAGCTTTCAAACGGCGTACAGACCCGATCTTGCCGAACAGTCTGCGCAGCTGATCTGGCCCTATAGCGATCTGTTACTCCACGATATGGGGGAAGGCCTGGCGGACCATCGTCCGGAGTACTTAGCCAGTGGCCGTGAATGGCGAACTCCGCCCTTATGGGGCATCGGCCTGACCGAAACTGTCAGCGGTCATAGCAACTTTCTCCATGATGGTCGGGCACGAAACCTTTTGGAAGCGATTCTCTGGCATGGAGGAGAGGCTGAAGCGTCCCGACAGCAGGTTATCAATTTAACATCATCAGAGCGGCATGCCCTGATCACTTTCCTTAATTCGTTATAAAGGAGGCCCTTTACACCCTGATGATCAATTAACTGACTAATTTTTCAGGACATATTCTAAAATCATAAAAGATATTGCGAATCATTCTCGTTTGCATTAGCATCTACATCCTGAACTTACAGGAGACTTGCTATGCAATTCAAAACCTTACTGACTTCCACCATCCTCGCCGGAACATGCCACTATTCCGTAGCCTTATATGCTGCACCAGCACCCGCTGAAATTATTAAAACTTACGCGGATATTGCCCTTGCAACCTATGAAGATTCTCTCAATAGCGCAAAAGACCTACAGCTAAGCACCAACAATCTGTTAGAGAACCCAACCCAAGCCTCACTCGACAAAGCACGTACAGCCTGGATAGCCGCCCGTGTTCCTTACCAGCAATCTGAAGTATTCCGTTTTGGTAATCTCCTCGTGGATGACTGGGAGGGGCGGGTAAACGCCTGGCCACTGGATGAGGGGCTGATCGATTATGTCGACAGTGGTTACTACGGTTCAGAATCTGACGAGAACACCCTCTACCGCGCCAATGTCATTGCCAACACCTCTCTTCGGGTCGGTGGCGTGCAGATTGATGCCAGCCACATCACCCCTGAATTTCTGTCAGACACTCTGCATGAAGTCGATGGTATAGAAGCTAATGTGGCGACGGGTTATCACGCCATCGAATTTCTTCTCTGGGGCCAGGACCTGAACGGCACATCCCCTGGCGCGGGTAACCGCCCAGCAACAGACTTTAATCTGGAACACTGTACCGGAGGCCACTGCGACCGGCGCCGGGACTACCTGCAAGCGGCAACACAGCTTTTGATCACTGATCTTCAGGAGATGGTTGATAACTGGAAAGAGGGAGGAGAAGCGCGTCAACAAATCAGTGAAAAAAGTGAAAAGCATGCCATTGCAACCATCCTGACCGGTATGGGGAGCTTGGCCTACGGCGAACTGGCAGGAGAAAGAACCAAACTGGGACTGATGCTACATGACCCTGAAGAGGAACATGACTGCTTCTCTGATAATACTCACTGGTCCCACTACTATGACGCTAAAGGGATCCGCAATGTGTATCAGGGCAGCTACACCCGTATCGACGGCTCAACGGTTTCCGGCCCAAGCCTTTCAGACTATGTTGCTGCTCAAGCGGCTGTCACCAATCAGAATATGCTGAACAAGCTACAAACAACCGAAAACGCAGCCCAGAAGCTGGTAGACCGTGCAGCACAAGGTGAAACCTTCGATGTTTTAATTGGTGAGGGCAATACCTCAGGTAACCTGGTGGTACAAAACTTCGTCGATGCGCTAACCGAAGAGACCCGCGCCATTGAAAATATTATCGCGCTGCTGCACCTGGAAGGGATCCAACTGGAAGGCTCCGATAGTCTGGATAATCCCGCTCAGGTTCTGGAGTAAACGATGGCCTGCAGACATTTGTTTACCCCTATTGCTGTCGTGATTGCCACGATAGCAATGGCCTCTTCAGCGACTGCAGCGATAGAGCAGCCTTTGCCGGAACCCGGTGAAGCACGGCCCGGCGGCAGTACAACCCATCATAAACAGTTGAATATAAATGCCTTTTCTCAAAGCTCAGCCAACATGAGTTTTGAGAACGAGCTTAACTTCAAACTGGGCAACGGCATTTTCAAGAAGATATGGGTGCCCGCGCCCTCTTCTACCACAGCCAGTGATGGACTGGGGCCTCTCTACAACGCCCGCTCTTGTCAGCGTTGTCACCTGAAAGATGGTCGGGGGCATCCACCGGAAGCAAACTGGCCGGAAGACAACGCTATATCAATGTTTCTACGTCTCAGCATTCCGCCGCAGAACGATGCTCAGCGCCAACTGCTTGAAAGCGGCAAAGCGGCGGTCATTCCCGAGCCAACCTACGGTGGCCAGTTGCAGGATATGGCCATCAATGGCATGGCCTCAGAGGGGCGGATGGTCATCAATTACCGCGAAATACCCGTGACCCTGGCTGACGGTCTTCAGGTAAGCCTTCGCCAACCCCAATACAGTGTTTCAAACCTAAGCTATGGCCCACTGCACCCCCAGGCCATGCTATCACCACGAGTGGCACCGCAGATGATTGGCCTGGGCTTGCTAGAAGCGCTGGCTCCTGCCGATATTGAGGCGCTGGCTGATCCGGATGATCGTAACAAGGATGGAATCTCTGGCCGGACCAACCGGGTCTGGAACAGTTTCACCCAGCAGCAAGACCTGGGGCGATTTGGCTGGAAGGCGGGGAATCCGACGCTGATCCAGCAGGCTGTGGGCGCTTTCAGCGGAGACATGGGGATATCGACTCCTTTCGTTTCTGCCGCGGCCGGTGATTGCACCCGCTATCAGAAAGACTGTTTGCTCCAACCAGACGGCATCACGCCACAGCAGGATAATGCCGAGGCATCCGGAGAGATGGTTAAGCTGGTTGAATTTTACAGCCGTAATCTGGCACCACCTGCACGCCCCGACTTCAACAAACCCGAAGTATTACAAGGCAAAGCTGTATTTCATCAGAGTGGTTGCGCCGCTTGCCACCAGCCAAGCTTTACGACCGCCTCACGTACAGATATGCCCGAGCAATCTAACCAACTGATCTGGCCCTATACCGACTTGCTGCTACACGATATGGGAGAAGGCCTGGCGGATAACCGGTCAGAGTTTCTGGCGACTGGAAACGAATGGAGAACGCCGCCTCTCTGGGGCATCGGACTGACTAAAACAGTGAGCGGCCATACCTACTTTCTCCATGACGGGCGCGCCAGAAACTTACTCGAGGCGGTTTTGTGGCATGGCGGTGAAGCTAAAGCATCACGGGAGAATATCATCAACCTGCCGACCCACGAGCGAAACGCGCTTGTTACTTTTCTGGAGTCACTATGAATTCCAATTCTAAGGCCCTGTGGCCGGTCTTTTTGGGCATTTCTCTTCTACTTACCGTAGCAGGAAAGCTCCATGCAGCCCCCTCAGAACAGCAATGGCAATCGCTTAACCATAACCTTGTCGAAGAGCACATACTGCCCCGCTACCGGGCGCTGCAATACAGCAGTGCTAAGCTGGCGGCCAGTACGACTACCCTCTGCCGCCAGCCGGAATCCGTGCAATTGGAGAGCGCTAAGAAAGACTTCCAGCAAACTATGGACGCCTGGCAGGAAGTTCAGCATATCCAGTTTGGCCCGATTGAAACCCTGATGCGCAATTTCAGTATGCAGTTCTGGCCGGATAAGAAAAACCTGATCGGCAAACAACTCAATCTACTGCTGCAACAACAAAACCCTGAGACTCTGAGTACAGATTATCTGTACAAGGCCAGTATCGGAGTAAAAGGATTACCCGCTCTGGAGCGTTTGTTATTTAGCAGTTCGTTAGCTCAACTAACCAACAACAGCTATCGCTGTCAGTTAAGCCAGACCATCGCTGCCTATATAGCGATAAACAGCCAGGCAACGCTGGATGAGTGGGTCGGTGGTTACAGTGGCTCTCTGTCTCACGCCGGTAGCCAGAATAGCTACTTTGATAGCCACCAGGAAGCGGCTATCGAGATGATGAAATCACTGATTGAACCGATTGAAGCGATCCGGGATCAGAAGATCCTCAGGCCTCTGGGAGATGGCCGTGTACGGCCAAAACGTAGCGAATCCTGGCGCAGTCAGCGCTCGCTTCGCAATATCCAGCTCAACATCGCCAGTATCCGACACCTTTATTCAGGCACCACCAATAACCTCGACAGCCTGCTTCGACAGCAGGGAAGAGCCGCTCAGGCGGATAATATCAGCACCCTGTTCACCCGACTCGAAAAACGGCTCGAAACAGTTCCGGGGCCACTGATCACCAGCCTGTATCAGCCTGAAACAGTCGGAGAGTTACTCCAGATAAGCGATACCCTTCAGCAGCTTGACCGGGGGCTAGCGGCAGAGATGCTTGCACTGAACATTCAACTGGGATTTAACAGCCGTGATGGAGATTAATCGCCGGCGTTTCTGCCGGTTACTGGGAAGCGCCATGCTGCTGCCTTCGCTAGCGCTGGCCGCAGATTACGATAGCCCCTCAGCGGAACCGATGTTCGCCTCAGCAGCCAGAGACAGCGCCGGACAGTTCCACCTCTACCTCATCGGCCAACAAGGGGAGGTATTGCTGGATCATCCGCTACCGGGCCGGGCTCATCATACCGAGGCACACCCGCATCTACCGCTACTGGCCTGCATAGCACGACGGCCGGGTAACTTTATCGATCTGGTTGATTATCGTCAGCAACGTCTGGTTAAGCGGATTACAGCGGGAAGCGGGCGGCACTTTTTCGGCCACGGTATTTTCTCAGAGGATGGTCGCTGGCTGATCACCACAGAAAATGAGATCGAAAGCGGGCAGGGTCGGGTGGTCATCCGTGCGCTTGAAACTAATTATTCGATTATCGCCGACTACCCCAGCTATGGCACAGGTCCCCATGAGCTGATTCAGCAACCGGGAAGCCCGATCTTAACCGTGGCCAACGGCGGGATTCTCACCCACCCGGATCATGGCCGGGAGAAACTCAACCTCGACAGTATGCAGCCTTCGTTACTGCGACTGAACCTGCACTCCGGGGAACGACTGGAACAACAGCAACTACCTGCGCATCTGCACCAGCTGAGCATCCGCCATATCGATACCAATCGCCAGGGCTCTACCGTTATCGCCCTGCAAGATCAGGCCGGCAAGGGTCACAACCGGCCACTCGTTGCAGTACACCACCCAGGGCAGCCGATTGAATTATTACAGGCACCCCAAGCGGTTTATCTGGCAATGAAAGGTTACTGCGGCAGCGCCAGGTTTGATCACAGCGGTCGCTTCGCAGCGGTATCAGCGCCCCGGGGGAATCTGATCTCCTTCTGGGACCTGCATGAGAACCGTTTCATCTCCGCCATCAAGAGCCGGGATGGCTGTGGCCTGGCCGCTACCGGTAATAGTGCTGAATTTATTATCAGTGCGGGCACAGGCCACTGCCTTCGGCATAACCTGAAACAGGGTACAACAAAGCGACTGCCATCAACCATGGCAACCGCCTGGGATAATCATTTGGCCACTCTCTCTTTCTGACACCCAGATAGAACACTTTTAACAACGCCCATAAACAGACCAGAAGCTCGCTTCTGAGCCTGTTCACGGGCGCAATTTATAATCAACAACGAAGGAAATACAATGAAAAAGACCCTACTGGCATCCCTGATCACAGCATCAGTAGCCGCGACACCGACGGTTCAGGCAAGTGATCTGCAATCGGAACTCAGTATGTTGAAAGAGCGAATAACGCAGCTCGAATCCCAACTGAGCGACACCATGGCCGAACAAACCGGTATCAAAAACAACAGCAGCCCGGTGACTATCAGCGGCAGTGCAGAATTTTTAGCGACAGGGTCTGAACAGGCGGATGGCAGTAGCGAAAACGATCTGGATGTTGATGCTGTCGAACTAACCATAGACGCCACAGTGAATCAGTATATGGCGCTATCAACCACCCTTAAATATGAAGATGAGGGCGAGGATCAGGACCTGTATGTCGATGAAGCGATTGTAACGATCAGTTCGGAAGATAATCCCTGGTCTCTGATTGCAGGCCGCACAGCGACACCCTTTGCAGTAATCAACGGCAATGCCTGGTCAGACCCACTAACCGACGATCTGACCGATAACACCGATGACCTGCTGCTGGTCGGCTTTAGTCAGGGAATATTCAGCGCTGAAGGTTATCTGTTTAAAGGCCAGAGCGATGAAAGCAAAGTCGACAACTTGGGACTCAATGCTGCACTGACCTTCGATAACGGCATTGCGGTGGGCGTCGGTTATCTGAATAATATCCGCAATACTGACCCTTATCAGGCCGACAGCCTGACCGCTGATAACAAGGTCAGTGCCTCCCGAATAAACCTGAGTTATGAGATAAACGCTCTGTCACTCTCTGCGGAATACCTGAAAACAGCACAGTTCGATGAGCTGGCAGGTACGCCAGAGCTTTCTGTCTGGCACCTCAGTACCGATTACGCCACTGAGTTGATGGGGGCTTCGGGCAACCTTTCTCTGGGCTACAGTAAAACCGACAACGGCGAACAGCTAACCGATGCCGGAGAAAACCTGTTTGCCCGTTCTCGAATGACGCTGGGAGCATCCAGAGAGCTGAACGACAATGCTGAATTCATTGTTGAACTGGTGAGAGAGGAAGACTATCAGGGCGATGATACTGACACTCTGAATCTGGTGCTATCGACTCACTTCTGAGAGGCGGCGGCTGCACGGGGGCTATGTCACCGGGCAGTCGCCTATTCGGCTGCTTTATTCAGCCCCATCACTTCAAGTAACCACTCACGGAACACCCTCATACCGTAAGTAATCTGCCGATCTTTAGGGTAAACAAGATAAAACGCTTTACCTGTCAGCAGCTCCACATCTACCGGCACTACCAACTGACCATACTGCAGTTCACGACTGATCAGGGATTTATCAGATAACGCGATACCCAAACCTTCCAGCGCCGCACCCAGTGCCAGCTGAGTGCTGGAAAAAGATAAACCTTTCTCCCCTCCAGTCATACTCACCCCTGATTTATGCAGCAAACGCTGCCACTCATTACGGCGGCTGGTGACATGAATTAACGGTTGTTTGCGCAGATCCGACAGAGACTCGATCTTATCCTCTTCCATTTTGCGCGGGCTACAAACCGGAACGACGACGGAACGATGCACCAGATGCACCTCCATATTGTCATCCCCTGGTTCATCACCAAAGTACACCGCCATATCCAGATCACTGTGATCAAAATCGATTTTATTAACCGCACCGGTGCTCAGGCGCAGCTCAACATCGGGGTATAGCGCCTGAAAATCTTTAATTTTTGGCATCAGCCAGCGGCTCAGAAATGCAGGAGGGGCCTCAAAGGTGAGCGAGCTGGTGTTCGGCGCAGAGATTAATCGCCGGGTTGCAGCATCCAGTTCATCCAACGCATGGGATACCGCCACCAGGTACTTTTCACCAGCAACAGTAATCTGTACCTGCCGTTTTTCGCGCTGAAACAGCTTTAACCCCAGAAATTCCTCAAGCGATTTAATCTGATGACTCACCGCTGATGGGGTGACGAACAGCTCCTCGGCCGCCCGGTTAAAGCTACCCAGCCGGGCTGCGGACTCAAAGCTACGCAACGCATTTAAAGGGGGCAAGCGTCTGATAAACACCTCAATACATGAATTTATTTCACATTAAAGCTGAAAAACTGTCGTTTGTTTTATCAACAGTGCGACCTTAGTATAAACATCAACTTAACGATGATCCAGCCGACAGACACTATAGATACTGATTTTACTGAAGCACTTATTAATAGGCATCAGAATTAGGCTCAGGCGGATCAAGCCATTCACGTGGCGTTTTAATGAATTTTATTGGTGGTAATAATGCATACATTCGAACAGGAAATTAAACTGGATCAATTTGGTAACGTTGACACGAAGCATTACATTGCCCATGCCAAAGCACAGCGTAGCGAATTCCTGGTTGGAATGTTCCGCTCTCTGGTTCGCAATCTTAAGAAACTTAATTTGAAGCGACAGCAAAACATTTTTAACAGCACTCGTTCATTCGGGACCGTTTAGGTCTTAACGAGACTCCTTTGGGCCACTTTTTAGTGGCCTTTTTTTTACCCTGAAAACACCAGGAAGTGCTTTAACCTGCAATCACTTCCCGGTTAATCATTCTTGCATAACGATCGGGTTTTCACTCCGGTCAAAAATCAGATAACGGGACAGGTCTTCACCCATTGCCAGGCCGTTAGCCATCTTATTCAGGTACGGATCGGCATCTTCAGTCGTGGGCGCCTGGCCATTTTCGCCAGCAAGACCGGCAATAATAATGAAGTTCCACTCTTTAGATATATTATCCGCTTCAGCCACCAGCTGCGTAAAAGACCCGACCTCTTCAGGCAGTTTATCTACACACATAACCGGCTCAATAGTACCGCGCTGTTGTTTGCGCTGCTTCTTCGGGTTTGTTGAACCCCCTTCGGCCTTGGCAAACAGCATCAATAAGCGCTGCGGTTCATCCTCTTTAGCAACCGCATCCAGCAGATCAGAAAACTTCGAAATCATCTCTTTCACCTCTGTTTATCTCTGGGTTGCAGAATACTGACTCTGCAAAACCTTGGCTTGATATATATCATCTTCAGCTCTGGAACCCAGAATTCATTAGAGGTATAGGCAAAAATCAAAAACGAATATTGATCATCTCTCTGTCTTCTCCCCCCGGTATTAAAGGGCTGTAGAAGGAAGATAACTCAGGCGAGTGCGGCAGGTTCGGATTATTTTTACTCATCCCCTTCGGCCACCCAGCCTCATTCAGAACCGCAAATGCCGACATCCGCCCCCTTAGAGCGCCTTCTGATGGGTTTTATTCAATAACACGATAAATCTGTGTGTTCGGATGAAACCCGTACCATGAGAACCAGAAAAGATTCACCACGGGGATCTCTTCAGCCCCTTGAAACACTCGTGCACTCTGAGATTCTGCATCATATTCAATCTTCAGAAGATTCTCTCCTACACGGTCTTCCAGCACCCCGCTCAGGGCGACTTTTGCCAACTCAGAAAAAGGATAGGCCTTAGCCAGACCATTTAATTCAACCCCGATTACCCGCGCTTTAGGGTGAAAAGCCTGACTCATAAACTCCACTGAAAAATAGAGAAGCTTAGACTCTTCATAGCCGTCATAAGGGTTTCTGTTGTAATCCCGGGTCGCCCCGGTATTGCGGGACAGTACCAGCGTATCCGGATTATTTTTCAGCCATTTCCCCCACTGGGTATGTTCAGAAGGCAGCTGAACCAGCGCTCTTCCCTTCATCGGACCTGAAATGGCGTGATGATGAAGTTGTGACCAGAGTGAGTCGGTCTGACGGTCATAGAGCAGCACATCACTGTTATACAGTAGCCCGGACACACCGAAGGTCAGGTCCTGGTTATCCATTCTCGCCCGATAAACAACCCCACTGCCGCACAGAGGGCAATAGGTCACGACGACGGGATCATCTGCAAAACGATCATTCACAATCTCATGCCAATTGAGGATCGCCAGAGGATAAGCTTTCGCCACACCGTTATGTTTAACGCCGATTACCCGTTGCTCAGGCTCAAGCCAGTTAACATCCTCAGCCTGATTAAACACCGGCTGATCGATGGCAGGAATGCCCCCTTTTGCGGGTCCGCCAGGGACAATATGGCCTTCGTATATCAGACTACCTGTGAGATCAAAGCCATTTAAAGTACGAGCTGATACAACAGATGAGCAGATAAGCAGGCCGATACAGAGCAAAACAAGTGGTTCGCCAAATGAACGCAGAGTGACCACCATAACTTTCTCCAAGCGATAAAAAACAACGCAGGCAATTTACCGCCGTCAGCGAAAAACAATATGAGAGAGTATAGTCGGAGAAACTGAAATATAGATGAAGAGGGTACTGAAGAAAAGATTATAAATAGAGAGGATTCTAAAGAAGAAAAGTTGGTGCAGATGGGGAGACTCGAACTCCCACGCCCTTGCGAGCACTAGCACCTGAAGCTAGCGTGTCTACCAATTCCACCACATCTGCGTATCAACTTGTCACGTTTAAGGGCGTCCCCCTGGCCGTTAAAACAGCCTTCTCTTTCGAAGCTCAACCGCCGAAAGCGGTTGGTGCAGATGGGGAGACTCGAACTCCCACGCCCTTGCGAGCACTAGCACCTGAAGCTAGCGTGTCTACCAATTCCACCACATCTGCTCCAAAAGAGGAGCGCATTATAAAGACGCCCTTTTCATTTGTGAAGAGAAACCACTACTTTTTTTCTTTTATTTCCCCGATAGACAGCCACTGAAGCTATCTGCCAGTGATTCCAGGTAGTCAACGTAGCCTCCACTCACGGCGCTCACTTCTGTAGCAAGGGGATCCAGACGTCCCACACGGATATCCAGTCCACGAATCAGGCTATCCACCACCGGTGCTTTAAACTGAGGTTCCACAAAGACACACTGAGCCTGCTCATTCTCCAGCGCCTCTCGGATTTCACTCAACCGACGCGCACCCGGTTTACGACCCGGATCAACTGTAAAGTAACCCAGTTGACGCAACTGGTAGTGCTCAACAAAGCCGCTGAAAGCGTCATGAAAGACAAAAAATCCAACATCACTAACAAGCTTTAATTGTTCCTGTAGCTGTTGATCCGCATGCGCCAGTCGTTGTTCAAAACGCTGATACGCCTGTTGGTATAGCGCTGCATTGTCAGGGTATAGCTCAACCAAGCGGTCTTTAATCATATCCGCGGCAACCAATGCCCGCTCTGGCGTCATCCAGAAGTGCGGGTCACCACTGTGTTCATGTCCCGCCTCGTGACCGTCTTCGTGACCGTCTTCGTGACCGTCTTCGTGACCGTCTTCGTGACCATCTTCATGACCGTCTTCGTGGCCCGCTTCATGCTCGTCTTCATGACCAGTTTCATGCTCGTGTTCATGACCATCTTCGTGGCCAGCTTCATGCTCGTGTTCATGCTCGTCTTCATGCCCAGTCTCTTCCGACTCAACCGGATGGCCATCTGTATCATCCAATAAGGCCAGAGCAGGGCGCTCCAATTGGCTAACACTTTTAGTCAGAAACAGCTCAAGATCCGCCCCCCCCCATATAAACAGGTCAGCACTGTGAATCTTTCTGATAGAGGAGGGTTTCAGTGAGTAGTGATGCGGTGAACTACCCGGTGGCAAAAGCACATCTACCTGAGCCAGCTCACCCAGCATATCGGTCGCGATCAGCTGAATCGGTTTAATACTGGTGAGCAGCTTCACCGGCACTGTTGGAGCCGCCCAGGCAGAGGTGCTTAGCAGAAAAGATACGAACAATAGAGGTAATTTAGCTGGCATCGGTAGAAGTCACTGTTATTCAAAGAAACGCAAAGTTATAATATAACAATTCAAAGTTCAACTAATTAGATCAACCGGTTTTATTATGGCCCCACAAAGCATAGACAATATCGCCTATCAGCCCGACCACGATCATAGTCACTGCATCAAGACTGCGTTACTGCAGGCTCAGCAGTTATGTAAAGCGAATGGTCAGCGGCTCACCAGTATTCGCGAGCTGGTCCTCAAGCTCATCTGGCAAAGCCATAAACCGCTGGGCGCCTACGACCTGCTGCCCGCGATTGCTGAGGCGGGATTTAACTCGGCGCCGCCGACCGTTTATCGCGCGCTGGATTTCCTCCAGGAACAGGGGCTGGTGCACCGGTTAGCATCCCTTAACGCATTTATCGGCTGTAGCCACCCGGACCATTTCCACCACGGCTATTTCCTGATCTGCCAGAGCTGCGGTACCACGGTTGAACTTGAATCACCCGCCCTGCAAAGCAGTATTCAAAGTGTTGCCGCAGACGCCGGATTTTCCGTTGAACAGGAAAATATTGAGATTCTGGGGCGCTGCCCGAATTGCCAGGAGGCCAAATGAGCCCGGCAACCCTGGTAGAAATCACCAGTCTGAATATCAAATTTGGCGCGAGCAAAGTGATCGATAATGTCTCTATGACATTAAAGCAGGGGGAGATTACCACGCTGATCGGCCCTAATGGCGCGGGAAAAACCACACTGGTCAAAGCGGTTTTAGGGCTGCTATCACCGACTGACGGGGTTATTAAGCGCTCACCAACGTTGAGAATCGGTTATATGCCTCAGAAGCTGCAGATCGATGCCACTTTTCCACTGACCGTCGAACGGTTTCTTAAAACCGCCGCCTTTGCCAGTGCCGAAGACCGCCTTCAGGCCTTACAATCGGTCCGGGCTGAAGCCCTGCTCAAGCAATCCGTTCACAGCCTCTCCGGGGGAGAGATGCAGCGCGTCCTTCTGGCAAGAGCACTGCTGCGAAAACCTGAGCTATTGGTGCTGGATGAACCCGCTCAAGGAGTGGATATTAACGGCCAGATCGAGCTGTATAACCTTATCGCCAGTATCCGTGACCGCTACAACTGCTCGGTACTGATGATCTCCCACGACCTGCACCTGGTCATGGCCGCCACCGATCAGGTCATCTGTCTGAACCGCCACATCTGTTGCTCCGGCCATCCGGAACAGGTCAGTACCGACCCGTCCTACATTGAGCTTTTTGGTGTGCCTGGGGCTGAGAATCTGGCGCTCTATAGCCACCATCATAACCACCAGCACAACGAGCATGGCGATATAGTGCCGTTAGAAGAGGCGGCAGAACATGATCATAGCCACTGCGGAGGCCACCACTGATGGCTGATTTTCTCCTGTTTGCGCTGTTAGGCGGTATCGGTGTAGCACTGGTAGCCGGGCCGCTGGGCTCCTTTGTTGTATGGCGTCGCATGGCGTACTTCGGTGATACTCTGGCGCACTCGGCTCTGTTAGGGATCGCGGTAGGCGTGCTCTTTGATATCAACTTCAATCTGGCGGTCGTCAGCTGCTGTGTTATTTTGGCGCTGATTCTGGTTAGCCTGCAGCGACAGAAAATAGTCGCCACCGACACCCTCTTAGGCATCATGGCACACAGTAGTCTGTCGCTGGGTCTGGTCGCCGTTGCCCTGTTAGATGATGTCAGGGTCGATCTGATGGAATACCTGTTCGGTGATCTGCTGGCTATTACCCCGGATGATCTGCTGTGGATCTATGGCGGCGGGGGTATCGTCATGCTGCTGATCTGGCGACTCTGGAACCCCTTGCTGGCGGTGACCATTAACGAAGAGCTGGCGCAGGTAGAAGGAGTACCGGTCACGCGTATACGGCTGGCGCTGATGCTGTTGATCGGTGTGGTGATTGCGATTGCGATGAAGGTGGTGGGGATACTTCTGATCACCTCGCTGCTGATTATTCCCGCCGCCAGTGCCCGTCGGCTGGCCAACTCCCCGGAGCAGATGGCGGTTATTGCCAGTCTTCTGGGTGTCGTTTCGGTCTGCCTTGGGCTCTATGCCTCCTGGAATTTTGATACCCCAGCCGGGCCTTCAGTGGTGGTCGCAGCACTGGCGCAATTCCTGCTGCTCTACAGCCTGCCCCTGCGCAGAACAGCCTGATTCAGCGCTTCCAGAGCACGTTGATCAATGCGCCGATAACGATCAGTCCGCCGCCGAGCAGCGTCCAGAGCGAGGGCAGTTCATTGAAGGCAAACCAGCCCAGCAGCATAGACAGTATCACCTGAATATAAGAGAAGGCGGTCGCCTTACTGGCCGCCTCATGCTGCATCGCTTTGGTCAGCCCCACCTGACCTATCTGTGTGAAGATACCGACCAGAATCAGCAGCAGTAGAGCGTAGCCATCGGGCATCACCAGCTCCCCGCCGGACAGAATCAGCGCGGCAGGTAAAGCGATCAAGGGGAAGTAGAGAATAATCACCGAACTGTCTTCGGTCTGGCTCAAGCGTCTGACAATGACATAAGCCACGGCACTGCCAAACGCCCCCAGCAAGGCAGCGATAACACTGAACAGCGGCAGCTCAACCTCGGCAGCAAAGAACAGATCCGGTTTCACCATCACCACCAGCCCGGTAATACTGAGGAAGATACAGATCATCGTCGATACCTGAACCCGTTCCCCCAACAACATAAAGGCCAGCAGGGCGGTAAATACCGGGTGCAGATACTGCAGTACCGTAGCCTCGGCCAGAGGCAACGTCGTGACCGAATAATAGACGCAGATCAACGCCGCGGCACCGACAACACCCCGGGCACTCAGCAGCAGTTTATTGTGGCCCCAGATCGCGATACCTTTACGCTTTACGTCGACATAACTGATGATCAGCGACACCAGCGCCCGGGCAATAACGATCTCCATCAGCGGAATACCATACTGACTCACCGCCTTCACCGATGCCCCCATCAGCGCAAAGCCCAGCGAAGAGAGCAGCATAAAGCGTAATCCCAAAGGGATGTTCTGTATCTGTTGCAACATAGACTCAATCGTTACGAAAAATATTAAGACCCGGAGGACAAAATCCGCACACCGCTCTTATAGGATGGAAGCCGACTCGATAGATATCACTCAAACGGAACAGCAGGGAATAAATCCCCCCTGAACGGCTGCTGCAATGTGCAGAGATGCAGATCATCGGCTATGTTTTGGTGAGTGTAACCGATTCTGGTTACGCAGGCATAACTATCAACCCCACACCGGACAATGATCAACGATGACCCAGAGAATCCTGCTGTTCACACTGCTTTATAGCCTGTCACATGCTTCACTGGCAGACCTGCCTCTGGAGCGGCTAAGGCTACCGGCTGGCTATACGCTGTCGGTAGTGGCCGAAGTAGATAACGCGCGGCAGATCGCCCTAGGGGAGCCAGGAACCCTGTTTGTCGGCAGTCGACGCGCAGGTAAGGTCTACCGCCTCAGAGACAGCGATGGTGACGGTATTTATGAACAGCAAGAGATTCTGTTGAAGCGGCTCAATATGCCCAGCGGCATCGCCTATCGGGATGGCGATCTCTACATCGCCGCCGTGAACCAGATTTTGCGGATAACCGATGCTGGCACTCAGCCTCAGCGACCTGTTGCCACAGAGCTGATCACGGATTACCTGCCTGACATAAAGCACCACGGCTGGAAATATCTGAAATTCGGGCCTGACGGAGAGCTGTATTTTAATCTCGGGGCTCCCTGCAATATCTGTCTCAGTGATGACCCTCGCTTTGCCTCCATCCTGAAGCTCAACCTGCAGACAACGCGACAAACGATTGTGGCGCACGGCGTGCGTAACTCGGTTGGCTTTGCCTGGCATCCCAGCAGCCACGAACTCTGGTTTACCGATAATGGCCGGGATCATCTGGGGGATGACCAGCCCGATGATGAACTCAATCGCCTCAGCGAACCGGGCCAGCACTTTGGCTACCCCTATGTGCATGCCGGTGATATTCCTGATCCGGCCCTGCATCAGGGCCAGTCCTTTAGCGACTATCAATCCCCGGTACTGAAGCTGGGCGCACATGTCGCCCCGCTAGGCTTGAGTTTCTACACGGGTAATCAGTTTCCCGATGCGAATCAGAACAGCCTGTTTATCGCCGAACACGGCTCATGGAACCGTTCCAGCAAAGTCGGTTACCGGGTAGTTCAGGTGGATACCTCGGCCACGCCGATCACGCAACGGGTGTTTATTGAGGGCTGGTTACAGGGGGAAAGCGCCTGGGGCAGGCCGGTGGATATCGTTACCGATCGGGATGGCAGCCTGCTCATCTCAGACGATAAAGCCGGGGTTATTTACCGAGTCAGCTATCGCAAACCCTGATAGTTAAAGCTGTAAACCTTCTGCCAGCTCAAGACAGGGCTGATAACGGATACAGTTCACTTCGTGATCATTGACCATCCCGGTGGCCTGCATGTAGGCATAGCAGATTGTCGGACCGACAAATTTCATACCCGCTTTCTTCAGCGCTTTACTCATCGCCTGAGACTGCGGGGTTTCAGCGGGGACTTCGCTGAGGCTTTTCCAGCTGTTTTGAATCGGTTTCCCCTCAACAAACTGCCAGATATAGTTGGCAAAACTGCCATGTTTAGCGGCCAGCTCAAGAAAGACATTCGCGCCTTGGATCGAAGACTCCACTTTAAGCCGGTTGCGGACGATACCCGGATCAAGCAGCATCTGTTCCGCCTTCTCTGGTGAAAACGCAGCCACAGTGGCCGGATCAAAGCCCTCGTACTGACGGGTGTAACCCTCACGCTTTTGCAGGATAGTACGCCAGCTCAACCCCGCCTGAGCGCTCTCCAGGATAAGATATTCAAACAGCTGCTGATCATTTGTCTGGGGCACACCCCACACCTGATCATGGTACTGCTGTTCCAGCTCTGTCGCGGTCGCCCAGGCACAACGGTGGCACATAGCTCTCTCCCGAAAAGCGTTATTCAGCGATTAATGCTTAGTCGTACCGGGGTTCGCCACAAAATTCAGTGGCTGGGCGGGCTCTAACTCAACTTTTCCGCCACGGTTTACCCGGGTATCCAGCTCAGCTTCAGGTTGATCTGAGCCATCCAGCGCCATCGAGTCAGTGTAGTCACAACGAACACACTCTTTATACTCGCGGTTCTCATCGCGATACATTTTCAGCGTATCCATCTCGGCACAGCGTGGGCAGACAGCACCGGCAATAAAACGTTTAACAATCGTCATAATTCTCTCAACTGTTTTTTAACTCTCAGATCATCAATCGATTAATCGATCTACAATAAACCTAAACCATGAACTGACCTGAAACTGAGTATGCAGGGGGTCACCCCCCTGAAGGTTTTCTGAATTATACCTCAGAAACACCCTGCTATCGGTTTACCCTGCGATACCACAATGGCGCAACAGTGGTTCAACACTCGGTTCACGACCACGGAACGCAACAAACAGTTCCATCGGCTCTTTAGAACCGCCCATTTCCAGGATATTTGCCCGGAATGAGCTCCCCGTGTCGGTATTGAATACGCCTTCCTCTTCGAATCGGGAGAAAGCATCGGCGGACAACACTTCGGCCCACTTATAGCTGTAATAGCCCGCCGCATAACCACCGGCAAAAATATGACTGAAGCCGTGTTGAAAACGATTAAACTCCGGCGGGGTAATCACTGCGACCTGGCTGCGAATCCGATTCAGAACCGACTGCACATCGGTGACACCGGCCTGATATTCCCGGTGCAGCTCAAAATCAAACAGTGAGAACTCCAGCTGACGGACCATCATCAGGCCGGACTGGAAGTTCTTCGCCGCCAGCATCTTTTCTAGCATCTCGGCAGGCAGCGCCTCACCGGTTTGATAATGACCGGAAATCATCTCCAGCGCTTCAGGCTCATAACACCAGTTTTCCAGGAACTGACTGGGCAACTCGACCGCATCCCAGGCAACACCGTTGATACCACTGACATCCGCATAGGTGATACGGGTGAGCATATGGTGCAGACCGTGACCAAATTCATGGAACAGGGTGGTCACTTCATTATGGGTCAGCAGGGCAGGGTCATCCCCAACCGGCGGGTTAAAGTTGCAGACCAGATAAGCCACCGGCAGCTGCAGAACACCGTTATCCATGCGTCGAACCCGGCAATCATCCATCCAGGCCCCACCGCGCTTTTTCGCCCGGGCAAACGGGTCGAGGAAGAAGCGGGCGATCAACTCGCCCTGACGACTAACATTGAACAGGCGGGCGTCGGCATGCCAGCGGTCAAACTCAGCCACCTCTTCAATCTCGATACCAAACAGTTTGCCGGTCACCTGAAACATACCCGCCAACACTTTTGTCATCGGAAAGTAGGGGCGCAGCTCTTCCTGAGAGATCGCATAACGCACCTGCTTCAGTTTCTCACTGTAATAGGAGATATCCCATGATTGCAGTTCTGGCTCACTGAACTCTTCTAACGCGAAAGCTTGTAGCTCCTGAAACTCTTTCTGCGCCTGGGGACGGCTCTTCTCACCCAGATCGGTCAGAAAACCGACCACCTGATCGGTGGTATCAGCCATCTTGGTCGCCAGGCTGTATTCGGCATAGTTACCAAAGCCAAGCAGTTTCGCCAGCTCGGCACGCAGGGTCAGAATCTCGGTCATTACCGCACTGTTATCCCATTTACCTTCACCCGGCCCCTGATCAGATGCCCGGGTAGCAAACGCTTCATACACCTCACGCCGCAGTTCCCGGTTATCCGCATAGGTGATCACCGCGAAGTAAGAGGGGAAATCCAGCGTGATCAACCAGCCCTCATCACCTTTAGCCCCGGCTAACTGCTTTGCTGCCGCCAGCGCACTTGCCGGAAGCCCTTCTAGCTCAGCCTCATCGGCAATTAATTTTGACCAGCCATCGGTCGCATCCATCACGTTTTCAGAGAACTTAGTGGTCAGCTCAGACAACTTCTGCTGCAGTTCGCCGTAGCGCTGCTTATCCGCGTCATTCAGGGCGATCCCCGATAAGCGGAAATCCCGCAGGGCGTTATCGATAACCTTACGCTGCGGCTCATCCAGCGCCTGATACGCGTCACTGCCTGCCAGTTTCTCATAGGCCTCAAACAGCCCCTGATGCTGACCCATCTCCGTCCAGAACTGAGACAGCTTAGGCAAGCAGGCGTTATACGCATCCCGCAGTTCATCGCTGTTAACAACCGAATTAAGATGGGACACCGGTGACCAGGCTTTCGCCAGACGGTCCTGACTCTGCTCCAACGGCACCACAAGATTGTTCCAGTCAGGTGAGCCATTGCCATCCAGCACCTGCTCGATCACAGCACGACTGTCAGCCAATAACTGATCGACAGCAGGCTCAACATGCTCAGGGGTAATCTCAGAAAACGGGGGCAGCAGGTGGTCTTGCAGCAACGGATTGGTCATAGGTACTCCTGAACAGGGCAGAATATAAATAACAATATCTACTAAATGGGGTGATGATTCACTGTTTTCAATCGTGCTGCAGGGTTTATTATAGAAACCCCACCGGAACAGCAGAGTGAGAATAAACAGATGACCATCCGCAGCTATCAGAACACCACACCCAAGCTGGGTAAAGCAGCCTTTGTCGACCCAACCGCCGTCGTTCTGGGGGATGTCGAACTGGGTGACAATGTGTCCATCTGGCCGCTCACCGTCATCCGTGGCGACATGCACCGCATCCGTATCGGTAACCGCACCAGCGTACAGGATGGCTCGGTACTGCATATCACCCACGCAGGCCCCTTTAACCCGGATGGCTACCCGCTGATCATTGGTGACGACGTCACCATCGGCCACCAGGCGATGCTCCACGGCTGCACTATCGGCAGTCGCGTATTAGTCGGCATGGGCGCGATGGTCATGGACGGCGCCGTGGTAGAAGACGACGTCATCATCGGCGCAGGCAGCCTGGTGCCCCCGGGTAAAACCCTCAAAAGCGGCCACCTCTACGTCGGCCGCCCGGTCAAAGAAGCCCGCGCACTCACCGAGAAGGAGATGGAATTCTTTACGTATACGGCGGGGAATTATGTGAAGCTTAAGGATAAGCATCTTTCGGAAGGATACGAATAATCTTTGCCGTAGCTCGTTGTTCGACGTAAAACTTCGTTTTACTTGCTCGAAAAAGAAGGGGCTGATCTATTTCCTAAGCTACTTAAACAATAGAAAATAAATCTGTGCCCTTTATTGCTACGTATTAGAAAGCAGGCATTCTGAAAAGTCTTCCGGAGTTACCTTCGTCATGCAACTCACGAATTATTTCATCCTGTGAAAAATATGACCGTTCTCCTGTTTCTGAAATAGGAATATCACTATCAAGTACACTAATAATGAACTGCAAACCATGGCTCTCAGAAATTTCCCTCATTTTATCAATGAGCTTAAATTTGACTCTGTCATCAAGACTCTCAAAGAGACCATCATGGTAACTAAACTTGTAGAAGCTATCATTTGAGTGTATTGAAAGTAGAGTAATATCAAAAATAGCCGATAATGTTCGTGTATATGAAAAACCATCATTAACTGACGTTTGATCTTTTAAACCTATTTTAAACTCTATATTTCCCTCAGAGTTAGTATTTGTAAAAATAAAAGCTGACATCGAGAGCACATACTCAACAATCTCACTGAAAACTTCAACAGCATGTTTCATTTGTGCATTTTCACGAACTCGGGTTGCTTTTTCTAATAATTTAGCTGCGTCGCTTTGTGAGCTTACTGCCGACTCGAGCCTGTCTGACAAAGATGAAGCGTAGTCTAACTTTTCAACTCTTTCTTGCAATACGGCAAGTCTACTTTCCTCTCTACTCAACCGAGCTTGCATTACTTTGTATTTAGAGAAGGCATCCTTTTGTAGCAGTATACTTGCAAGTTCTTTTTGTTTTTCTGTTGCAAGACTCAAATATTCTTCTGTACTTTTTCTTTCCTTAAGCAATTTTTTCTTTGCACTTTTTAGTCTGATTTTTCTGCCCTCAGACATCTGAGTATTTAAATTAATTAGATCATGATATGAGTGTGCAAGTTGATCCGGAAAATGAATCTCTACTTCGCCAAAAAGTTCAACAACTTTATCCAAATCAAAAGAGAATTCTGTTCTCAGTGATTCATTTATCGCATGGAGTCTCTGGTCTATTTCATATAGCTTCTTGTTAAAATCGGATACTTGTAGAGAAGTATTATCGATAAGCTCGCTATTGATTTCTGTGTCAGCTTTTCTAAAATCAAATTTATCTAACTCAGCCTGCATCCTTGAAATATGAGCCCCTAATTGGGCAATTTCAGCCTCTAAACTTTGAGTGCTTTCTTGGGGTAGAGATTCAATCTGTTTGATTGCATTCTTTATAGATTCAACTTGCTTATTAGCAGCGTACTTTTCTTTTACAAGAATAGAATTTATGCCTAGTACCTGTGCCAAATATGGTTTCCATGCAGAGTCGGTCTCTCGGCTAGCATTTACTTTGAATGTGTTTTCGTATTGAGTTTGCTTTCTCAAACAATATCTCAAACCATTTCGAAAAGTGAAATCATTTTTCCTCAGATCTTTTATAAAAACAATAGAATCAAATATTTCTTTTGCTTTTTTCAAGCTAAGGGAGCTGAAGTCCCAGTCTTTATCATCTAAGTAATTAAGCTTGTCTTTTATAGAAACAGAATGTATGCAAATTTTACCCTTTACAGGCCTTTTTATAGTAACAAATTTGTTTGAATCGTATTCAATTTCTAGGTAAAAAATAAAATCTTCAAAGACTTTGTTTTTTAGAAAAAAAGATTTGTCAATTTGTTTTAATAGAGAAAAATTCAACAGTTCAAGTAGGGTAGTTTTTCCTAAGCTGTGAGACGATTTGTCTTTCTGCTCTTTTGTTACATTCGCAAAGATAATGTTCAGGCCGTCCCTAAATATTATGTCCGGAAAAATGCTGTTATTATTTGCGTATAAACGACTCAGTTTTAGCATAATTCTCTCACACAAGCGTAACAATATCGGTTTCGATATTGTATTTTGCTTTACTAAGTAGATATAAAAAGCTTACTGCAAGCGTTATATCTTGTTCATTTATTTCAGTACTTGAAGCTTTGCAGTATTTGTATAGTTCGCTTAAGTTTGAATCACCTCTGTATATTAGGCATTCAATAACTAATGAGGACACATAAACAAGACAGTAATTAAAATTTGTAAATCTATGAGGAGTTAGCATTTCTTTTCCTCATCAGTTTTTTTCCCGATAAGACAGCAAGCATATAAATAGTACAAGAAAAAGCTAATTGTATACTCTTTGCCTTGGAGAGCCTTGAATTCTGACTCCAAGAGAGCTTCTTCAATGGAGGTTAAGAGGTCTTCAAAGGCATCAAAGTACTTTCGTTTTATAAAAATCTTTCTATTTAAACTTGCAACAATATTGTGCACTTTCTTTTGAAGATCTTCATTCTCTCGTTGCTTTAAAAATACATCTAGCTCTAGGAAGTATGGCTCATAATTTATCGAAATGAATTCGTCATAATACTCTTGTGTCAATCCATTAAGTTTATTTTTCTTTTCTACGTCAATGATATCAAAATCACTTTGGCTATCGTTAATACTCTCAAGTGAGTGATCTATTGACAAAATTGCTTCGCGCATCGCCACAGGATCAAATACTATCGCCCCTGTAGCAGTTTCTGCAAGATTAACTAATCCACCAAGTCGGATTGTAGTACTGTTATCAATGTGTTGAGGGCCATTGCCATGATTGACGGCAGCAACTGACCCTTCTTGCGCCTCTGCGTTATTTCTATTAATCATGCTATTTTGTGTCGTTGATTATAGCTACAGAGCTATTCGTTGCTTTGGCTGAATTGATTTTAATTCCTTTCAACATGTAAGCTGTCACAAGCACAACAAGACTAAGAAAAACCAACCCTAAGAAAACCAGCATAATGATAAACGTTTGATCTGCTGATAGTTTTGAGAAAATATCGAGTGCTAACCAATCTTTGTATAAGCCAAAAAATACAGCAGCGCCTACTGTTCCTAAGCCTCCTACACCAAGGGCTGCTTTAAAAAAACTATCCAAAGTAATCTCCATAAAATTTAATATCCATTACATATGATTCTATCACGTATGCACGATGGTTCGATATTAGTGTAACGCCCGAAACAGCGGAAAATTGGGGGCACAGCGAATAATTTTTCCGACTGCTTGCGCTTGTTATAAGGTAATACACGGATATTAGCATTGAAGGGATCAGGACCCTTTAATCCTCACCATCGGCAGCCGGGTATTAGTAGGCATGGGCGCGGTGGTGGTAGAAGACGTCATCATCGGCGCAGGCAGCCTGGTCCCGCCGGGTAAAACCCTCAAAAGCGGCCCACTCTACGTCGGCCGCCCGGTCAAAGAAGCCCGCGCACTGACCGAGAAAGAGATGGAATTCTTTACCTACACGGCGGGGAATTATGTGAAATTGAAGGATAAGCATATCGCAGAAGAGTACTGCGAGTAGCTCGTTGTTCGTTGCTCGATGTAAAAATTCGTTTTACTTGCTCGAAAAAGATTGGGAAAACAGCATAGCACTGATTCCCCCTTTCTTTATATTCAGATAGCAGACCAACGGGTTCGAGATCTGTTGCTCACCCTTCCAACAATCAAATCAATCACTCTGTTCAGGTCTGCCCCTTTGTTTCTTTAGGTGCCATCTTGGTACATTGCCCAGATTTTAAGAACCCTTTCCTCACCAATTTTCTCTAATTCACTATTTTTAGTGGTAAGTACCTTAACTTGCTCTCTAGAAAGAGAAAGCAGTTCTTTTGTATTATCAAGATCACTACTTAAAGATGAAATTTTGTCTTTTAAATCAAGGTTAGCACTTATTATTTGTGCCTTAATAAACATAGTGGATACAACGATCAAAGCCGAAGCGAGAAAAATCATCACCACAAAACATTTTTTATAAGTCATTATTACCAGCTCTAGTAATATTAAAATTCACTATTGAATTTAGTGAAAGGTAAATAAGCGCATACGCGATGTATGGTGTCGGAGACAATAATAAAAAAAACCTAATAATTGCAAACCAGTCACCAACCTCGTCATACAAGGCAACAGATTGAACATTAACCTTCAGGTATAAGGCTGTTCGCAAGGTATGCTGAAGATAGATGTAAGAGTGCTTAATATCATCCATCACATAAAGAGGTATATCTATATCGAAAGGTTCTTTCACTCTGCTATCAACGGGTAAAAAAGCATTATACGTCCCATCTAAAATCACGGTAAAAAGCACGACAATAAAAACGACAGAGAGGCGGGAAAAAGCCTTAGCAGGAAGTTCTTTAAACAAAGAATTCATTGTGCTTTTTACTGGTAGCACGAGAAAGCTGAGAAGAAAACCAGAGAAAACAAAAAAATAAAGCTCGTTATACTCATTCGTATTTACATGAACAAATAGATAAAATGAAAAATAAAGTGAAAAAACGCCACTTACAAAATAATTTAAAATACGATTTTCTAAAAAAACAAAATTAGCTTATTTTCTGTCAAAGCCTCAGCATACGTCTTGACGAGCGAACTCTTAATTTGAATTAATTCAGCAAAAATAAATACTGCTACAATAAGGACAAAAAAAATGGCCCCCTCTATTCCTAAATCGATCTTTAAAAACACTAAAAAAATCAAAGAAAGCACAAGAACAAGCACTCTTTTAATGAACTCTTTAAACCTCAAGATACTCTCCATGTACATTTAACGCCGTAATAACAATACGGACAACTCAGTAGCCGTTTAAAAGTTTCGAGCCAACAGACTACCGATAACCGGTTGCTTTGTTATCTGTTTCCATACTGAACCATACTGTCATGTGTTGCATAATCTCTGATACTTGAGCGTCATCAACAGATTCATGCCCATCGTTCTCGATAAGCTCATCATAAAGGTAAGCTTGGAAATCATTATACGAATTCCAAATTTTATTTCCGCTATCTGCACGTATAGATTCTGTCGTTACAAACCAATCTCTAACAGCCTTAATTATCTTTGAGGGCTCATCATCATGATTTTTTATATCCGATCCTGAAAGGTCTGAAAGTGCTTTCTGATAACGATATTTTTCTTTTTCAAGAATCAAAATTCTCTTTTGAGACCAAGCACCCTCTTTGAGTTTTTGGCAACCGTAATCAATACCAAGCTCAAATGGCATATTCATTCGGTAATGCTCATTTCCTCCTTCTGAAACAATCCTAGATAAATCATGAATCCCATACTTCGATTGATTTATTAGACCAACTATTTTGTCGATTCGTGATTCAGCGGAATCAGCCCTCTCTAAAGAGAGCCTTGGATTGTAACCAAGGTGCTTTACAGTAAAAACAACTGAAAGCAATAATTGGCGATAGTCATCATCAAAGGGGCAGTTTACAAAAACATTTCTGTCAAAACCGTCCATGGCTACTTTTTATCCTTTGGAGGATGCGGGTCATTACCATAACTGTCTTTAGATCGAATTTTTCCGTCTCTTCCGTGGACATAAAACTCAGCCTTTTGATTCTTTGCTACCTGCCTTCCGTAATCGATTGCTTCCTCTTGAGTATCGAAGTGACGGCTTGCTTTTTCACCGCCCCCTTTTTTTACATCCCAGCCTCCTTTACTGCCTTTAACGACATGCTGTGACTTCTTACTCATAAACTTCTCCTTGAAACATAAAGCCCCATTATAGCGTGGCAGCTTTATCGCCACCGTTATGGCCTTTGAATGGCTTGTTAAGCGACTCTGGCGACGATTCATTGATAAGACTTAGCAATCGATTTGTAACAGCGTTTTCTTGTGCCAACCAAATATTTGGGGCTGCGTATCCCGCCAAAATGGAAAGAGCTACTATTTTAGCAAGTGTTGTTGGTGTTTCTTGAATGGCACCGATGAAATATAACCCTAGAACTAGACCGAGAATACCACCGAGAACGAGACGTAAACCAAGCCATACGCCCCTTGCTTTGCTTACATGGGCATTAGCAAATTCATAATCGTCTTCTTTTGTTGGCGGCTTGTGAGATATTGTTTCTGTTATTGCATATGCAAAGCTACCTAGTACAGCTCCAGCAGGGCAAAAAAAGAGCAACGCAATATCGTAACTACTGAAACCTAGAGTTAGTAGATTCATGACTCTTCCTTGATGAATTGACGCCTAATTGTAGATTATAGTGCCTGTAGAGGCTGCATTTTTTCTAATAACCTACTCTTCACCGACTTTGACAGGCCGTCGTAACTGTCATTTTTAATTAAATCAAAGCGCTAACTCAACGTTTACCCGCTGCTCTTTCTTAGATTTTTCAAGCAACGAGCTAGTCACGTTTTTTGTGACGTTCCAGCGACGAGCTAGCCGCACAGCAGCGGTCTAAAGCCAAGGCTACGCCTTAGCTTTTGCGATTTCCCTCAACCGCTTCACCACCTGCGCATTAACCGAGCGCTGGGTGAAGGTGCCGTCCTCTTTCAACTGTCCGGCTTTGCGGCCCATCAGAAGTTCCAGACACTGGTCGACGGTTGAGACGCCGTGGATGCAGAATTGCCCTTCGGCGACCGCGTCGACCACTTCGCGCTTGAGCATCAGGTTACGAACATTGGCTTTCGGGATGATCACCCCTTGTGAACCGGTGAGTCCGCGGGTTTTACAGAGGTTGAAGAAACCCTCTATTTTCTCATTCACACCACCGATAGCCTGCACTTCACCGTACTGGTTGATCGAGCCGGTAATGGCGAATTGCTGTTTAATTGGAATATCGGTTAATGCGGAGATTAGGGTGCAAACTTCCGCCATTGACGCGCTATCTCCGTCGACATAGCCGTAAGACTGTTCTAACGCGATACTGGCGGACAGGGTCAGCGGGAAGTCTTTGGCGTATTTATGGCCCAGATAGCCGGAGAGGATCAGCACCCCTTTCGAGTGGATCGGCTGCCCCAGGGTTACCTCACGTTCGATATCGACAATGCCGCGATTACCCGGATGCACCGTCACCGTAATACGCGCGGGAAAGCCGAACGATACATCACCGACACCCAGCACCGTCAGTCCGTTGGTACGGCCTGCTTCTTCACCATCGGTATCAATCAGGACGGTTTCATTGAGAATACTGTCTAAAATCTTCGATGAGATACGGCTGGTACGGCGCTCTTTCGCCTGTAGCGCCATTTCGACATGCTGATCGTTAATAATCTCATCTTTCTGACGGATCCGCTTGTAGTCTGCTTCACAGAGCAGGTCTACCAGCTCACCCACATGAGCGGAGAGCAGTTCCTGATCTTCCGTCAGACGGGAGCTGTGTTCCACCAGCCGGGCAACAGCCTGACGATTGAGAGGAGCCAGATTTTCTTCATCGGCCAGGGTTTTCATCAACCGGGCATAGCTACGGATCGTCGCCGGTTCGCGTTTTACGTCTTCATCAAAATCCACCACCACGCGGAACATCTTCTCGAAGTCGTGATCCAGCTCTTGTAGCAGATAGTAGGTTTCCCGGGTGCCGATCAGCACCACTTTGACACTCAGAGGGATAGATTGGGGTGCCAGCGTGATCGTACCCATGCCCGTCATCTCTGACATCGGATTTTCGATACGGATCTCATGGGATTTGAGCGCCCGCTTCAGGGCACCATAAACAAAGGGCTGCTCCAGCAGTTTCTCTGATTCCAGCACCAGATAGCCACCATTGGCCCGGTGCAGTGCACCGGAGCGAATCAGTTGGAAGTTGGTGCTCAGGGCACCCATTTCGGAATTGTATTCGACCCGGCCAAACAGATTATCGTAGGTAGGGTGGGTCTCAAAAACCACCGGCGCACCTTTGGTTTTTTGGTTATCCACCACCATATTGACGCCAAAGGTGCTCTCCATGTACTGCCGACGAGCCAGATCGGTACGCGCCTCGTTGGGTTTATCATCCTCGATAATATCCAGCGCGTTTTTAACCAGATTAGATTCCAGCTGTGTCAGGTAATCCGGTACACCGCTGTTGCTATGGTATTTCTCACGCAGGGGTTGAATCAGCGGGGCTACTGCACTGCGCGCAGTTTCACGATCCAGCGCTTTCATTTTATCGCCCGCTTCACGGCGCCACTTCGGCATACTCGCGAGCTCTTCGTTCAGGTGTTCTTCCAGCTTCGCGATGTTGCGGGTGAACTCATCCCGGACATCTTCCGGCAGTTGGGAGAACGCCGCCTCGTCCATGCCCTGACCCTCGGCGACCGGCGTGAAGCCGATACTGCCAGCATCCCGGTACAGCGCGATACTGTGCTCTCTGGCCAGACCATCGACCAGTTCGATCGCCTGATCATAGAGACGGTTAAAGTCCCGCTCGACTTTGCTTTTCTTGCGCTGATACGCAGGGCTTTCAAACGCCGCCGCCAGCTCGGTAAGAATACCTTCGATCAGGTGCTTTATATCCCGCCGGAATGCCCAGCCTTTACCAGCGGGCAGCTGAATAACCAAAGGGCTGCGGCTCTCATCAAGGTTATTGAGATAGCACCAGTCGCTGGTTTTCTTCAGCTCTTTCTTGGCAATACTGCGAATACTGTCGATGGCGAATGAAAATCGGCCGGTATGAGGGTTACCCATGACAAACATGTTGTAACCGGGCCGTTTCATGCCGATACCAAACTCCATCGCTTCGACCGCACGCTCCTGACCAAAGAAGCCGGTGTAGGGTTCCAGAGTTTCAGTGGTTTTGAAGGGCAGCAACTCAGTGTTGCAGTGACGGTACAGCTGATCGGGGGACAGGCGGGTCTCTTTTTCCATAACGGATCATTCCTGCGGCTGGAGTTCGGAACCTGAGAATGAGTCCTGATGAAACTCTGCAGAACGCATTATTCAGCTTCTTCTTTTATAACCCGATGAGAAACTCCGCGCAAGGAAGGATTTTAGTGACCGTTATTTTGACGATAACTGATGTCTAAGCTCTTGAATTAGTTCAGAAGTATCCGGGCGGATTCCACGCCATATAGAAAACGACTCAGCCGCCTGTTCTACCAGCATCCCCAGCCCATCGATCGCTTTTTCTGCACCATGGTCGGTTGCCCACTGGTTAAAGGCGGTAATGTCAGCGCCATACATCATGTCATAGCACCAGGCGCCTTCACGCAGCAGATCATCTGGCAGGGGAGGGACCTCTCCCTGTAAGCTGGCTGCTGTGCCGTTGATCACCAGATCAAACTGCTGACCCGCTAACTGATCAAAGCCACAGGCTTCGATCGCACCCAGCCCCTGAAAGACCTCGACCAGCACTTCAGCCCGGGCCAGAGTGCGGTTAGCGATCACAACCCGCGCAGGGTTATGAGCAAGGATAGGTTCCAGAACACCGCGAACAGCTCCGCCAGCGCCCAGAATCAGCAGATCTTTGCCGCGTATTTCACCGCCGTTATTCAGGGTGATGTCTGCCACCAGCCCCAAACCATCGGTGTTATCGCCGCAGAGCTGGCCCGCTTCGTTTCGGTAAAGGGTATTGACGGCTCCCGCCAGTTTCGCCCGATCAGAGTGTGACTCCGCTTTTTTCCAGGCATCTTCTTTGAACGGGACGGTGATGTTCAGCCCTTTGCCCTCGCCCGACAGAAAGTTATCCACAGCCTCGTCGAAGCCATCTTCTGGCACCAGCATCGCATTGTAGCTAAGCGTCTGGTGGGTCTGTTGAGCAAATGCCGTATGAATCAGCGGTGATTTAGAGTGCTTAATCGGGTTTCCAAAGACTGCGTAACGATCACTCACCTCAAATCTCCAACCAGTTCTGCGGTTTAAGGTAGAAGTCATAAAGCTCGGCCTCTTTAGACCCCGGCTCCGGCTTCCAGTCATAACCCCAACGCACTTCCGGAGGCAGGGACATCAGGATCGACTCGGTACGGCCACCGGATTGCAGGCCAAACAGCGTCCCACGGTCAAACACCAGGTTAAATTCGACGTAGCGACCGCGACGGTTCAACTGGAAATCACGTTCAGTCTCTCCGTATTCAGTATCTTTACGCTTTTCAACAATCGGGCAGTAAGCGGGCGCATAAGCATCACCGATAGAGCGCATCAGCGCGAAGCAGTGATCAAAGTCTGGTTCATTCAGATCATCGAAGAACAAACCACCAACACCGCGTGGCTCATCACGGTGTTTAAGATAGAAGTATTCGTCACACCACTCTTTATAACGGTCATAAACGTCTTCGCCAAAAGGATCACAGGCATCTTTCGCTGCCTGGTGCCACGCGCGACAGTCATCTTTGTTGCCATAGTAAGGGGTCAGGTCAAAACCACCACCAAACCACCACACCGGATCCTCACCCTCTTTTTCAGCAATAAAGAAGCGCACATTGGCATGGGACGTTGGTACATAGGGGTTATGGGGATGAATAACCAGCGATACACCCATCGCCTGAAAAGTCCGGCCCGCCAGTTCAGGGCGGTGAGCCGTTGCCGATGCCGGTAGCTTATCGCCAAAGACATGGGAGAAGTTCACCCCTCCTTTTTCGATCACAGCACCGTTCGCTAAGACCCGGGTACGACCGCCACCGCCACCTTCGCGCAGCCAGCTATCTTCCGTAAACTTAGCCTTGCCCTCAACCTTTTCAAGTTGTGCGCAAACGCTGTCCTGGAGATTTAGAAGATACGCTTTTACCGCATTAATGTCCGGTGCTGTCATTTATATTACCTTTAAGGTCTCGATGTGATTAGTTATCACTAACTGTACTGATTTAACTTCTTACCGGTTGGTCACTGTCCAGACGATATATTTTTGTCGGCCGACTTAACTTGCCGAGCTCACCAGGCACGATAACATCCACTTTTTCCTTAAAGTGAATACTTACTTTCATTTTATCTCTTGCAGGGTGTTTATCTGAGAAATTTGCCGATGTGGATATAATCATGGAACCAAAAGCATCACAGAGACTTTTTACCTGATAGTGATCACTTACTCTCACAGCAACAGAACTATGATTTCCTTTAACCCAGGTGGGGATCAGATTGTCCGGATCAGGAAGAATCCAGGTCACTGGACCGGGCCATGTCGCCTTGATTCTCTCTTGCTCTTCAGGCGCAATATTATCCAGCAATGGCTGCACCTGTTGTATCGAGGAAGCCACCAGAATCAGGCCTTTATGCAGAGGCCGACGCTTAATTTTAAGCAACCGGTGAACCGCGGTTTCATTGAACGGGTCACAGCCAAGCCCCCAAACCGCTTCAGTAGGATAGGCGATAACACCTCCAAGGTGCATCGCCCTGGCTGCCTGACGAATATGCCACCAGCCCATAGCGATCAGATTTCGCCGTTCGCCAGCTTTTCCTGTAGCGCGTTATCTTTAGCGATAACCGCATCAGTGTTTGCCTGACGCTCTGCTTTGATACGCTCAGCCAGTTCAGCATCCTGTACAGCAGCAATCTGTGCCGCCAGGTAAGCTGCGTTTTTCGCACCGGCTTTACCGATAGCAACAGTTGCAACTGGAATGCCACCCGGCATCTGTACCGTAGACAGCAGGGCATCCAGACCATCTAAAGAGGATTCGATTGGTACACCGATCACAGGCTTAGTTGTGTTTGCCGCAACTGCACCCGCCAGATGAGCCGCCATACCTGCTGCACAGATAAAGGCAACAGCACCACGCTGATCAGCGTCTTTAACGTAATCGTGGGTCTGAACCGGCGTACGGTGAGCGGAGCTAACTTTCATTTCGAAAGGAACATCCAGGCCGCGCAGGATTTCAGCAGAAGCTTTCATAATCGGAAGGTCTGAGTCAGAACCCATCAAAATAGCAATAAATGGTTTAGTCATGATTTTCTTCAAAATTTGTGAAGTTAGTCGGGAAAACGTGGAAAAATACTCTAAAACTGTACAACATTCAACCACGAAAAAAGATGGGTTTTATGCCGTACTGCGAAAAGGATTCAGGTTCAGATCAACCGTTGATAACCATCCGGCGTATTTTCGATATAACCAGACAGCTCCATTCCCACCAGTTGCGGTAACAATACAGAAGCGGGCTGGCCGGTCAGCCCGATCAACTGTTCTAACGTAACTAGCTGATAGCCCATCTGGTCCAGTAACAGGGTTTCACTTTCTGACAGCCTGACTGACTCAGCGTCGGCCTGCCGTTCCTCATAGTGGTAACTGCCTAACAGGCTCGCTAAAGGCTCAATAATCTGCGCACTGGTTTCCACCAGAATAGCCCCTTCACGAATCAGGTCATGACACCCATGGCTCTGCGGGTTATTCAGCGCCCCGGGGAGGGCAAACACCTCTCGCCCCTGTTCAAGGGCTAACCGCGCTGTAATCAACGAGCCGCTTCGCTTTGCCGCCTCTATCACCAGAACACCGGCACTCAAACCGCTGATAATACGATTGCGCCGGGGAAAGTTATACGCCAGTGGTGGCATCGACAACGGGTATTCAGACACCAGCGCGCCACCCTGCGTAATAATAGAGTCGGCAAGCCGTTGATGCTGCCGTGGATAGATTTTCTTCAGGCCTGACCCCAGCACTGCGATGGTCGGCCGCGAAAGCTCCACAGCCGCCCTGTGAGCGGCGCCATCAACACCCCTGGCCAAACCACTAGTAATGGTCATTCCAGCCGCTGTCAGCGAACTGGCGAATGATTTACTCAACTCTACGCCGTTGCGGCTGGCCGCGCGGCTTCCCACGATCGCCAGTTGCGGCAGATGCAGCACACCGGGGTCACCACTGACATAGAGCATCAGGGGAGGGTCCGGGATCGCTTTTAGCAATGGCGGGTAGTCGGGAGAGGCATAACTGATCAGGTGATTGTGTGGTTCCGCCAACCAGGCTTCAATACTGTTGAAGTATTCATCACCGGGCCATTTACCCTGTTTATAAGCCAGAATATGCTGGGTAGTGTCGGGACGAAGCTTAAGGGCTTTGAGAGAGTCATCGCTTAGATTAAGCAGTTCAACGGGGGCGGTTTGCGTTCGCTGAACCAGCTGAAGCAAAAGCCCGGGACCGATCCCGGGCAGCTCTGACAGGGCAATCCATTCCCTGAGATGATGAAGCATGGACACTCCTTGTCCAGTGGACCTGCATTAAGAGGGGTTGCGCACCTCATCATCGATAGCGATAACGTTAGTGGCCTTAAGAATCAGTGCATAACTGACTTTTTCATACGCTTTAAAGATCATCATCAAACCTGACTTTTCAGCCGGCAGAATAATCAATTCTTTCGTCACCGGATCTTTCAGCCGTTCACCGGCTTTATAAATAGTCAGCACATCTCCCGGCTCAAGACCTTCGCGCGCACCCTGGTTGATTGCGACAACATCATACTGACCCGCTTGTCGCACACCTCGCAGCACAGAGATTATGCGTCCATTAATTTCATCTTCTGCAGAACTGGGATAGAAAATGGACTGAATTACTGTCTTTTGACTAGGATAGACCCGATCCAATGCCGAAATTTCTTCCCGGGTTTTACGCAAGTCCAAGGTAATAATGTCGTCTTTTTTACTGCCAACAGCGGCTTCACCGATCTTGAACAGCTCGTAACCCAGGTGTTCTTTCGTCACCGGATCAATATATTCACGCGCCGGACGATAAATATTCTGACGGGAAAGATCTTCAATCAGTGTTCCCCGGGCGTACACGCGATCACCGGCACCGGCAACGATGCGATTATTTGTGCTGCCAACAATATAGGGCGCTGCCAGAAGCTCATCACTATCCATGACGATATTGTCAGACAGAAAAGCGATGATATCTTTGAGTGGAATGGCTGGAATCGCATCCTTCAGCTGAGTCACTTTAGCCTTCGGGCTGAGGCGGATAATACCGTCATTCTTGACTAACCGGGGCTGACCATCGATCCACTTCAGCGTTAATACATCCCCAGGGTAGATCCAGTGCGGATCATCGATCTGCTGGTTATAACCCCAGAGCTGCGGCCATTTCCAGGGAGATTTAAGAAACATCCCCGAAATATCCCAAAGAGTATCGCCTTTAACGACCACATAGGTTTTAGGATGATTATCCTGTAACGCCAGTGTGTCTTTACGAACCTCAGCCTGAACAGGCATCACTAATGCGATACACATCGCCAGAGCGCCCAGAAAACCTGCAACCAGTTGTTTCATATTCAAATCCTTGTCTCAGACCGCCATATTTTTGAGAGTCTATAACAGTATCGGCAATACATTGTGTATCTATATCAGTATAATGAAAAGATTATTGATTTCAGTGTTCTTTTTTTTCAACCTATTTCTTTTCTGCAGCGACCATGTCATTACTTCCAATACTAGAATTTCCAGATCCACGCCTGCGTACAGTTGCTGAACCGGTGACTGTATTTAACGATGAGTTACGTCAGCTTATCAAAGATATGTTTGAAACCATGTACGATGCACCAGGCATCGGTCTGGCAGCAACACAGATCAATGTACATCAGCGTATCATCACTATCGACACCTCTGAAGAGAAAAATGACCCTCTGGTGGTTATTAATCCCCAAGTTGAGATACTTACTGACGAAACAGAGAAGTTGCAGGAAGGGTGTTTATCCGTTCCTGGCTTCTATGAAGACGTGATTCGGCCGAACAGAATCCGTCTCACGGCACAGGATGAGCAGGGTGAAACCTACAGTCTCGAAGCTGACGACCTTCTGGCCGTTTGTATTCAACATGAGATTGACCACCTGGAAGGTAAGTTGTTCGTTGACTACCTGTCACCCTTAAAGCGCACCCGAATCCGCAGCAAGCTGGATAAACTTCACCGTCAGAAGGCTTGAAGCATGTCAGACTCAGCTAAACGACTGCGTATCCTGTTTGCCGGCACGCCGGATTTTGCCGCTTCGAGTTTACAGGCTCTGATTGCAGCGGGTCATCAGGTTATCGGCGTATACACCCAACCAGACCGTCCGGCAGGCCGGGGCCGCAAGCTGACCCCCAGCCCCGTGAAGAAAGTCGCTCTGGATAACGACCTGCCGGTTTACCAGCCACTCAACTTTAAGCTGGATGAGGACCGTCAGGCGCTGGCCGACCTGGGTGCCGATCTGATGATCGTCGTTGCCTATGGATTGCTACTGCCTAAAGCGGTCCTTGATGCCCCCCGTCTCGGCTGTATCAACGTTCATGCATCCCTGCTGCCACGCTGGCGCGGCGCCGCACCCATTCACCGATCACTGCTGGCAGGCGACAGTGAAACCGGTGTAACCATCATGCAGATGGATATCGGTTTAGATACCGGCGCAATGCTACTCAAGAAAAGCTGCCCAATCACTCCGTCAGACACCAGTGGTGAGCTCCATGACCGGCTTGCCGGGATTGGCTCCGCAGCGTTACTCGAAAGTCTTCCAGGCATTGCCGATCAAACGATTATCCATCAAGCTCAGGATGACAGTCTGGCCTGCTATGCCCATAAACTGGAAAAAGCCGAAGGGCAGATCGATTGGCAACAACCGGCAGTGGAGATCGCACGACAGGTAAGGGGACTTTCTCCCTGGCCGGTGGCTTTCACCTCTCTCAACGGAGAAACCTTGCGGGTATGGTATGCAGAAGCAGATACTGATATTGAGCCAGGCACAGCAACTCCGGGAACCATCATCGGTACCGATAAGAAAGCGATTATCGTTGCCAGTGGACAGGGCGTTGTCAGATTGTTGAAGATCCAGCTTCCGGGTAGCAAAGCGATGGAGACCAGCGCGGTGCTTAACTCCAAGAAAGAACTCTTTAGTAACGGCACGCAACTGGGGCAGTCTTAATGGACATTCGCGCTATTGCCGCCCGCGCCCTCGGCCCAGTAATCGCACGCAAAGAATCGCTGAATACGGCACTACCCAGAGCGCTGGAATACTGCCAGGAAAATGAACGCGCGCTCCTGCAGCAGTTTTGTTACGGCACCATGCGTTTCCTGCCCCGATTAGAGCGGCTAGCCAAACATTTACTTAAAAAGCCATTCAAAGAGCAGGACCAGGATGTATACGCCCTGGTACTACTCGGTCTTTATCAGCTCTTAGAGATGCGCATTCCCGCCCATGCTGCCATCAGTGAAACCGTCGAAGCCACCAGTCAACTGAACAAAGACTGGGCAAAAGGCCTGCTCAACGCCATATTACGGCGCTTACAACGTGAACAAGATGAACTGCTTGAAAGCCTGTCTGAGAAAGAAGCGTTCAACTATATTCACCCCCAGTGGATGATCGCAAAACTACAGCACAACTGGCCAGATCACTGGGCAGACATTCTTGAGCAAAATAACCAGCATCCGCCGATGACGCTGCGGGTTAATCGTCAGAAAACGGATCAGGCAAGCTATCTTCAGCAGCTGTCCGATGTTGATATTCAGGCGTCCGCGACACCATACTCCGATGTAGGTATTCAGCTTAAAACCCCGATTGATGTAAGCTTGCTACCGGAATTTGATGACGGTTTTGTCAGCATTCAGGACGAGGCAGCACAGCTCAGTAGCGACCTGCTGGATCTGCAGGCCGGACAACGGATACTGGACGCCTGTGCAGCGCCTGGCGGAAAACTCTGCCATATTCTTGAGCACCAACCGGCCCTGGATCATGTCACGGCGATCGAGCTTGAAGACAACCGAGCGCAACGAATCCAGGAAAACCTGCAACGGTTGCAACTAAATGCTGAAGTAATCATTGCCGATGCCGCTACAAAAGACTGGTGGGACGGGGTGAATTACGACAGAATTCTGGTCGACGCTCCCTGTTCGGCGACCGGTGTCATCCGGCGTAACCCTGACATAAAGCACATGCGTCAAAGTGAAGATATAAAAGCGCTGGCAGAACTACAGTTAGCCATTCTTCAAAACTGCTGGCAGATGCTCAAACAGGGCGGGCGGCTGGTATATGCAACCTGTTCAGTATTTCCTCAGGAAAACGAACGGGTTATAGAACGCTTCCTGAAGTCCCAGCCCGATGCTCAGCATCTTGCAATTGAGGCTGACTGGGGCATAGAACGAGCCTTTGGCCGTCAGCTTTTCCCTCAACCTGGGGGACATGATGGCTTTTATTATGCCGTATTGGTAAAAGATCAGAATTAGTGATGGCGATGCCGCCCGCTGATCGGAGACTCATCATAATATGAAAATTATTATTCTCGGGGCAGGACAGGTCGGTGGCACACTGGCTGAGAACCTGGCTAGCGAAGCGAACGACATCACCATCGTCGATACCGATATGGGTCGGCTACGAGAGCTCCAGGATCGTCTGGATATCCGTACGGTCGAGGGTAAAGCCTCGCATCCCACCATTCTTGATCAGGCCGGTGCCCGCGATGCTGACATGCTCATCGCGGTAACCAACAGCGATGAAGTTAACATGGTCGCTTGTCAGATCGCTCAGACGCTGTATCACACACCCACCAAAATCGCCCGGGTTCGTGAGCATGACTACCTGTTGAAAAAGAATACAATTTTCACCGATAAATCTATTCCCATCGACGTCTTAATCAGCCCGGAAGAGCTGGTTACCAAGCACATTCACCGACTCATCGAACACCCCGGTGCACTTCAGGTACTCGACTTTGCCGACGGCATCGCTCAGCTTGTCGCCGTAAAAGCTTATTACGGCGGCCCACTGGTAGGCCGTGAAATATCCTATCTGCGCTCTCATATGCCCTCGGTCGAAACCCGGGTAGCGGCCATATTCCGTAAAGGAAGCCCTATCATTCCGAAAGGAGACACCGTTATCGAAGCCGATGACGAAGTGTTTTTTATCGCGGCTAAAAAAGATATCCGCTCGGTTATGAGTGAATTGCGTCGTCTGGACAGACCCTATAAACGGATCATCATCGCTGGCGGCGGCAATATCGGTGCCCGGCTGGCAGATAAAATTGAAGATAAATACCAGGTAAAAATAATCGAGCGGGATATTCACCGCTGTAACAGCCTGGCAAAACGTCTTAACAACACTATCGTGTTGCAGGGAAGCGCCTCCGATAAAGAGCTATTGCTGGAAGAAAACATCGAAGATACCGATGTGTTCTGCGCGCTGACAAACGATGACGAAGCTAACATCATGGCATCGATGCTGGCTAAACGTCTGGGTGCCCGCACGGTCATGACGCTGATTAATAATCCCGCCTATGTCGATTTAGTGCAGGGCGGGGTGATCGATATCGCCATCTCGCCTCAGCAAACCACCATAGGCAGCCTACTGACCCACGTACGACGTGGCGACGTCGCGGCAGTGCATTCACTTCGCCGAGGCGCAGCGGAGGCACTTGAGGCCGTTGCCCACGGCGACAGCCGCAGCTCAAAAGTTGTCGGCAAAATGATCGAAGAGATAGATCTGCCAAAAGGCACGACTATCGGCGCGATTGTACGTAATGATGAAGTACTGATCGCCCACGATGATGTCGTTGTAGAAAACGATGATCATGTCATTTTGTTCCTGGTCGACAAACGTAAGATCGGGGAAGTTGAGCGCCTATTTCAGGTTGGTCTTGGCTTCTTCTGATCGGAGAGAACGATGCACTATAAAGTAATCCTGCGGATTCTCGGCCTGTTGCTGATGATATTCAGCTTCTCTATGCTGCCGCCGATCGCCATCTCATACAGCTACCATGATAGCTCCCACCTGGCGTTCATCTCCGCTTTCACTATAACTCTGTGTACCGGTTTTATTATCTGGGCACCTGTTTATCGAGTGCGACAAGACCTGCGGACCCGGGACGGCTTTCTTGTTACCGTATTGTTCTGGGTGGTATTGGGGCTGTTTGGTTCTATCCCTTTTATGCTGGCCGACAACCCTAATCTTTCCTTTGTCGATGCCGTGTTTGAGTCGCTGTCAGGCCTGACAACTACCGGGGCAACCGTTATCACCGGAATCGACGCGCTGCCACAATCGATCCTTTTCTATCGACAGCAGCTTCAATGGCTTGGCGGCATGGGTATCATCGTACTGGCTGTCGCTATTCTGCCGATGCTGGGTATCGGTGGCATGCAGCTCTATCGTGCAGAAACACCAGGCCCAGTGAAAGACAGCAAGCTAACTCCGCGTATCACCGAGACCGCTAAAGCACTTTGGTACATTTATTTATCACTCACCGTTGCCTGCGCCTTAGGGTATTGGTTTGCCGGAATGACTTTGTTTGATGCAGTAGGGCACAGCTTTTCTACCGTTGCTATTGGCGGCTTCTCAACCCACGACGCCAGCATCGGCTATTTTGACAGTCCGCTGATTGAAGGAATTTGTACGTTCTTTATGATCATTTCAGCCGTTAATTTCGGCTTACATTTTTTCGCCTGGCGTCAGCGTTCGATTACCCACTACTTTCAGGATCCTGAATTTAAATTCTATCTATCGATGCTGGGCGGCATCACGGTACTGGCAGCTGTCGTACTGGTTACCACCCAGACATATGCGCCGGTAGAGTCTATTCGTAAAGCCATATTTGAAGTTGTCTCAATCGCAACAACCACCGGTTTTGCGACAGCAGACTTTGCCCAGTGGCCGGTCATGCTTCCCTTTCTGCTCTTCGTAGCGGCGTTCGCCGGCGGCTGTGCCGGATCAACCGGCGGCGGCATGAAGGTCATTCGTATTTTACTGATTCTTAAACAGGGCCAGCGGGAGATAAAGCGACTCATTCATCCGAACGCGGTGATCCCGGTTAAATTTGGCAACAAGCCAATTCCTGACCGCGTTCTGGAAGCCGTATGGGGTTTCTTCTCGGTCTACCTGATTGTCTTCGTAGTGATGTTGATTATTCTTCTGGGGACAGGACTCGACCAAGTTACAGCCTGGTCGGCTGTGGGCGCCACTCTGAACAATCTGGGTCCCGGACTAGGGCAGGTAGCGGCACACTATGGCGACCTGAATGAAACCGCCAAGTGGGTTCTCGCCTTTGCCATGCTCCTTGGGCGGCTTGAAGTATTCACCCTTCTGGTGCTCTTCTCCCCGGCATTCTGGAAGCGCTAACTCGTTTTGAAGGCAATAAAAAAGGGGCTATAGAAGCCCCTTTTTAATACCTGCGCCTTTAACTTCTAATACCTTCTCGTGCCATCCGAGCAGTGTTGAAAGCGCTTATATTCCCACTGATACTGTTCAGGAACCTGCCTGACACAGAACTCAACTTCCGCATTCATCGCCGTTGCAGAACTCAAAAGATCTTTGTCATTAATCTTATCGGAAGCGCGATGAAAGAAAATCTCATAGCCCTCAGCACCCGGCAGACGCTTAGCATATGCGGAGAGAACCACGGCCCCGGTTTGGGCTGCAAGTTGTGGCAGCAACTTCATGCTGTAACTATCCTGCCCAAAAAAAGGGGCGAACACACCACTCCCTTTATCGGCTTCCTGATCCGGTAAGATACCCAGCACTTCACCTGCCTTTAACGCCTTCATCGCCATACGCACCCCCTTCACATTAGCCGGGGCAAGCTTTGAACCTAATCGGGCTCGCTTACGCCTGACCAGCCGATCCATCAATTCAATCTTCGGGGGACGATACATAGAGGTAAGCTTGTACTTTGTGCTTAAATGCAGCCCTAGTACTTCCCAGTTTCCCAGGTGTGGTGCAATTAAAATCACACCTTTCCCATTCGCCAGCGCTTCTGACAAAAGCTCTTCATGATGAATTTTTCGGATCTTTTTTATTACTCGCTCGGGCGACCAGATCCATGACATTCCCATTTCTCCAGCCAACCGACCGGTCTCAATCAAGCTCTCTTTTACCAGCGTCTCCTGTTGCTCTGCATTCAGCTCAGGGAAGCACAGCTCTATATTCATTCGTGTTATTTTGTATGCTTTACTTTTTTGTTTATAGGTCCGCTTTCCAATATAGCTTCCCAACAACTGAGCCACGCTCAACGGAAGAAGTGCGAGTAGATAGAGAACGGATATGGATAGCCAGCCTTTAAGATGTTTCACGTGGAACCTTTTCACAACATGGAATAAAAATAAGCACTTATAACCAACTAAGCGACTGCCGAGATTATATAATGGGGAATCTGATAAAGACCAACAATGAAACAAAATCAACGAGGCAACACGATGCGATATACCGTTTACCTATCAGGCGAGATCCATACTGACTGGCGAGAAAAGATAAAAACAGCCATCAGCGAGAAGAACCTGCCCATCGATATACTGACACCCAATACCGATCACGGCAGCAGCGACGACTGCGGTACTAATATTCTAGGCGCTGAAGAAAAGCACTTTTGGAAAGACAATAAGGCTGCCAAGATAAACAGCATCCGACACATGACTGCCATTAAACGCGCTGACATTGTCGTCGTACGTTTTGGCGACAAATACAAACAATGGAACGCAGCCTTCGATGCTGGCATCGCCACCGCCCTCGGAAAATCACTTATCGTAGAGCACGCCGAAGAGATCACCCACCCCCTGAAAGAAGTTGATGCAGCAGCAATGGCTGTCGCTGAAAACACCGAACAGGTAATTGAGATACTGGAATATCTCAGCAGGGATTATTAAAACCGCGTAAAAGCCACCGAAAAACAACCTTAATCGAGCAGCTAGGCGCTTTCACAGCTTCTAATTCGTGTATAATTTCGCTCTATTTTTGTACAAACAGATTTCAAATGGTGAACTCAGTGACAGATAAAGCGAGACCGGATGCCAGCACCTTTCAGGGGCTAATCCTGGCGCTGCAAGAGTATTGGTCAGAGCAGGGCTGCGTATTAATGCAACCACTGGATATGGAAGTGGGCGCCGGCACATTCCACCCAGCTACATTTTTGCGCGCCATCGGTCCTGAGACCTGGAACTCAGCCTACGTCCAGCCAAGCCGACGTCCAACCGACGGTCGCTACGGCGACAACCCAAACCGACTACAACATTACTATCAGTTCCAGGTAGTAATGAAACCGTCGCCTGATAACATTCAGGAACTCTACCTCGGCTCACTGCAACGCATGGGCTTAGATCTTAACGTTCACGATGTTCGCTTCGTAGAAGATAACTGGGAATCACCAACACTGGGCGCATGGGGCCTGGGCTGGGAAGTCTGGCTTAACGGCATGGAAGTCACCCAGTTCACTTATTTCCAGCAAGCAGGCGGTATTGAGTGCTATCCGGTAACCGGAGAGATCACTTACGGCCTAGAACGTATTGCTATGTACCTGCAGGATGTCGATAGTGTTTATGACTTAATCTGGACATACAACGCAGACGGTAGCGCGGTGACATACGGAGACGTATACCACCAAAACGAAGTAGAGCAGTCTACCTATAACTTTGAACACGCTGACGTACCTCAGCTATTCAAGAGCTTCGACCATCATGAATCCGAGTGCAATAAATTGTTAGCACTGGAGACACCACTGCCGCTGCCAGCTTATGAGCAGGTTCTGAAAGCATCTCACACGTTCAACTTACTGGACGCTCGCCATGCGATTTCAGTTACCGAACGCCAACGCTATATCCTGCGCGTTAGAACACTTGCTCGTGAAGTTGCTCACGCCTATTTCAACACCCGTAAAGCGCTTGGCTTCCCGCTGGCGGAAGAGGGCATCCGCAATGAAGTACTGGCCGCCTGCGAAGAGGAGAGCAAGTGATGAGTGATTCAATCAACCGTCAGGACTTTCTGTTCGAACTCGGTACAGAAGAGCTTCCACCGAAAGCACTTAAAACCCTGTCAGCCGCATTAGAAAAAGAAGTCATTGCTGGCATCAAAGAACTGTTCGGCAAGCAAGCCGCTGAGATCTTTGAGGGCACCACTGTTAACTCATATGCAGCACCCCGTCGCCTTGCTTTATTCCTGAGCAACCTGGCTGACGAAGTACCTAGCAGCACTTTTATGATGCAGGGCCCACCCGCACGCATCGCCTATGATGAGCTGGGAAACCCCAGCAAAGCACTTGAAGGCTTCGCTCGCAAATGTGGTACTACCGTCGACAAGCTGGTCGATATAGATGGCAAGATGAGCTTTAGCCGGGAACTGCCAGCCAAAGCACTGGCCAACGAACTACCCGCTATTATTGAAACCGCACTCGGCAAGCTACCTATCCCAAAACGAATGCGCTGGGGCGCCTCACGTACTGAATTTGTACGTCCGGTAAAATGGCTGGTCATGCTCATGGGCGACCAGGTTGTAGAATGCGAAATCCTTGGCCTGAAAGCCGACCGTAATACACGCGGCCACCGCTTCCATCACAACCAGGAAATCGTACTTAGTCAGGCAAACGAATACCTGGAAAACCTCGAGAGTGTCGGCTGGGTAATGGCTGACTTCGAAGAGCGCCGCGAGAAAATCCGCGCCCAGGTTGAAGCCGAGGGACGTTTGGTAAACGGTATCGCTCAGATTGATGAAGACCTTCTTGATGAAGTCACCGGACTCAATGAATGGCCTGTTGCACTAACCGGCCGCTTCGAAGACCGGTTCCTCGAAGTACCCGCCCAGGCACTGATCTCTTCAATGAAAGAGCATCAGAAGTATTTCCACGTCACTGATAGCGATGGCAAGCTAATGCCATTCTTCATTACGATTTCAAATATCGAGTCTACAGACCCTGCTCAAGTCATCGCTGGAAACGAAAAAGTTATCCGCCCTCGTTTATCCGATGCGGCATTCTTTTTTGAGACCGACAAGAAGCGCACACTTGAATCACGCGTCGAAGACCTTAAGACGATCGTCTTCCAAAAAGACCTCGGCACACTGCACGACAAAGCCAGCCGCGTTGCAACCCTGGCCAAGCATATTGCAGCAGCTCTCGGCCAGGATCAGGCCAAAGCAGAACGGGCCGCACTGCTCGCCAAGACCGACCTAATGACGGATATGGTTTACGAATTTACCGATCTTCAGGGCTTGATGGGATACCATTACGCGCTTAACGACGGTGAAGACGAAGCCGTTGCTCTGGCACAAAATGAACAGTACATGCCACGCTTTGCCGGCGACGAGCTTCCTCAAAGCGAACCCGGAATCGCGGTAGCACTTGCTGATCGCCTGGACACTCTGACAGGTCTGTTTGGCATTAATCAGCCACCAACCGGCTCCAAAGACCCCTTCGCACTGCGCCGGGCTTCTTTAGGCGTACTACGCATTATCGTAGAGCGGCAGCTTAACCTGGACCTTGAAGACCTGATTAAAGTAGCCGCCGATTGCCACTCAAACCTGCCTGCACGGGAAGGTCTGGAATCTAAAATCGTCGACTTCATGCTGGAACGTTTCCGTGCATGGTATGACGATGAAGGGATTGCAATTGAGGCCTACTTAGCGGTTCATGCACTTCGCCCAACCCGACCGCTTGAATTTGATCAGCGAGTGAAAGCGGTAAGTCACTTCCGCACACTCAACGAAGCTGAAGCCCTTGCTGCCGCCAACAAGCGTGTATCAAACATCTTGAGCAAGCAAGACACCAAGATCGCTGACAACGTATCTGAAGCGCTTCTGATTGAAGACGCAGAGAAGGCGCTTGCCAAAGCAGTCGCAAACAAGTCAGCAGAACTTGCGCCACTGTTTGCAGCGGGCAACTTCAAGGAAGTACTCGAAGCGCTGGCTGAACTGCGACCTACCGTCGATAAGTTTTTTGATGAAGTTATGGTGATGGCCGACGACGAAGCGGTTAGAAACAATCGCCTTGCTCTGCTAAACCAGCTGCGCAATCTGTTCCTAGGTGTCGCCGATATTTCAGCGCTTAGCTAAGCGTTTTATCAGCAAGCTAATTATAAGGCCGGTTAACTAACCGGCCTTTTTTGTTTCTGCTTTATAGGTTTACAATAAACACTATGAAATTAGTAATCCTTGATCGGGATGGCGTAATAAACCACGACTCCGATAATTACATCAGAACCGTCGATGAGTGGCAGCCTCTGCCTGGCAGTATCGAGGCGATTGCCCGACTGTCCAAAGCTGGCTTTGATATCTGCGTGGCAACCAATCAATCTGGACTGGCCCGAGGCTATTTTAATCTAACCACCCTTAACCAGATGCACCATAAGATGGAGCAACTGGTTGTAGAGCAGGGCGGGCGAATTGATAAGATCGAATACTGCCCCCATTCACCCGATGATAACTGCTTCTGTAGAAAGCCTCTGCCAGGGATGTATCAACACATCCTCAGCTGCTACCCCGATATCGACCCGGGACAAGTCTATGTTGTTGGTGACTCGTTGCGCGATCTGGAAGCTGCTGAAGCCGCTGGATGCCCCTCAATCCTGGTCAAAACAGGCAAAGGGAATCGAACGCTTTTAAAAGGAAACACACCGAAAAACACAACGGTTGTCGATGACCTAGAAGCGGCTGCGCTTCATATTATTTATCATCAACGACGTTCAGATTAACCAGGCGTTCCACGTGAAACATTCAACTATGGAATCTAAACCGGACACAAAAGAAGCGATGAGAAACCTGATAAAGGACATTCGCTCAGGCATTCCATTCGACACCCCTGTTGCCGAAATGTGTAATGGCCCTTGTACTGGCTGTTCAAAAAAACTGATGGATTATCTGGATATGGAACTGGAAGAGAAAGAGACTCTACTGGCAACAGGGCATAATCCGACATTAGGAGAGATAAACCGACTTAAGAAAACTGCGATAAAAATACACGGCGTCTTATCCCAGAATGGGCTAGTAAAAACCTCAAATAGCCCTCGCTGAAATTTATAAAAAACATCCGACGAGCGACAAAGAAGACACAAAAAAGCAGCGAGCATCCGCTTCGAAAAAAAATCCATAGCAGTGTAAAAAGAAGCACCACTGCAAACAGCTTCACAAATACACGAACTCAACCAACGCTCAAAAAGGCGCAGCGCAACAATTAAAACTTAAAAACTATTCTCTGCCTTTGCCTGGATAGACTTATTTTTACCGATTCAGCCAAAAAACGACCTCCTAAGAGAGCTTCTGAGCGGCTTTTTATACATACCCAGCCCAGTTGAATGCATAACAAGCAACATTTACCATGCGCTCTGACAGACGCCTCAGAGAAGAGCGCTGAAATTTCAAAATACACGCTCTCTGAATAACAGGATAAATTCGGGTGTGACTGAATCAATCAGCAAAAAATATGATAACCCGGAATATGCCTGCCTCTTTTTAGAGATGAGCCATTAATGTCAAAATTAAGTGTCTGGTAAAACCAGAGGTCATTCAAAATTCTTTACGAGCACAAATTTGTGACAATAAAAAAGCAGCCCTCAGGCTGCTTTTTAAATTTCTCATTTAAGTCTAAATGAGATTCGACATGTCGTTTCTCATTTGACGTGAAATGAGAAAGCCCCGGTACATACGGTGTTTCATTCTATATGAGAAACGACCTTAGCCCCAATTTCTCATATAGAATGAAATATCCGAGTAAACTCTCACTTAAGGTGAAATACCTTAAGGCCATAATTGCCTCATCATCCAAACCCTCCATAGGATAGGGGAGGATTACCCTCATAATCATTTGTTAATTATATTTATTAAGTCGATGAGAGACTGTTTAATTGTTTTATCAATCACTATCAGGCAGCATCAACCTGACAATAATCACTATGACGACCCCTCATACAACGAGACAACTTATGGAAAATGTAATCGAAAAGGAAATTGAAGAGTCGACGACCTCAATAGCAAACCAGCATTCTCAATGCCAGTGGTACGTTAAGACCTATCTATTATCCATAACAGGTCTATTTGCTATAGCTGCTTTCTTTTCAGGTGACCAAAAATTAACCGCACAAGCAGCAACGATTGGCACCGTATACTCATTCGTAGTCTTTTTCATGGGTTGGGGCTTCTTATCTGTAATAGCTCACAAGGTTTCATTGATCCATATGCTCTATAAACATGTTGCAGGTATGCGGACTTTGCGTATCAAATCACACCCCAAATTGGATGACGTCTATGCCTTAGCTAAGGGAAAAAATCAGATTAAATACGGAAGCTTGATCAAAGAGCTACCTTATCTTTTCTTTGCCTTTAACTTTATTTTTTTCGCAGGAGGGCTTTCCTATTTCCTAGCGCCACATACTGATTACCATCAGACAGTATCAACAGTTTCAGCAATTTGTATCTTTTTTGGCACATTCTACCCAATAGTATGTATTTCATTTAAAAAGCATATTGCCTGCGCTTACAAAGCACAGAATATGGAACATAAGAACCGATTAGAAGAAAAGTGGGCTAATACTGTAAGTAGAAGAAAAAAGAAATATATGATGCCCAGAGTGATCTTTTTACTCATATCAAACACTGGAGCCAGCATCCTAGCATTACTGTCTTTCTATCCTCAAGAAGTACTTTCAAGCTCTTCTATCGTAATTTTGAGCTATATAGGAATAGCATTATTCGCATCACTTCGCTATTCAATTGAACGATGGCGCCTAAAAATAGGGGTCAAAGCCATACATAGCGCATAACTAATATCGCTATTTAGATTTCAAGGCCTGAATCGACTTTGAAAACAACAGATCAACAAGTAGTAAAACGTCAACGAAAAGCTGGTCGATTCATTCCTTATCTGTACTAGTTCCATACTTAACTACTTGATGAACGTAGATAACATTAAGAGTTGAATGTAATGCTGCTAGATACACAAACCAAGATAACTCAAGAAACAAATCAAAATAGCCAATAATGATCAACCAAGACAAGCTGATTAACAGAAGTAACAATGCTTCTAAATACTCAGCTATCGAGCACCAAGCCTTTGGCCTCCATGCAACGACCACTATGCAAAAAGTTGCAAGAGTGATGGTCATAGAAGAAAAACTATCAGTTATAGATTTATTTTGTGTAAACACTGTAACCAAAGCAGGGATAGCTACTGAAGCCACTGTTATAAGAAGTGATATCATTGTTTCCCCTGACGGGGACTTTATTTCTTCTATTAGAGCCTTGAAGAACTTTCCTTTTCTCACAACAGCAATCTTCCTTTAATTACCTGAAAATTTTAATGTTAAAATATTTTCTTATTTATCAAACCATTACAACACAACTCTACTGAGCATCCACCCTCTAAACCATATAATCCCAATCTCCCATAGCTCCTATCAAAGCCGAAATCTCCTTCACATTAACTAGGTCATACCTGTAGAAAATACGATTCATGTAGCGCTCTTCTTTAGGTAGTTCATGGTCGATTCATATTAAGTAGATCGGATAATGCTTGCCTGTGGGTCAGTTCGATTCAAAACAAGCCTGGCAAATCAGCGTTATCTAAGTAATCCAGCAAATCTGGGTTAGATAGAACACCACGGTAGAATATAGCTTCCCAGCGGTTGTGTGATTGCACTGCACTTTTAATTAAAAACCTTGGTAGAATTCGCCTTGCACTATCTGGATTATCTCCAGCTCTTTCTGCTGTAAAAAGTGAAAGCAGGTCCGAGTACTCATCTATACAAAACTCTTCGAACCTTTCTCTAAAATTAATCTCAGACAAATGCCTTTCAAATAGAGATCTTATTTGCTCAGGGACATCTTGATGAACCTCTACATTAAACGAAGTAGGGCTTTCATATGGTTCAGATATCACAAGACTAAGAGAAGCATCTTCAATTGGATCATAATAGGGATGAATAAAGAGCTTATTTCCCTCCTCATCGACGGCAGATGTACCCTTTTTTTCTTGGCAAGCCTCACACATTGGTGTCAAATTTTCTAATACAATTGAAAACTCGGGATACTCAGTTTTCGGTAAATAGTGGTCTAGAGTTCCTGGCTTTCCGGGTTCTCCACATGAAGGACAGAATCTAAGCCCATGCCTCCTTCTCATAGCATCTAAAGTCGTATGCAAATTTGTTCCAGCTGCTGCCGAATACAGATTTATCAGAGATTTTTTACGCCTTTGATATAACCTCTCTGCTGGATCATCGCTTTCTCCTCTTCCTGGCTCACTAGCGGCTTCATTTTGTAGCCTCTCAGCACTGATATATTGAGACAAATCTATGGGTGCTATAGCCGTTGGGTCACCTGAGAGGCGATTATAATCATCAATAAGGGCCAACCAATCCTCTTGAAGAGCTCTGAAGAAATCTCTATGTTGTCTCCTATTCGCGATTGAGTCTCGAACAACTTCTGCCGAGTCATGAGCTGGAGGTAACAATTTAGCTACCATTTAACCTCCTTGATATACGATGAATCCGCATCATAAGCTCTTCATTAATCTCTTCTCCAAGCTGATCAATTAAAGTATCAGCCTGCTTACCGCCCGCCATCTGCTTTTCAAGCCATTCATCAAACGGTTTTGAGACGGATCGATCACCGAACACATATGCAGAAATTCGTTGGACACTCCCTCCAAAAGTCTCAAAAGGAGGAGGAATCACATCAAAGCCATCTTTGCCTTCTCTGAAAATATGTACACAGTTTGAAGGTACTTCGCGAACAACAGACAATGAATGAGTAGCTAGTATTGCTTTAGACTTGAATGGCTTTAAAACAGATTTTAATAGAGATAAAAACTCTATCTCAAGAGTTGGATGGAGGAATAGCTCCGGCTCATCGATAACAACTAGTGAATTTTCTCTGATTGATCCGATAACGTTAATTACAATATAAGAGAACAGCAGCTGACCAGAACTAAGGTCGCATAACTTCTTATTTTTAATGAAATAAGCTCCCGATTGCATATCACAACAGTCAATCAACTCTTGCTTGAAGACGATTGCAGGGAGAGAGCTATCGAGGATAAGATAGCTTGATCCTTTAATATCTTTTATATACTTTTTTAGTGCTGATAAGTTTTGATTGCTATCTAACTTTAAGTAGATTTCATCAAATCCTACAGCCTTTTTGAGAACTTTGAGACAGGTGTCAAACTTGTTTATCCACCAACTTTCTTCTTGATACTTATGGTCTTCATAAATTGCATCAAGCAGCGATTCGCTTGCGTTTAGTTTTGGTAAGCCTCGACTAATGCCAATACGCCCATTTTTTAACTTCTTACGAAAGCCAAAATATCGATAAGCACTTGTATCAAGCACCTTATCTTTTTTCTTAAGCCCTAAGCTGAACTCTTCAAACGGACTATATGAAACAAGGATAAGACGACTGATATTAGGTCTATGGTCAAAAGGATCATACCCAAGCTCGCTAAGCTGATCTGGAGCCCCTTTATCAATTTGTAACCAGTATTCAACCAGTGACCTTAAACAGTATGATTTACCGATACCATTGGGACCAATCAGTACATTGATATCATAGGGTAGAAGGTCTGACTCAAAGCTAAAAGGAATATCGCAAACACCACCACTTTGTGTATTAAGGCGGAACTTGAAGTCTCGAATCGAGCTATCCTGATGCTCTAATATCCGCCAACCATCCTGAAAGCATTTGTTACTTCCACTCCCACGAAGTAGAGAAGTATTAAAAATATCTAACTGAGTCAGTCTAGTTGAACTCTTATCTTTTTTAACCTCCACCAAATAGCCGGCGTCACCTAGAAGAGCTAAGAACTTAGACATTTCTTCTGAAGAAAGGCGAGAATGAATTGTCTTATAGAAATCAATGTCTGTTGGAACAGATACATACTTCTGATCAGGAATAGGAAATCTACCATTCCATCCTTCTTTGCAGAGGTTATTTAGGTGCTCTCGTGTATATTCGACATCATCTATCAGCATCTTGATACTAAAATCAAGATCAATGGCTTCTCCATCAAAGAAGATCCTAGCATTAAGTGTTGTTCTGTAACCAAAGTCATCCCAGTTATTTCCACTGAGAGACAAGTAATCTTTCTCTCCAGAAATAGCTGGGGGTTCAGCTCCCCAAGGAAGGTTTGGTGTATATATAATTTTCAAAGATCAATTGTTCCTAAGATTAGTCTTAACACAATCATACTGCGCAGCTTTTAAAGCAAGCGGTGAATAGACCAGCTTTTCGTAGACGCTTTACTGCTTGTTGTTCTGCTTTTACAAGAACTTTTCAGCTAAAGCGCGCTTTCCCAAAGGTTCTGTATATGTAGGTCGATCTTCTCGTAGATAGAAAAAACCCGAGACATATAAATCATGATCACCAATTACAACTTGAACTGACAATTCCTGACCATCACCCCACGTATCACGAATATTAACCTTGCAAGTTTCACCACGTAATTCAAAATCAAACTTTTCGCTATGCTTATCCCAACTGCTCACAGCAGCTCGAATGAGAGCCTCACAAATTGTGTCTCTCTTCTTTTTTGATAACATTTCGAGTGAAGATTCTTTTATTGGGCCAAACATACCGCTGTTATTGAAAGCTTCTAGAATTTTTCGCATATGAGCACCTGAGTGCTGATTCACAAATAAAGAAGAGCGAGATCCATGGGGATGACCCAAAATCAGAGAACGAATATTCCACCAAGTTTCGGCAACTTCTGAATTCGAAGGATCATTAAGTAAGTGCTGTGAAAACCAAATTAAAGCATCACGGCTACGAATAGTACCATCCGCTTCTAACTGAACAATATATGCTTCTACCACCACTGGGTAAGCACTGTCAGCATATAAAGGTTGATGTAGCCGGTAAGCACGAAGCCCTTCTAACTGCTCGACAGCTTCCACCAAACGGTCTGCTTTATCTTCACTATATGGGCATGTCACAAACCCACGAACAAACATCACTGTGTGATCAATAGTTTTATAAGCATCCAGTCCATTTAACGAACAAGCCTCTTTAGTTGAGTCTTTCGCAGGAATAGTCAATATTGGGTGCCAATCTGGAAAGTTCTCAACAACGTTTCCTAACTCGTTTATAAGAGTATCTAAAACTGCTCTTCCTGCATTTGGATCTTCAAGATTTTTCGTGAGGTACTTTGCAGCACGTGCGGTTTGTTCTGTAGCAACTGAAGGTGCTCGAAATTCCATAAAGACTCCATACAAAAATAAAAACATAATAAACACTATAACGCAAAGTAAGACTTTACGTCAAACTAAGAATTACGTATCTAAACTAGACTTGAATTAGAATTGAATTTACCCGCGTAGAGCTATTACAGGACGTCTCTATCGAACTGCAGGCGATGTATGTACATTCTTAACTTACATCATGAGTAGGTTAGAATTACTATTTACAGCATCTATAGGCTATTTCAATTATGTACGCCTCATCAGCTGAACGTCAGGAAAAGGAACTAATCCGTGCTGTTCGAAGAAAAAGAGCGTGAATTCCTAGGCCCCAAAAGCCGTTCTGAGCTTGAGTTTCATTACTTAGACCGCTCAGGAACAGAAGAAGCCAAAAAAGTAAGAGACTTCCTTGAAAGAATCTATGAGGAATTCCCGGACGAAGAAAAAAAGATATTCGCTCAAGGATACAGTCCAATAGGAATATAAACTTTAAGTCTGCTGCATTCGAGATGATTCTTTTTGCATCCATGAAAGCCCTAGGATGCTCTCTAATTCCTCACCCTGTACTCAATAACGGCTCACCAAAAAGGCCTGACTTCCTTGTCACCACACCAGAAGGGGACGAATTTTATTTGGAAGCAATTGTCGTGACTGAGCAGGATTTAGTGCCTGGTGCAGAAGCTAACAAAAATGCCGTTTTAGATACATTAGATACACTAGAATCACCTAATTTCTTTTTGGCAATTGATGCTGACGGCCACCCTAACTCCAGACCAAGCAGTAGAAATCTGAACGCTTCAGTTTCCGAATGGCTAGAGACGTTAAACCCGGATGAGGTCTCTCGCGAATTCGAGCTTAATGGTGTAACTACATTACCCAAATTAGAATGGCAGCATGATGGTTGGGAAGTGGAATTCCTAGCTATTCCCAAGAATGAAGAAAGTAGAGGTACCGGTGACAGATTGATTGGTATGAACATGCCAGAAGTACGACCTTTAGATACTGGACGGCAAATTAAGAAGGCCATAAAAACAAAAGGAAATAAATATGGTGAATTGAGTAAGCCATTAATTATCGCTATTGGTGTGGATTCAAAGCATGTTGATAAGTTAACGGCTATTAGTGCGCTTTTTGGAGATGAAACAATAACCATCGATAGGAATTCCGGTGATGTTGTAGGGAGGGGAAGAAAGCCGAATGGTGCTTGGCTCTCTTTCGGAGGTCCTCAATACACCAGAGTCAGCGGAGCATGGCTCTTTAAGGGAAACTCTCCTTGGTGTATTGCAAAACTAAAACAAGGATTATTCATGAATCCTTGGGCTAACTACCAAGTTCCATCATATCTAGATGCATTTCCACATTGTAAAGCCAATTCAGAGGATGAATTAGTCTTCGAGGAGGGGTTCTGTTTGGGTTGCCTATTAGACCTACCCCAAAATTGGCCTGAGAATTAGTTTATGAAGCAGTTTGTTCTATTTCAAATGTGGGAGCCTAGCCGAAAATCCTTCATTGCCGTCCATGAGTTTTATGTAACCCAGGCTAACAAGCGATTGTTAGCTCAATTTAAAGATATAGAAACTGAAGCAAGAAAAGCGGCTGAGCACTGGCTAGAAGATAACAATCATAGGTTTGATCCTGACCGACACGACCCTGGTAGTTTCTATGAACAAGCACATGATATTGAGATCGAGTTCTATCAACTTCTTTCTGGTATGCATAACACTACGCGCTTAAGCGTTGTGGCAGGAATGTACCATGAGTGGGATAAGCAATTCCGTGACTGGATGATTACAGAGGTGAATCACTGGCATCATGGAAACCATACTGAGGCTAAAATCTGGAGCGTAGATTTTGGGAAAATAGCTGAACTATTTAAGTCCTTAGGCTGGAATATTCAAAGTAAAAGTTATTTCCGAAAGCTTGATGCTTGCCGCTTGGTGATTAATATCTATAAACATGGAAAAGGTAAATCACTGGAAGAACTAAAGAAAAAATACCCCGAATACCTACGTAATCCTTACGGTACGTTTGGGGATGATTTTTTCGAACTGGACTTTTTGGATCATACACATCTCTCGATAACGGACGCTCATGTAGAGGAATTTTCAAGCGCTATTACAGGATTCTGGGAAGACGTGCCCAAAACAATACTTAAATCTCAAGACTTCATTGTGCCGAACTGGCTTGAGAGTGCTATTCTCAAGGATCTAAATAGTCGCACTATAAGCAAGTAAGAACATTCTGGACTTGTGCCATATAAGTGGCCGCTCATGTAATAGAAAAGTAAAAAATCTATATTATTTAAAGCTATTGAACCTGATTCGATTACTTTTCACGGAAGAAATATCATGGATGACTCACCTCTAAATGCATTTTTAAGTTTGCCCGCCTGGTTAGTGACGGGCCTCTTTCTGCTTGCTATAGCAGGATATTTTCAATTTAAATCTGGAAGTTCATACGCCCTCATGAATAGGCTGTACGCCCTACTTATAGGTGGATCAGAGTTCAGCGACCGTAAGCTCAAAAAGTTCTGGCAAGAGCGAACAGATATAGAGCGATTCAATGCCTTATTTCATATGCAGACCAAATCACTCAAAGAGATTCATTGGATTCAGCAACGAGTGCAAAAAAACGAATTGAATATTAAATTTTTCTCCAAGATGAGAGGAGGGTTCGACTCACAACTGAGAAAAGTTAAGAAAATTAACCCTTGGATAACAGTGTTCCCTGGAGTTGTTTTTTTAGGAATAGCTTTAAGCATTCAGCCATTACTTTTTATAGCTTCCTCAAATGGTGCAATCGTAAAGCTTAAAAACGAGTCTCAGTGGGTTTCTTTGAATAAGAACGGCTTCTCTAGTATCAGCTATCTCATTATTTTAGAGGAAAGCAAGGAGTGGGCGTTTGATAAATCCGCTTGTGAGTCACTAGGGCAAGTCGGGGTAGTCAATACAACAGGACTTTCGATAGAAAGCGTTAAAATAATTTGTAGCTCGTTTGAGGACCCTGAAAGCATTGCATACTTTAATCAGACAATAAAAGACCAAAAGATCTTCTGGTATATAGGAACCCTATACTTTTTTGTTGCCATTCTTATTAGTAGATTACTTATCAGTATGATTCACACAATCAAAGCAAGACCTCAGCTATATGAAGCTTTGATCAAGGCTAGAAGGGACAGAATCCTACGAAGTGGCTCGATTAAGCAATCTAACTCACCTATAAACGAACAGATAGAAAATAGTCCTCAGCTTGAAGAAGCCACTAACTAACAGTCATATCCGGCGGATTTTTGTTGTTTAACGGAGAGAGAGGAGGGTAATCTTTCCTCTTTTAGTAGGAGCTAAGCGGCCATCAATGATGATTTACCCCAGTCCCTCCAGAACCAACAAGGCTAAAATATCTTTCACGCTGATACGCCTCTAAACCCGACTAGCCCATCACAAGCCACTAACTTTAGGAACAAAAAAGCCGCCCCGAGAGGGCGGCTTCTTGCTATCAAACCAGTTGGAAGCTGGATTGATCAACTCGTAGAGTCATCTAGCTGATATAAGCAGTATATAACCAAAATTCTTCATTTAACAAACAGTTCATGGGCGTTCAGGAAAATACGCGCTTTCATCCAAAAGGTTCAGTCTGGACCATAAGTTGGAAGAATAGGGCATCCCTTTCTCTACCCCATGTATTCCCAGTCCTTCATGGAAGAAACCAAAGGCGCTATTTCCTTCTTTTCCAGCATTTCGTGTCTGTAGTAAATACGGCTTAAAAACTTGGCATTATCCGATACCCCTTCATCAATCGACTGAATACCAAGTGACTCGACTATCGACTTCATTCGATGCGTGGAGACACCACTACACTTTGCAAGCTTGGAAAGGATCACGTATTTCTCCTGAAACTGCTGTACTGAGCGTATTGTAATCCTCTTTCCCGACAAATCTGGAACATAGTAAGAAGACAATGCCCCAATACCCAACAAACTGGTTATCAAGCCTGGCAACACCTGCATCTCTTTGGCCAATTCTTGAACACTATAGAACCTATCTTCGACCGTTTTTGCTGAATACCAATCGGCTAACTCCACTTCTGATAAACATAAGCTTCTCAAACCAACGAGTTGAGGATTTACCCTTGTAGAGATATCACCACCTTCAATAGCCTGCAGTAAACGAATAAATGGGCTTTCAATTCTATTTCCAATTTTTCGTATAGCATCCGGCAGAGGGATATACTGATCATCCAGAACAGGATGACCTTTTGTAAACCTCTCTAACAAATCCTTGAGATCACTCCTGTTAACACGCCAAGACGAGCCGCTCTTTTTGGAGGGAGCCTCTCCATCGATATAACTACTATCCAATAACTGATAAAACTGCTTTTTGGTGACACCTAATATACCGGCGGCAGTCACCGCATTAACAAGGTTCTCGTTAATATCGAGGTATTTCAAGACATCAGGCAGGTATACCAATGTAAGCGTTCGCTCAGAATCAAAATAGTAATTTTCTTTAGATCTCACAGCCCCTTTAGCAACGGCTCGCTTAAGCTCACTCTTAGTGATATCAAATCTGTTGCTTGCAGTTTGCAATGGAAGCCACATGTGTCTATCTATCATTGACTCAGTAAAGAGAGAGTTTTTTTGGGAGAGATAGTATTGCCAGTTATGATTAACGTACTGCTCTACTGCCTGATAAAGAGGATCAATGGCAACTCCAATCTGATGAAAGAAGTATTTGTAGAATCGTTTAAATAGCTTGTCTCCATCCTCCTGATTTTCATAAACCTGCTGATGTAGGTGATAAAGAAAGGGGGTAAAACCATCTGTATCTGTAAAAAACGTATCTGCGGCTGAAAGCACATACGCCTTAGCCGTTTCAATATCACTAAAACCAGAGAAAGTCCCAGTCCTGGCAAGTGAGTTGTCTTCAACTGGTTGCCACAGAGAGAACCCATGCACCAGCTGAACCCGTCTTCTTAAATTAAAATCAGATGGATTTAAACTCTCACTAAGCCAGTAATTGCCTCCTTCAAAATAGGTGTCTACACCATCTATGAACTGTTGAAACCTAATCACATTATTGGGTATTTCTTGGATCGGTGTGTCGAACAATGAATAACGACAATGACAGTTTTCGACCGATGCCAAGCGCCCATATTTCAATGGCTCCTTACACTCAAAACATCGATCTACCAGCCAACACTGATGCTTTACACATACCGTAGTGCATTTCAGATGCCATTGAACCCGAAAGTAGGGCTCTTCCTTTAAGCACAGAGGACAGTACCTTAGCACTGTAATATTGAGATCGACTGGGCTTAAAGAGCAATAGGGTGAGATACCATCTTTTACGTTCTGAAATCCTGACCAGGGAGAGCTTACTAGCTGCTCTAAAATTTCTGTTGGCTGCAACGAGAATAACTTACCTTCCTCAGGGTAAAGCCATCGAATGTTATTAAATTTATTGGCCTGACAGACCCGTATCAAATAGCCAACCGGCGATTCATCATCATAAGGCTGTGGATAGCAAATTGGTTGAATCAGTCCCGTCATATAGCCAGCTCCTTCGTTTCAATCTTATGGAAGGGCATACCTGGCTTTATGAGCCGATTGAAATTGAAGCTTTTACTGAACGGGTTAAGTCTTCCTTCTCCCTCAGACCAGATTGATTCGATAAAGGCTTGCTCTAAACACTCTTGATGAATAGAAGCATAGCCTTCTCGTTGTGCGACCTGATACGCTGAAATAATCAGGTTAACCATATACGCCATGATGCCATTCGTAGCAAAGTGCCAACGCTTGAAAAGGTCCTGGCTAAGCTTCCCCGACAAGGGCATATCGGCAGTACGATAGAGCCCTTTGATCACTTTGGTGAAGTCCCGAAAGCTACTACTGCATGCAATTGAGAAGGGTTTAAGGTCCACTCTTCGACTGAACCTGCGGCGCAACTGCTCATTTATCCTAAGTATGTACTCACTTTGCTCTAACCCCATGAGAACAGCTGATGAGCCGGACTGATCAATTAACGTTTTTAACCAATCTGATACTTGCCGTGGCGCAGCGCGACTTCCCTGATCAATAAAATGCTGGAGCTCATCAAAAATAATTAGCCTGACCTGGCAGCTCTTGATGTAATTCAGAATCCTACCGGTTTTATCAACCGCGGATCCCTTGAAAAACGCAGGATCTCCTAACTGAAATAGCATGCCTTCAGCCATATTTTTAACTGTTGGAAGGGAGGGAGTATCAATCACCAGTACTGGTACGATTTTTCGGTCCTTCGCATATGACTCTGGGTATTTTTTTACGAGCCTTCGTTTCAGGGTCGACTTGCCTGTTCCTGACATTCCGATGCAAATGAGGTTCAGCTGAAAACCGATCTCATCATTCAATTGATAAGCCTCTTCGATCTTGCTAAATGCTGATTCAAACTGAGGATGTTTGATGACGCGATGATTAAATTTTGAAAGCACCGCTAATTGCTCTTTATTCATTTTTCAGCCCTCCAATCCATATCAAGCTCGTCCAATTCATCCATATCAAACTCATCCATTTCATCAATATCAATAAGAGGTAATTGTTCTTCTCTTTTAGGGACTGAGAGCTGATCGACATCCACAATAGGCAGTTGTGAGAGCTGTGCCGCTTTAGTCCGCTTGCGAAGTCCTTTTGCTTTAGACGCCTCTCGAACATCCCGCTTAAACCTAACCTTTCTCTCCAGCAATTCATCAGTATCTAAAGCCTTACGGGTGTTCGTTCTATGCTTAAGAATATATTCGTGTTGGCGCTGACTAAGACCTTCCGCATATTCCGGGTCGATGCAGGGGACTGAGAAGAACGAGCCTTCTCGCTCGTCATAGGCCCACACCTGGCCTAAGTTCTCAGGATCAATTCTGACCTTTACTAACGCTTTCTCTGTTAATTGACGCCGCAGAAGGCCAAGCTCATGGGAGTTATATTTAAGTCTGAAAAGACTAACCCCCTCATGATTGATCGTTCTTTCAAACTCCTTGGTCAAGGTAAGATCCAAGCGTTCACGACTAAGAGGCAAAGTCGGCTCTACATGCTGAAGGCCTTTCGTCCAGACATTCACCGGACTATCTCCTAAGCCTTCATGATACTCACGGCTGTAGATATTGATGATCCAGTCGTGAATGAGACGTCTGAGTTTTTCCAGCGTAATTGAGGCTTCTTGGGCTGAATTATAATTCCCCCTTTGCTGAATATTAGACCGGGTGGAACCTGAAGCAGAGTGACACACCGCTCTATTTAAAGTGCCCAGAAAACGTTCAACAGCTCCTTTGTAATAGGGGTGCTGCTTAGGACAGTAGAACAGCTCAATATTCAGCTCATTTGCCATTCGTTGGAGCTGATGATCGTGGAATTCAGAACCGTTATCACAGACCAGCACCCAAAAAACCCCATAGGCAGGCCAACCATTTTCAAAGTCTGGATAATCATCGTTAACATAACTTTTGGGCATGATGGCGTGTCTGATAGCTCTCATAACAGCAACAGAAGAAGGGGGTTCAAATCCTAAATAAAACCCTAGGGGCATTCTTGAGTAATGATCTAGAATCATGGTTAACGTAGGACGACCAACCGCTTCTCCAATACGTTCATCCACAACGATAAGATCTATCGGTGTATGATCAATCTCTACACGTTCCAATATTCGAGTTGATGTAACACCTTTCCCGCTAACCCGAAACTCCATTTCAGCTGCTCGCTTTCCATGCCGTGCTGCAGTCAACTCTTGGGGATCTATCAAACTTTTCAATAAACGATAGAATGTAGCTCTAGAGGGCATATCTAATGGATCTAAGCGAATCGAATTCAGTTCATTCAGCTTCACTTTAAATAGATCAAAGGCATCCTGCCTTGAACCATACTCAGGTGTCATTAACACCTCATCAATCACTTCATAAATAACTTCACGGTATTCTTTTAAATACACAGAAGCTCGTCCTTCCGAGCGAGTAACCAGTGAAATAATATCTTTCCCTGATTTAATCCAGGTAACCCACCAACGATATAGTGTGATCGAGCTTGGGGGGTTGGAGTCTTGCAATCGATCCGCAAATAGGTCGATGTAATTCTTTAACTTCTGATGGCAGGGCTCCTCTCCAAGAGCTTTAACGGCAAGATTAATATAAGACTGCTTCCGTAAAGCCTCTCGTTGCTGCTCTTCAGTAAATGAATCCAGGGGTTTAAGTTTGTCAGGTTTGTTGGCTTTAGATTCAAGACCCAATTCATCTTTGATAATAAATTTAAGCGCACCAGCGCCAAAGGCTTCTATAAGCTCATTTCTGGACCGAGTAATTAATCCAAGATCTGACTTTCTTTGTAAAATCACATCTTTGTTTTCAAGAATTCTCTGCATCATGTACGGTACAGAGTCTAAAGTCAGGTGCTGTCCTGTATGAAAATAAAAGCGTTGCATAACTATTCTCCTCAAGAAGAAACAATTCCGAATTGAGATTGAAGGGATCAGAAAGGTCGGTGCTAATCAGGTTCTGAGATAAAAGAGCATAAGCAGTTGCCTTGTCGCCAAAGTACTCGTGCAACCCACCGAGGGTGGGGGCGTCTATATGATCAAACCAATGACAGACATGACTAACCGTGGACTCATTAATCTCATGAGTTTGAAAGTGTCTTAGAAAGGCTAGATTTGATTCCAAGTCAGGATGAATCAGTTCTTCATCCGTTATCACAATGAATTTATATCCATTGCGCTTGAACCAACCTGCAGCCAATGAAAGACGCTCTGCTAGTTCTGGCTTCCGTAGATGATCCAGAGGTTTTATCTCAACAAACCAGGTCTCCCCATTGACCAATTCCAACTCAAAATCTGGCGTATACTTCGCCAATTGGTCACCAATTCGAAATCGAATAGGCTGGGGTTGCTCTTTGAAAGATAAGACAGCAGGAGAGAACTCAAATCGATAGCAAGCTCGCCTTTCAAGTTGCGACTCCCAATCAACCATTCTTCCCATCTTCGCTGATGGGAAACGCCCTCTTACTGTCATTCTTGAGCGAGTAACGGCTTCTCTAGATCGTTGATGCGCCTTTTTAAGTCTCGTTTTTTGAGGCATAGAGGCTCCTTATCGCTGGCCAAATGGCACGACATTCTGAATTTTTGGCATACTAAATCCTTACCGATATCGGTAATGAAAAATGTTGTATGAGTACTGGAGCTTGACGAACTGCCGGAAGGAATAGATACTTTGATTACCAGTCGAGGTATCTAATACCTTACAAAAGCGGGCCAAGCATTAGCTTCGTCCGTTTTTTTACATATGTTTATCCTCCCGAATCCTATTGAATTTGCTCTTGCTGAAAGCTACGTATAGATAGCGTCGCTCGAATAATTGTAATTTGCTCTTTAGATAGTGAACCAAAAGAGCGCTTAAGATCATTAACGACAGCGTATTCCTCTAATGGCAGGTCTTCAGGTATGCGTAGTACTCGAATAGATTGCTCTGCATAGTCCCACAACAAAGAGGCTTCTTTAGAACTTAGTTGCAAAGCTTTAATCATGGACTCGATGATGTCATGAGAAGGGGGGTTCTTGCGGCCAAGCTCAATAGCACTTATATAGCAGGAGCTAACGCCAACTTCATTTGCGAAGTCCTTCTGCTTAATTCTGCGGCTTCTGCGCAATGATTCGAGATAAGAGCTAAATGGGGTCATGTGCCTACCTGAATAATTTTCTAACTTCAGTAAACTTATATCCAAAATCTTCAAAAATCAAAAATAAAATCAAAAAACTTTATTAAAATCAATATGTTAATATTGCAATATTAGAAAAACAAAAATATTTCCATCTGTCATTCAGGTTACTCTATGATCTTTTTTGATTAAGAAATATACAGTTATATTTTGTAATGAAGGAAAGCCGCTAATCTAATGTCATCGGCATAATACAGATAGGAGATAGGAAGAATTGAAATTTCTAGCGAGGCTTCAGTCGTACTAGCGTATCGCCTAGTTTTGACCTTATTAGGAAGAGTTTAGATAGTGAGAAAAGACGACAAACGTGCGACTTGTATTTTTCACATACCTAACCACTTGATTTAAAATGATTTATTTTTTCACAAAAGTGGAAAGTCATTTCACACAAGAAAGCATTAGTGCTGATTTAGAACTTGTGTAGTTAGCAAAACAGCAATTCCTACTTGAAACCAACGAATCTGACTCCATTGACCCACCACAGTCTTAACAAAGCTCTGTAAGCTTTCTTCGCCATTACAATCATCATGCTTTTAATAACAATACCTTGTAAACTCAAAATGCATTGCGCCTAAAAATACGGGCCAGAAAAGGGAAGTGATGAACATGGAACAAGTCGATGTCGGCATAATGCTGCCTGGTGCACAACTTTTTAATGACCAAAATGTTAATCCAACATGGAAAGGTCATGTAAAAACACACGATAAGATTGTTGTGGCTTTTGTTAAACAGTTACCTCCCCAAAAGCTTTACATTGAATGTGTCTGCGCAATTTTAGGAAGATACTTAGGACTACCAATTCCAAAGCCGTTAGTTGTAAAACTGACAAATGACTCTTTTCCAAATATCCCTGAAGATAATTACGAACTCGCATTTGGTTCCGAGGATGCTAATTATCCTAGTTTTCGAAGACATGCGCACTCCGAAGAGGCTATGCTAAAATTAAGGGAGTTTGCAAAAACCCTAGATGTAGGCCTTTTTGATGAATGGATTGCTAACTGGGATAGAAATGTTGGAAATATCCTCTATGACGGCGGCAATGAATTCTCATTTATTGATCACGAGAATGCTATTGGTGAAGAGATAGAATTTAAAGAAGGGGCTCATTCGAATCAGATTGTGGATGTAATATATTCTGTGAAGAGTGAGTTTGAGAAATATAAGGTGAACAGGCAAGTTCAGACCTCACTTATCCCCCAATACCAAGAACTACCTTTTTCGATTCTCTCAGAGAAAACTTATGCAGGGTCATACTTAAGAGATGATGAAGTTCTTCGTGTAATCGATTTTTTGGAGAGTAGAGCAAGTTTGCTTCATGAATTATTTTCGAAACGATTAAAACTGCAACAGCAAGAGATGGCCATATGAATACTTTAGAGTCTCTTTTCCCAGCGCAGCCCGATTATAGTGGGTCTTGGCAGGCCATTTACCTTGAACCTATAATTGGTTCAGGTGAAAAAATTGCAATAGTAGCGACCGCAATAGGGGTAGATAAGCAATGTAAAGTTATTCAAGCCATCCGGCCTGAATTGCTTGATTGTCTTTATGGCTCTCAAGCAGAAAAAATGCAGGCCATGATTGATTGGGTTATGAATTCCGCCAACAATGAAATAAATACTAACGGCACACTTAGTAATTGGTCACCTCCATTTGATGGAGTGAAACTTGGTCAGGAGCATATTGCCGCAGATGAAAATATAGAAGGTATTCTTAAGCAAGCTATACGTATATCCGCAAGCCTCAGTACATTAGCTTTGGATGCTGAACGAGAAGACGACGAGGAACAGCCTAGACAATATAGTGAAAACTGGACTCGAAGTATTGCTGATGAAATAAGGCTAATTAGCCCTCATTTTGCCTCACACTTCAATAAGAGAATAAAGATCAGCGATACAGATATACTCACTTCGTATGGATTTCTAACAGACAAATACGTTTCCAATTTTGGATTACTTGTCCCTTCGCGACTTTCTGCTTCATTAAATTCCATGAAGGCGAAACTATTTGATTTAGAATCATTGAAAAAGTCTCAGCTTTTAGTGAAACCAGTCACATATGAAATGATTATTGGAATGCCCGCTTTCGATGATCCAACACTCTCTAATAAAGCAGTGAACCGTCTGCAAGATACAGTAAAAATGGTTTCTGAACTGGCCAATTCTGAAGATATCAATTTGATACAGACTAAAAATGCAAAACAAGCAGCTGAGCACTTAATAAGCTTAGCGGCTTAATTTCAAAACTTTTCACACAAAAAAAAGCAGCCACTGGCTGCTTTTTTATTTCCCATTTCATTCTAAATGAGACGGCATTTCACTATTCTGAGACGCCGTTTCACTCTAAATGAGATTCGACACGACACAAACATCAGATATCGAGGTTGGACACATTCAATGCATTGGTTTCAATAAACTCTCTGCGAGGCTCCACTTCATCGCCCATCAGAGTAGTAAACAACAAGTCCGCAGCGATGGCATCGTCGATGGTTACCTGCAGCATACGACGCTGTTCTGGATCCATAGTGGTTTCCCAAAGCTGTTCCGGGTTCATCTCACCCAGTCCCTTATAGCGCTGTATGTAGTGGCCACGTTTCGACTGCTCCATCAGCCAGTTCAGGCCAGCGGAAAATTCAGTGGTCGCAAAGGTGCGCTCGCCACGTTTGAAGTAAGCGGTCTCTTCTAACAGCCCCATCAGCGTATCACCCAAGCCTGCCAGTGCCGCGTAATCTTTCGATTCGAAGAACGACATATCGAAGGTGTAGTGATGACTAACACCATGCTGCATCACTTTTACACTTGGCAGGAATACGCCCTGGTGCTCCATATCCTCAGCAGCAGAAGATGTGTACACATCACCGCCATCAAGGGTATCGCCCAGACCATCGCAGACCTGATCGATCCACTCAGCGACAGTCTGCTCATCTTTCAGACCTTCCGGTGTCAGACGCGTAGTATGAATCATCTGACGCAAAATGGGCTCCGGATAGAGACGCGACAAACGTGCCAGCATGCGATCGACCGCACGGTAGCGATTGACGATCTCTTCAAGACCCGTTCCGCTGATAGGAGGGGCATCCGCTGTCACATGCATTGAAGCACCTTCCAGCGCGCCCTGAAGCAGGTAATTATCAAGCGCATCATCATCTTTCAGATACTGCTCCTGCTTACCTTTCTTAATCTTATAAAGCGGAGGCTGTGCAATAAACACATGACCCCGCTCAATAATTTCTGGCATCTGACGGAAGAAGAAGGTCAGCAGCAACGTTCGGATGTGTGATCCATCCACGTCGGCATCGGTCATGATAATGATCGAGTGGTAACGTAGCTTATCCGGATTAAACTCTTCCCGGCCGATACCGGTACCCAGTGCGGTGATCAGAGTACCCACCTCAGCAGAGGAGAGCATTTTATCAAAACGGGCTTTCTCGACGTTAAGAATCTTACCCTTAAGCGGCAGAATCGCCTGTGACTTACGATTACGCCCCTGCTTGGCTGAACCGCCAGCAGAGTCACCCTCCACCAGGTATATTTCAGAGAGGGCCGGATCTTTTTCCTGACAGTCTGCCAGCTTTCCTGGCAGGCCGGCAATATCCAGCGCGCCCTTACGACGGGTCATCTCACGGGCTTTACGCGCGGCTTCACGGGCACGGGCAGCGTCGATCATCTTCGAGACAACCGCCTTAGCATCCTGTGGATTTTCTTGCAGGTAATCGTTCAGCTGCTCATACATCGCTTGCTCAACCGCTGTTTTCACCTCAGAAGACACCAGCTTATCTTTGGTCTGGGAGGAGAACTTAGGATCGGGTACTTTAACCGATACGATAGCGGTCAAACCTTCACGGCAATCATCACCGGTCGTTGAGCCCTTACCATTCTTGTTGAGGTTTTCCGCTTCAATATAGTTATTCAGCGCCCGGGTAAGGGCGGTACGGAAGCCAGACAGGTGGGTACCACCGTCACGTTGTGGAATATTGTTGGTAAAGGAATGGATACTTTCCTGATAGCTGTCATTCCACTGCATCGCGACTTCAACACCGACACCGTTATCGTGCATCACGTTGATGTGGAACATCTTATTAACAGAGGTCTTGTTGGTGTTGAGGTAATCAACAAAAGAGCTCAGACCACCTTCGTAGGCAAACAGTTCTTCATCACCACTGCGCTCATCGGTCAGACGAATCGCAACACCGGAGTTCAGGAAGGAGAGCTCACGCAGACGCTTCGCCAGAATATCAAATTTAAACTCCAGCTGATTATGGAAAGTATCTTCAGAAGGCCAGAAGCGAACCGCCGTACCGGAGGTTTCAGTTTGACCTACGACTTTCAATGGCTCATCCGGCACACCATGACGGTAAGTTTGCTCAAACACTTCACCTTTACGGCGAATCGTCATTTTAAGTTCTGCCGACAGGGCGTTCACCACCGATACACCCACGCCGTGCAGACCACCGGAAACCTTGTAAGAGTTATCATCAAACTTACCGCCGGCATGAAGCACCGTCATGATAACCTCTGCAGCAGAGACGCCTTCCTCTTCGTGCAGATCGGTAGGAATACCCCGGCCATTGTCTGACACAGTGACACTGTTATCGCCGTGGATAACCACTTTGACTTCACTGCAATAACCCGCCAGCGCTTCATCGATCGAATTATCCACGATCTCGAAAACCATATGATGCAGACCAGTACCATCGTCGGTATCGCCTATATACATTCCCGGGCGCTTACGAACCGCATCAAGTCCCTTTAGGACCTTAATACTGGAAGAATCGTATTCCTGATTTTCGCCGCTCATTCAGTTCTCCTGGCTAGCTTACTGAGTGCTCAAAGCACCCTCTTGTATGTTGAAAAAACAGGTCTCGGTCGACTCCGACCAGAGGCCTGTCAGTGACTCTTTATCTACACAAGTGATAAAGCACTGACTGGCTGTTTTTTCCAAATAGTTACAGAACAGCCTGCTATGTTGTCTATCTAACTCTGACGGTAGGTCATCGATCAGATAGATACAGGAGCGACTGTTCAGCTTATAAAACAAAACGCCTTGTGCCAGCTTAAGGGCGCTCACTACTACCTTCTTCTGTCCCCTGGAGAGACGTTCTGAGGCAATATGGCCATCTACCTTAAGCCGCAGATCTGCCCGCTGGGGGCCGGCACCGGTATAACCCTGTCGCAAGTCGCGCTCAAAGTTCTCTTCCAGCACCTGATCCAGGCCGCGTTTTTTATCCCATCCGGGACTAAAACCAAGCTCGATGCTGACGCCCTCAAGCAGATCAGCAAGGATTAAATCAAATTCGGGTTTTAAGGCTTCAATATACACTTCGCGAAGTGTATTTAACTGTTCAGCATATTTAATAAACTCGCTGTCCCAGACCGCACGAAGCCGTTGATCGATTTTACCATATTTCAGCAAAGAATTACGCTGTTTTAATACCCGTCTAAACCCTCTCCAAAGCCTTATAAATTCAGGATTTGAGTGAAACGCACCCCAGTCTAAAAACTGTCGCCTGACACCCGGACTTCCTTCAAGAATCATGAAGGTTTCTGAGTTAATTACCTGTATGGGCAACAGCTCTGCCAGGGTGGTCAGATCGATGTTCTTTCCGGCAAAACGAATCCTGCTTTCACCTGCCAGATCTCGCTCGACACCTAACGGCTGGCTGATGCCACTGCCCATTGCATCTAACTGTGCGAATACCGTACAACGCTCACCCCCAGACTGAATAAGGTGATTCAATTTGTTGGTACGAAATGAACGGCACAACCCTAACAAGTGAATCGCTTCGAGCAGGCTACTCTTACCGCTGCCGTTGGCACCGTAAATAATATTGATACTGGAGGAGGGCGTCAGGCTGAGTTCACTCAGATTGCGAATCGCTTGAACATTGAGTTGGGTTATCGGCATAGAGAGAGGAGAGTAGGAGGCCCGGAAGGCCTCCAGGCAACATTACATCCGCATCGGCATAACAACATAGATCGAGTTCGCATCATCCAGACCCTCAATCAGCGCACTGCTGTTAGAGTCGGAGAGAGTAAAACGAACCACTTCAGAGCTTACAATCGACAACACATCCAGCAGATAGTTGACGTTGAAGCCGATCTCCAGGGTATCACCTTCGTAATCTACTGCGACGGTTTCCTCTGCTTCTTCCTGCTCCGGGTTATTCGCCATAACCTGCAGATAACCGTTTGTCAGGGAGAGCCGGACGCCACGATACTTCTCGTTTGACAGAATCGCGATGCGGCTGAATACCTGACGTAATTCCTGGCGGGTACCAAGAACAAACTTGTCACCACCTTGCGGGATTACACGCTGATAATCCGGGAACTTGCCGTCAACCAGCTTAGAGGTAAAGGTATAGTCGCCCGCATGCGCACGAAGGTGATTAGCACCCACAACCAGCTTCACCTGATCATCACCGCTTTGTAGCAGACGGGCCAGTTCAAGAATACCTTTACGTGGCACGATAAACTGAGAATTAGTCGGACCGTTAGTATCAACTTCAGCAACACTGGTCGCCAGACGGTGGCCATCAGTAGAGACTGCACGAAGACTGTTTTCACTGATCTCCAACAGCATCCCGTTGAGGTAGTAGCGAACATCCTGCTGAGCCATTGAGAAGCCGGTCTGATCGATCAGATGGCGCAGCTGGCTTTGCAGCACATTCAGCTCAAAGGACTCAGGGCTATCTTCGACATTTGGAAACTCAGCCGCTGGCAGTGTAGACAGAGTAAACCGACTACGACCCGCTTTGATTACCATCTTCTGCCCGGTCAGAGTCAGCTCGATCTGTGCTGTATCCGGTAGTGACTTACAGATATCCATCAGCTTACGGGCTGGCACCGTAATAGACCCTGCTTCAGCAGGCTCATCTAACTGCACCCGGCCAACCAGTTCAACCTCGAGATCGGTTCCGGTCATCGACAGCTGATCGCCTTCGGCAACCAGTAGGATATTGGAAAGCACAGGCAGAGTCTGACGACGTTCCACAACACCTGCAACCAACTGCAGTGGCTTAATTAGCGCTTCTCGCGAAATAACAAATTTCATCTTTTGCTACCCTTAATTGATCAGTCTGTTACGCAGTCAGATGACGCAACAAGTTCTGATAATCCTCTCTTATATCCGTATCAGTTTCACGCAACGAGGCAACTTTCCGGCAACCGTGCAGTACTGTTGTATGATCCCGTCCGCCAAAAGCATCACCAATCTCAGGTAAACTGTGATTAGTCAGCTCTTTAGACAGGGCCATGGCAACCTGTCTGGGCCGGGCCACAGAACGACTGCGTCGCTTAGAAAGCAGGTCCGATATTTTGATCTTATAATAATCGGCAACAACCCGCTGAATGTTATCAATACTAACCTGTTTATCCTGCAATGCCAGCAGGTCTTTCAGTGATTCTTTAATAAAAGGCGTGGTTATCGCATTTCCAGTGAAATGGGCGTTTGCGATCACTCTTTTTAAGGCGCCTTCAAGCTCTCGTACGTTGGAGCGAATTTTTTGTGCCAGAAAGAAAGCTGAGTCGTCCGGCAGGCGAACCTGCGCTTCTTCTGCCTTTTTCATCAGAATCGCAACCCGGGTTTCCAGCTCTGGCGGTTCGATAGCAACAGTCAGACCCCAGCCAAAACGGGACTTAAGTCGTTCTTCAACACCGTTAATCTCTTTAGGATAACGATCACTGGTCAGAATCATCTGCTGCCCCCCCTCTAACAACGCGTTAAAGGTATGGAAAAACTCTTCCTGAGAGCGCTCTTTACCGGCAAAAAACTGAATATCATCGATCAGCAATGCATCTACTGAACGGTAATAACGTTTGAAATCATTAATGGCATTCAATTGCAGCGCTTTTACCATATCCGCAACAAAACGCTCTGAGTGCAGATAAACGATCTTAGCGTTTGGGTTGCGCTGCATCATCTCCATACCCACCGCATGCATCAGGTGGGTTTTACCTAAGCCAACACCACCATATATAAACAGCGGGTTGTAGGAGCCACCCGGGTTATCTGCCACCTGTTGAGCCGCCGCCAGTGCTAACTGATTAGATTTACCCTGAACAAAAGAGTTAAACGTAAACGACTGATTCAGATTTGACTGATGACCAACACCGCCGTCGACATCAACATTACGTGAAGGCGCAGGAGAACGGGCTACCGAGGGAGGGACGATAATTTCAGTCTGGCTGATTGTCTGAAAACTACTTTCATCAATTGCTAATTGCATCGGCGGATTATCATCAACCGGCGCACTCTGCCGCTCTGGGGCAACAGATTGTGGCGAGGTAAAAGGCTTAGCCTCAGCAAAACGGCTAGGCGCACGTCGCGCCGGAGCGGGAGGAGGAGATGGGCGAACAGGTCGTGAAGCAAAGCCTCCATTACGGCCCGCGATATCAATACTTACCTGCGCCGCAATGTCGCCGGTAACCGTATTAACAATCTCACGAATACGCTTCAGATACTTATCACTGACCCAATCTTTAACGAAACGGTTCGGTGCTAATAGCACCAGTCCGGTTTCTGATTCACCAGAGACTTTCAGTGGCCTGATCCAGGTATTGTATTGTTGTGAGGGAAACTCATCCTGGAGATTCTGAAGACACTGTTCCCACAACTCAGCCGACATAGCTAATCCTTAATAACCTTGCTGTTTCACTCCACCTTTAAGGAGTCACAAGACAAGACCAAAACCCTAAAAAATTATCAGCAGATAATACCTTGTAACTGCTCTCTTATCCACAATTAGAGACAATCTGTTACTAATTATTTTTTTCATGCAATTCAACCAATTAGGCATAAATCCAGAAGATACGCGGTGAACAGAAGAATAGATAAAAAACTATCCATAATTTAAGAACAGGTAATATCCAGACTTAACAACAAGACAAGCTATTGTATTAATTATACTTTAGCCACTTAACCACAA